>JACZJU010000109.1 GCA_014860395.1 Burkholderiales bacterium | reverse complement strand
CATGATGTTGCCCCGCAGCGCAGAACGCGGGCGCTTGGCGCCACGCGCCACCATGGCGACGCGGCCGTGCGAGCGCGTGAAAGTCTCCACCACCAGGCTGGTCTCGCGGTATGCGTAGGTATGCAGTACGTACCCGGGCTGATTGTCTTGTCGCGCGCGCGCGTTCATGGCTCGAATCCGAGGTTCTTCAGTGTGCGCTCGTCGTCGGCCCAGCCGTGTTTGACCTTGACCCAGATCTGCAGGAAGACCTTGCCACCGAACAGTTTCTCCATGTCGCGCCGCGCGTCGGTTCCGATCTGCTTCAGCTTTTCGCCGCCTTTGCCGATGACCATCGCCTTGTGGCTGGCTTTGTCGACGATGATAGCCACGTGAATACGGCGCAGCTTGCCTTCGGTTTCGAATTTTTCGATGGTAGTGCTGGCGCCGTAGGGCAATTCGTCCCCGAGCTGGCGAAATATTTTCTCCCGCACCAGCTCGGCCGCAAGAAAGCGTTCGCTGCGATCGGTGATCTCTCCCTCGGGGTGGATCGCCGGCTGCTGCGGCAGGTGCGCGCGCAGCGCCTGCAGCAATTGCTGCGCCTGCTCCCCGCTTTTTGCGCTGACCGGCACGATATCCGCGAAGCTGCACTCGGCCTGCAACTGCGCCAGCAAGGGCAACAGCTGTTTCTTGTCCGCCATGCGATCGATCTTGTTCAACGCCAAGACCGCCGGCCGCCCCGCCGGCAACAAATTAAACACCTGACGATCTTCGCGGCTGATGCGCCCGGCCTCGATGACCACCAGGATCACGTCCACGTCCTGCAGAGCCTGCGTAATGCTGCGGTTCATCAGGCGATTCAGCGCGCTGGCGTTCTTGGTCTGAAAACCGGGCGTATCGACAAATATGTACTGCGCATCTGCGCTGCTAAGTATGCCGGTGATGCGATGGCGCGTGGTCTGCGCCTTGCGCGACGTGATGCTGACTTTTTCCCCTACCAGGTGGTTCAGCAGCGTGGACTTGCCCACGTTGGGCCGCCCGATTATGGCGATGGTGCCGCAGCGAAAGTCGGTGGTGTTCACTTGCGCATCTGCCCGAAGGCAAGCTGCGCCGCTTCCTGCTCGGCGATGCGGCGGCTGGCGCCGAAGCCGGTGGTGCGGATTGCGAGCTGCGGGATCTGGCATTCGACCTCAAACAGCTGCTTATGCGCAGCGCCCTGGGTCGCGACCACAGCATATTGCGGCAGCGGGATTTTGCGAGCTTGCAGCAGTTCCTGCAGCAAGGTCTTTGGATCCTTGCCCAGGGTTTGCGGGTCCAGGTGCTCGAGCAAGGACGCGTACAGGGCGCGGATCACGCCCTGGGCCGCGGCGAAACCGCCATCCAGGAAGACGGCGCCAATCAAAGCTTCCAAGCCGTCGGCCAGGATGGAAGGACGGCGGAAGCCACCGCTCTTCAATTCACCCTCGCCCAGGCGCAAATATGTTCCCAATTCCAGATCCTGCGCCAATCCGGCCAAGGTCTCCTGCCGCACCAGGTTGGCGCGCAGTCGCGACAACTCGCCTTCCTTAAGTTCGCTGAACCGATGGTACAACTCATCGGCGATGCTGCAATTGAGGACACTGTCGCCGAGAAACTCCAGGCGCTCGTTGTGCGGGGTGCTATGGCTGCGGTGGGTCAGCGCCTGTTGCAGCAGGGACGCCTGCGCGAAACTGTATCCCAGCTTTCGCTGTAGCGGCCCGTAGTCCATCGCGCCGGGGGACGGGGCTGCTATTAGTTTCCGCCGCCGGGCGCAGTGCTGGCAGCAAAGTCGATCAGCAGGGATACGTTGGCGAAAAGGGGAATTTTCTGCACGTATGCAAACGAGATCACAAGGTCGCCGCCGTCCTTGCTTATTTCCAGATCGTCCGCACTCACCACCGTAATATTGTCGATATCGGCGCGACGCTGGAAAGCCTTGCGTATATCGCTGACGCTGCCGCTCCGGCCTTCGCTGGCGGCAGTGGCGACGATGGCCTTCTTGGCCGTCGCATAGTCCATATAGGCCGGGGCGATCTTCATGGCGCCAATGGCGCCAAGGGCCAGCACCACACCGATCAGGAAGATAACCGGAAAACTGACCCCACGTTGCTTGTTGCGCATGATTGCCTAGCTCCTTATGGATCGAAATCCTTGCTATTTCCGTCAACAACTAGTGCTAATTAAATCGTCCGAAGCGTCTCAATTCGCTGAAATTGAACCAGATGAAAAACGCCTTGCCGATGATATTGGCTTCTGGCACGAAGCCCCACACCCTGCTGTCGCTGCTGTTGTCGCGATTGTCCCCCATCATGAAGTAATGACCGGGCGGGACCGTGCACTTCATGCCTTTATTATTGTAAATGCAATTCTCCCGTTGCGGAAATTGTTTTACATAAGGCGAGGCGGCCGGCTCGCTGGTGTCGAGCACAATCGCGTGCTTGGTCTTCCCCAGCGTCTCGGTATACAGTTTCAGGTATTCGATTTTGTTTTTGAGCAGGTAATCACCGTCCTCTTGCAGCGGGACTTCCCGGCCGTTGATGCTGAGGCGCTTGCCCTCGTAGCTCACCACGTCGCCGGGCAGGCCGACTACGCGCTTGATGTAGTCGACGGACGGATCGTCGGGGTAGCGGAAAACCATCACGTCGCCGCGTTCGGGTTCGTTGATGTCGATGATCTTTTTGTTGATAACCGGCAGGCGGATACCATAGGTATACTTGTTGACCAGAATGAAATCACCGACCAGCAGCGTCGGAATCATCGAACCGGAAGGAATCTTGAACGGTTCCACCAGAAATGAGCGCAGCACAAACACGATCAGAATCACCGGGAAGAAACTCTTCGGATATTCGATCCACCACGGCTCCTTCGCCCCCGCCGCGCGGCGCTTGCCGAAATAGAGCGCATCCATGGCGGAAACGATGCCTGTAACTACAAGCAGGGTGAACAGCAGCAACGCGAAATTCATCTGTATCCCTCAATCGACCTGCAGTATGGCGAGGAAAGCCTCCTGCGGTATTTCAACATTACCCACCTGTTTCATGCGTTTCTTGCCGGCTTTTTGCTTCTCCAGCAGTTTCTTCTTGCGCGTGATGTCACCGCCGTAGCACTTTGCCAGTACGTTCTTGCGCAGCGCGGCTACGTTTTCGCGCGCGATGATGTTGGCGCCGATGGCCGCCTGCACCGCCACGTCGAACATCTGCCGCGGAATCAGCTTGCGCATGCGCGTTACCAGTTCCCGCCCGCGGTAACGGCTATTGTCGCGATGCACCATCAGGGACAGCGCGTCTACGCGATCACCGTTGATGAGGATGTCGAGCTTCACCACGTCGGATGCGCGGTACTCCTTGAATTCGTAGTCGAGCGAGGCGTAGCCGCGGCTAGCCGACTTGAGCTTGTCGAAGAAATCCATCACCACTTCGGAGAGCGGCAGCTCGTAGGTCAGCATCACGTGCCGCCCGGTGTATTGCATGTTCTTCTGCACCCCGCGTTTCTGCGTGCACAGCGTCATGATCGCGCCTACGTGCTCCTGCGGCACGAAGATCGTCGAGGTAATAATAGGTTCGCGTATTTCCTCGATCCGTGACAGGTCCGGCATCTTCGCCGGATTCTCCACCCGCTCCAGCGTGCCGTCGCGCATCTGCACCTCATACACCACCGTCGGCGCAGTCGTGATCAGATTCTGGTCGTACTCGCGCTCCAGCCGCTCCTGCACGATGTCCATGTGCAGCAGGCCGAGAAAGCCGCAGCGAAAGCCGAAGCCGAGCGCCTGCGACACCTCAGGTTCGTATTGCAACGAGGCGTCATTGAGTTTCAGCTTGCTGAGCGCATCGCGCAAGTCATCGTACTGGTTGGCTTCGACCGGGTACAGCCCGGCGAACACCTGCGGCTTGATCACCTTGAAGCCGGGCAGCGGCGCCGTCGCCGGGTGATCGGCCAAGGTCACGGTGTCGCCCACCTTGGCCGCCTGCAACTCCTTGATGCCGGAGATGATGAAGCCCACTTCGCCTGCGACCAGTCGTTGGCGCGATTGCGCCTTGGGCGTAAACACGCCTACCTGTTCACACAGGTGCGCACTGCCGGTGGACATGAGCAGGATCTTGTCTTTCGGGCACAGCGTCCCATCCATCATCCGCACCAGCATCACAACGCCGACATAGTTGTCGAACCAGGAATCGATGATCAGCGCTTTCAGCGGCGCGTCGGGATCGCCTTTGGGCGGTGGGATGCGCGCGATGACCGCCTCGAGTATGTCCTGCACACCTTCGCCGGTCTTGGCGCTGACGCGCAGCGCGTCCTTGGCATCGATGCCGATCACGTCTTCGATCTCGCGTATCGCCCCTTCCGGATCGGCCGACGGCAGGTCGATCTTGTTGAGCACCGGCACCACCTCCACGCCCTGCTCGATCGCGGTATAGCAGTTGGCCACGGTTTGCGCTTCCACACCCTGGGAAGCGTCGACCACCAGCACCGCCCCCTCGCAGGCGGAGAGCGAGCGCGACACCTCGTAGGAGAAGTCCACGTGCCCCGGGGTGTCGATCAAGTTGAGGTTATAGATCTTGCCGTCGCGCGCCTTGTACTGCAGGGCTGCGGTCTGCGCCTTGATGGTGATGCCGCGCTCTCGCTCCAGGTCCATGGAATCGAGCACCTGCGCCTCCATCTCCCGATCCGACAGTCCGCCGCACAACTGGATGAAACGGTCGGCAAGCGTCGACTTGCCGTGATCTATATGGGCAATGATGGAGAAATTGCGGATGTGCTGCATCATGAAAAAGGGCGCCTGCATGGCACCCTTTGAAGAATAACGTCCGGTATTTTAACGGATTTTGACCAAATAAGCACGGACTTTAGCAGTATCGAGGTGATAATGGCATAGTTCGGTATCCGCATGCATCAACACCGGCACCAAGGTGCCGAAACGCTGCTCCAGATCTGCGTCGCTGTCCACGTCGACAACTTGGATGGCGAGCCCAAACTCGTCGCGCAACGGCGCCAGCGCGGCGAGCATTTCGTCGCACAGATGGCAGTAACTGCGACCATACAGCGTAAGCGTCGCCGCCGCCACGTGGTTCCCGGACTGCATCAGGGCCGGCCTTTCACTTGTCGTTCAGGCCCTTGATGGTGACGAAACTCTGGTTTTCGCCGCGGCGCACATGCAAGGTGATGGTGACCGTTTTGTCTATCGCGTCCAGCGCCTTGTTGAACTGCACGACCGTCTTGGCCTCGGTATTGATGCCCTTGTGGATCAGCGCCAGGATAATGTCGCCCTTGCGAACGTCACCGCGCGGGAAGTCGCGCACCTCGTCCACCAGCACGCCGCTCGTGGTCTTCAATTCCTTGCGCTGCTCATCGGACAAATCCGACAGAACCAGCCCCAGACGGTTGGCCACCGCCTCGACCGGCTTGGCGCGCTTGCTTTCACGGCGCGCGAGCTTGTCCGCCGGGATCTCGCCCACGGTTACCGTAAGATTCTTGGTTGCGCCGTTGCGCCATACCTGCATGCCTACCGTGCTGCCCGGGCGGGTGGCGCCGACGATGCGCGGAAGTTCACCCGAGCTGCCGACGCTCTTGCCGTCGAACTTGAGGATGATGTCGCTTACCTCGATACCTGCCTTGTCCGCCGGGCCACCCTCCTCTACCGCGTTGACCAGTGCGCCCTGGGGCTTACTCAGACCAAAGGAGTCGGCCAGTTCCTTGGTCACCTCCTGGATCACCACGCCGATGCGACCGCGACTGACATGCCCGGTGCTGCGCAACTGGCTTTGCACATCCAGCGCAATGTCGATCGGGATGGCAAATGACAGCCCCATGTAGCCACCCGTGCGGCTATAGATCTGCGAGTTGATGCCCACCACCTCGCCGCTCAGGTTGAACAACGGGCCGCCAGAGTTTCCCGGATTGACCGCCGCGTCGGTCTGGATGAAGGGAACCAGGTTTTCCTGCGGCAGCGAACGCGCCTTGCCGCTGACTATCCCCGCGGTGACGGTATTGTCGAAACCAAATGGCGAGCCGATCGCGAGCACCCATTCGCCCACCTTGAGCTTGTTCGGATCGCCCAGCTTGACTACCGGCAACCCGGTCGCATCGATCCTGATCAGCGCCACGTCGGTGCGCTTGTCTGTGCCAATGACTTTGGCCTTGAACTCGCGCTTGTCGGTGAGGCGTACGGTGATTTCGTCAGCGCCGTCGACGACGTGCGCGTTGGTGAGGATGTAGCCGTCGGCGCTTATGATGAAGCCCGAGCCCAGCGAGCGGGTCGAGAATTCGCGCGGGGGCTGGCCCGAATTGGGCGGCATGAAGCGGCGGAAGAACTCGAAGAAGGGATCGTTCTCATCCAGATCCGGCATTTGCGGCACTCTTGGGTGGGCGCGCATGGTCTGCGCCGTGCTGATGTTGACCACGGCCGGCCCCTGCTTTTCCACCAATTCGGTGAAATCGGGCAATTCGCGCACCTGCGCGTAGGCGCTCAGCGGCAGTAGAAACAGCAGGCATAGGAGCAGTGTCTTTCGCATCGTTACGTCCCTCAATTGCGTTTTACGGGATATTACAGAGAAATTCCGGCGCGGATCTGCGGTCGCCGCAGGCCATCCTCACGGTTTGCGGTATTCCACCGATTCGGCCAGTGATTTCACGCTCTCGGCGGGCGTCTCCCCGACCACGGTCACCAGATGGCTGGCGATTTGCCGGCTGTAGATGTTGATCGCGCCCTGGCGCGACAGCCCGGCCGGCGGCAGTGAGGTCTTGTTGGCCATCGGCTCGATGAACACCGATACCGCGGCCAGTCCGTCCGAGTAGATCACATGGCCGACTTCCTTCGATCCGCCCTGGGTGCGCTTCATCTCGGTCACTTTCTTGAAGCCGGGCAGCTGCGAATTGATGGTCCAGCCGGATGCGGCCAGATTGGCTTCGACCGCGCCGGAGTTCTCGATATGCCAGACGCGCGCTTTGCCGAGGAGCCTGGGCTTGAGCTCCTCGTAGTCGATTTTGCCGCCTATGCTGATCTGGGTAAAAGCGAACTGCTCGATCATCTCGCCTTCGACGTCAAAGGTCTGGGATTTCAGCAGCATCCCGGTTTTCTGGTCGGCCCACAATTTGCGCCCGTAGCGCAGTTTGTCCTTAGGTTGGAGTGCGATCGCCTGGGAATCGTGGCCTGCAATGCGCTCGACCTCCCCGGTGCTGAGTGTGTAGTGCTCGCTGATGTCCTGCAGGTTTTTCGGCAGCAGCTGCGGAAATATCTTGTGGTCGGTCTGCTTGTCAACCTTCACCGTCATGCGGTCGGGCAGGTAGCACTTCACTTCGTCGCCGTTACGCACGATTTCGCGTGGATAACCGTCCAGCGTCTCCAACCGTTCGCGTATCCCGCTGTGGTCCACAACATGCACGATACGCGAGGTTTCCGCCTGCTCGCCGCTGCGATAGACGAAGGTCCCGGTGTAGCTGAGCTTCTGCGTTGCTACATGGATGCGTTGCAGCCACGCCAGCGCGTCGCCGTCGGCCCGCGCCGTCTGAACCGACAGAGCGAGCAGCAGCAGGGCCAAAATTCTCATCGACGCGCGCTGACTCGCCGTTCTGCCACAGTGCGCACATAGGGCGCGACACCCTGCATCGCGCTGCTCGGCGAATAGCGCTGGTGCGCAAGCAGGTAGTCATTGGCGCCGTTACCTGCCGGCGCGGCGACCTGCTGGAATTCCGCCGCGGGGAGGACGGCAATTTGTACCGGATTAGGCTGCGTCCCGGGCAGAGCCATCCAGCCTACGAAAGCCACCGCGGCGACGCTCGCCGCCGCCGACAGAACAACCCAATGCAGTCTTTCCGATTTGCTGCGACGCTGCGGCGCAAGCACCGTAGGCTCGGCGTCGAGCCGGGCGCGGATGCTGGCGCCTAAATCCGCGCCCTCGACGCCGCGCAAGGCGTCTCCGATCAGGTGGTAGCAGTCCCAGTCGCGGCGCAACTGCGTATCGCGTTTCATTTGCGGCAAAAGCGGAGCGGCTTGCTGCCCGCTCAATTCGCCGTCCATCCAGGCCGACAACGTTTCTTTCATGGCGTCACCATCTCTTGTCTTTAGATATATCCAGTAGCGGCCGCAACTGTTCCGCAATCGCTTCGCGCGCGCGGAAGATGCGGGAACGGACCGTGCCGATCGGGCAGTCCATGATCTTCGCGATATCCTCGTAGCTCATGCCTTCGATCTCGCGCAGCATGATCGCCGCCCTCAGTTCCTCAGGCAGACGATCCATGCTTTGGTTCACTGTTCGTGCGATCTGCTTGCTCATCAGCAGATTCTCCGGCGTATTGAGATCGCGCAGCTGATCGCCGTCGTCGAACGCCTCAGCCTCTTCCGAATCGTAGTTAGTGCTGGTCGGGGCGCGCCGACCCGTCGCCGCGAGGTAGTTCTTGGCGGTGTTGATGCCGATCCGGTACAACCAGGTGTAGAACGCGCTGTCGCCACGGAAGGAGGGCAATGCCCGGTAGGCTTTGATGAACGCTTCCTGCGTCACATCCTCGACCTCGGCCGCGTCACGGATGAAACGCGACAGCAGGCGCCCGAGTTTGCGCTGGTACTTGCTGACCAGCAGTTCGAATGCATGCTTGTCGCCCTGTTGCGCACGCTCGACCAGTTGCTGGTCAATGTCGCGCTCACTCATCCGCCGCCCTTCCCTGAAGCCCCGGGGCTGTTCTTCGTCTGTCGCACCCAGGCGATTTTCAGTATACCCCAACTGTGTGGACGGCCGCGAAAATGTAAGGCCTGGAACGAAATCCAGCTCAAGCATTTCAATCGGGGTTGCGCTGCTACCGGGAAATTTCAATCCTCACCTCACGCGCATGGAATGTCCCTTATCCGACCAGCGCCGGCGCATAAAGTTCACGAGCGCGCGAGGCGCCAGCGCAGCCACACGCGCAGGCGGCGCAACTCGCCGGCGGCAGCGGAGTCCGGCAGCAGCACCAGGGAGCGGCGGGGTCCACTGCTCGCGCCGAGAATGATTACCATCAGCCAGCCAGATACGTAGCTGCCGGGCAGTATCTCGGCCTCGTGCCACTGGCCCCTTGCGTCCTGGCAGCGGGCATCGCCCGTGGCGTTCAATTCCAGTATGCGCAGCCCGGTCGGTCCTCGCTCCAGAGCCTGCGCGATGTACCAGCCCCATGCGAGGCTTATGCCCGCGGCTACGGCCAGAAATGCGGGCGTAGGCAGACTGATCCAGGCGCAGGCGAGCGCCGCACCGGCCACAACCGTCAAAGCCAGGACGAGAATCCGGGAAGGTCTTAGGGAAACAGTTAAAACGTTGTTGAAAAAGGGGGCCGGGATGGGAAAGGAAGGGGCCCATCCCTTCCTTTGCCCCCCTTTTGGATCCCCCAAGTCAGGGGAATTGAAAAACGCTCCATTCTCAGAGGGCGTCATGACGAAACGCACTTTCGCGTCAGGAGGGCGCTTTTCAACAGCCCATTGAGACTTGGCTCAAACCCGACTGAACACCAGGGTGCCGTTGGTGCCGCCGAAGCCGAATGAGTTGGACAGCGCCACGTTGATTTTCATCTGGCGCGCCGTATTCGGCACATAATCCAGGTCGCATTGCGTATCCTGGTTGAAGATATTGGTCGTGGGCGGCGCCACCTGGTGATGCACTGCCAGCGCTGAAAACACGGCCTCCACACCGCCTGCGGCCCCGAGCAGGTGCCCGGTCATGGACTTGGTCGAGCTAACCGCGACTTTCTTGGCGTGCGCGCCCAGACTGCGCTTGACGGCTGTGGTTTCAGCGATGTCTCCCAGCGGCGTCGAGGTACCGTGGGCATTGACGTAATCCACCTGGTCCGCATTCAGTCGCGCGTTGCGCAGCGCGCTGTTCATGCAGCGGGCGGCGCCTTCCCCGTCCTCGCGCGGCGCGGTCATGTGGAAAGCGTCGCCGCTCATCCCGTAGCCCGCGAGTTCGGCGTAGATTTTCGCGCCCCGCGCCTTGGCATGCTCGTACTCCTCCAGCACCAGCACGCCCGCGCCTTCGCCGAGCACAAAGCCGTCCCGGTCGCGGTCCCAGGGGCGACTGGCGGTGGCCGGGTCATCGTTTCGGCTGGACAGCGCGCGCGCCTGGGCAAAACCGCCCATGGCGAGTTCCGTGACCACGGCTTCGGCACCGCCTGCGACCATGACATCGCAATCGCCGTATTCGATCAGCCGCCCGGATTCGCCTATGCAGTGCGTCGCTGTGGTGCACGCGGTCACCATGGCGAGGTTCGGCCCTTTCAGGCCGTACTTGATCGACAGGTTCCCGGAAATCATGTTGATAATGGTGCTGGGTATGAAAAACGGAGAGATTTTGCGCGGTCCGTGCGCGAGCATTTCCTTGTGGGTCTGCTCGATCATCGGCAGTCCGCCCATGCCCGAGCCGATGTTCACGCCGATACGCTCGGCGTTAGCCGGTGTGACCTCGATACCGCAATCCCGCATCGCCTGTATGCCCGCCGCCATGCCGTAATGGATAAAGGTATCCATATGGCGCGCTTCCTTGCGTTCCAGGTACTGGGAGAGATCGAAGCCTTTCACCTCGCCGGCGATCTGGCAGGACAATCGCGACGCATCGAAGCGGCTTATTCTGGTGATGCCGGACTGGCCTGCGAGAATGCTGGCCCAGGCATCGGCAATGGTATTGCCAACCGGGGAGACGATGCCCAATCCGGTAATGACGACTCTGCGGCGGGACAAAATTCCTCCGGCAAAAGGCGCGCTGGGCGCTGGAAATCAGGCTTTCTTGGCGTGGCTGTTGACGTAGTCTATGGCCTGCTGGACGGTGGTGATTTTTTCGGCGTCTTCGTCCGGAATCTCGGTCTCGAATTCTTCTTCCAGCGCCATGACCAATTCCACCGTATCGAGCGAATCCGCACCCAGGTCGTCGATGAAGGAGGACTCGTTCTTTATCTCCGCCTCGTTTACGCCCAACTGCTCGGCGACGATTTTCTTTACACGTTGCTCAATATTTTCCATTTAATTCTCCTTCCCTCTTTTTTTGCTTCGGAAACAGTCGCGCATTTTACCAAAATTCACTGCCAGGCGTTTGACAATTCGGGACTCATGCCATGTACATGCCGCCATTGACATGCAGCGTCGTACCGGTGATATAGCCCGCCTGCGAGGAAGCCAGGAATGTCACGGCTGCGGCAACGTCCTCGGCCGTGCCCAAGCGCGCGAGCGGGATACGGCCAAGTATCGCAGCGCGCTGCTGCTCGCTCAGCGCGCGCGTCATGTCGGTATCGATGAAGCCCGGCGCTATGCAATTCACGGTAACGTTGCGGCTGGCAATTTCCTGCGCCAGCGAGCGCGACATGCCGGCGATGCCGGCCTTGGCCGCAGCGTAATTGATCTGCCCGGGATTGCCCGAACTGCCCACCACCGAAGTGATGTTGATGATGCGCCCGGTGCGCGCCTTCATCATCCCACGCAGCACCGCACGCGACATGCGGAACACCGACTTCAGATCGGTATCGATGACGGCATCCCATTCGGTCTCTTTCATGCGCATGGCCAAGTTGTCCTGGGTAATGCCGGCATTATTCACCAGAATGCCGACTGCGCCGAATTCCTTCTCGATCTCCGCGATCAGTGCGTCGATGGCGGCACCGTCGTTCACGTCCAGCGCTGCCCCTCTGCCCGCGACCTTGGCCTCTGCAAGGAAATCGCCGATCGCCTTGGCGCCGGCTGCAGAAGTCGAGGTCCCGATTACTTTGGCTCCCTGCGCACCCAGTCCGAGAGCGATCGCCTTGCCTATGCCGCGCGTGGCGCCGGTCACCAATGCAATTTGTCCCTGCAGCATGATCATCCTCCTCTGGATTGCGCGGCGCCCTGTTCGACGCTGGCTTTGTCCACCAGTGCGAGCGATTCCAGACTGCCATCGATGCGCTTGGTCATGCCCGCGAGCACTTTGCCCGGCCCGCATTCGGCGACATGTGTAATTCCCTGCGCGGCAAAGGCCCGGATCGTTTCCGCCCAGCGCACCGGATTGCAGGCCTGGCGCACCAGCGCGTCCCTGATACGTGCCGGATCGTCGTAACTCGCGACATCGACGTTGTTGATCACCGGTATGCGCGGTACGTTGAACGTGATGTTCTGCATGTATTGCTGCAGGCGCTCGGCGGCAGGCTGCATCAGCGCGGAATGGAAAGGCGCGCTTACCGGCAGCGGCAGCGCACGCTTGGCGCCTTTTACCTTCGCCGCGTCGCAAGCGCGCTTGACCGCGGCGGCATGACCGGCGATTACCACTTGGCCGGGCGAATTGAAGTTTACCGCCTGCACGATCTCGCCCTGCGCCGCCTCGGCACAGGCTGCGCGCACCGCGTCTTCGTCCAGTCCGAGGATCGCGGCCATGGCGCCCTGGCCTTGCGGCACGGCTTCCTGCATGGCCTGGGCGCGGAAACGCACCAGCGGCAGCGCATCGCGAAAAGACAGGACGCCTGCGGCGACCAGCGCGGCATACTCGCCCAGACTGTGCCCCGCGACCATGGCCGGCTCCGCGCCGCCCAGGGCGATCCAGGCGCGGTAGGCAGCGTATCCCGCAGTGAGCATGACCGGCTGGGTGTTGACCGTCTGGTTGAGTTGTTCGACCGGTCCTTCGGCCATCAGCTTGCCGAGATCCTGACCGAGCGCGTCGGACGCTTCGGCCAGCACCTCGCGCACTGCCGCGATATCGCCGTAGGCCTGCATCATGCCCACGGATTGCGAACCCTGTCCGGGAAAAACCATTGCGAGTTTCATAGCGTCTTTAAGATCAATATCGAATTACATTTGTACCAGGGCGGCTCCCCAGGTGAAGCCGCCGCCTACGCCCTGCAACATCACTTTGTGCCCCGCCTTGATGCGCCCATCGCGCAAGGCGAGGTCGAGCGCCAGGGGCACCGAAGCGGCCGAAGTATTGCCGTGCATATCCACGGTCACGATAAGCTTCTCCGACGGCATGCCCAGCCGCTTCGCCGTCGACTCCAGGATGCGTAGATTCGCCTGGTGCGGAATCAGCCAATCGACATCGCCGATCTGCTGGCCGCACTTGGCCAGCGTCTCGCGCGCCACCTCGTCCAGCACGCGCACGGCGAATTTGAATACCGCCGGGCCGTCCATGCGCAGGAAAGGATCGCCGGTCGCCTTGCCGCCGTCGACAGTGCCGGGAACCGACAGGATGCCCGCATGGCTGCCGTCGGCGTGCAAGGCACTCGCCATGATGCCGGGCTTGTCGTCCGCCCGCAGTATCACCGCGCCGGCGCCGTCGCCGAACAGCACGCAGGTGCCGCGGTCGTTCCAGTCGAGGATGCGCGAAAAGACTTCCGCGCCCACCACCAGGGCGCAGCGGTGCTGGCCCGAGCGGATAAACAGATCGGCCGTGGCCAGAGCATAGACGAAGCCGCTGCATACCGCCTGCATGTCGAACGCCGGGCAACCCTTGATACCGAGCTTTGCCTGAAGCAGGCACGCGGTGCTGGGAAAGATATAGTCGGGCGTCGAGGTGGCGACGATGATGAGGTCGATATCCTGCGCGGCCATGCCTGCGCTGGTGATGGCGGCCTTACTTGCCTCCAGCGCGAGACTGCTCGAGGTTTCCCCCGCTGCCGCGATATGCCGCTGGCGGATGCCCGTGCGCGAGCGGATCCACTCGTCGGAGGTGTCCATGCGCTGCGCCAGTTCGTCGTTGGTAACCACGTTGCGCGGCAAATAACTGCCGCTGCCTATGATTCTGGAATAGTTCACGTTGCTTCCACCGTATTATGGCCCGCTGCGGCCATGCGTTGGGAAATGCGCTGCAGCACACCCTCGCGTACTTCGTCGAACGCACGCGCGATCGCGCTCTCGAAAGCGAAGCTGTCGGCAGATCCGTGGCTTTTCACCACGATGCCTTTCAGTCCGAGCAGGCTGGCGCCATTGTAGCGCGCGGGATCCATCCGGTGTTTGAACGCGGACAGCACGGGCATTGCGATAATGCCGCAAAGATAAGTGAACCAGTTGCGCTTGAATTCTTCCTTGAGAAAATCGCGCAGCATCTTGGCAGCGCCTTCGACCGACTTGAGCATGACGTTGCCGACGAAACCGTCGCATACCACCACGTCGGTCGTACCCTTGAATATGTCGTCGCCTTCGACGTTGCCGTAGAAATTGAGGCCGCTCGCGCGCAGCAGCTCGGCCGCCTCCTTAACTACGTCATTGCCTTTGATCGCCTCTTCGCCGATATTGAGCAGGCCGATGCTGGGGCGGTCCTTGTGTTGCATCGCCGACACAAGCATGGCGCCCATTATCGCAAACTGCAGCAAGTGTTCCGGCGTGCAATTGACGTTTGCGCCCATGTCGAGCACATAAGCCTCGCCTTTCAGCGTCGGCACGATACCTGCGATTGCCGGACGGTCGATACCCGGCAGTGTCTTCAGCACGAAGCGCGAAATCGCCATCAGCGCGCCGGTATTGCCGGCGCTGACGCAGGCGTGCGCTTCACCGCTCTTGACCAGATTGACGGCAACGCGCATGGACGAATCCTTCTTGCCGCGCAGCGCCTGTGCGGGCGCCTCGTCCATGCCTACGGTCTCGGTCGCGTTGTGCAGGCGCAGATGCTGCCCCGGTGCCGCACGGTGGGCGCGCAACTCGGCTTCGATCGCTTCCTGCAAGCCGACCAGAACGAGCGTGCTCTGCGGATGGGATTTCTGGAAATTGAGTGCGGCGGGAACGGTCACGCCGGGGCCGTGATCGCCCCCCATGCAATCGATGGCTACCGTGGTGTCCATTTAATTATTCGCGGCAGTCGAAGCGGCAATGGATCCGGCTTGCTGCCGGGCGAACGGTCGCACTACCCGTTCGCGCTGCGCGAAAAGCGCTTATTCGCCTTTGGACTTGACGATCTTCTTGCCACGATAATAGCCGCCGGGGCTGATATGGTGGCGAAGATGCACTTCTCCCGTGGTCGGCTCGACTGCCAAAGGCGGGTTGGTGAGGAAATCGTGCGACCGATGCATGCCACGCTTCGAGGGCGACTTCTTGTTCTGTTGAACTGCCATGTTTATGCTCCTTACTTATTCAATTCTAGTTCCGGCATAACACGCTTCGCGCATTAGCTTTCACTCAAATTTCGTTTTTTCAGCGCGGCGAGCGCCTGAAAAGCCGAGGGCTTATTAGGCCCCCCTTCCGCTCCTGCTGCTGCTTTGCATTGCTCATGCTTGGGTATCATGGGCAAAGCCAATATAACCTCGTCTTCCACCAAAATCGCGACGCTCATATCGCTGTCCGCCACCACGCGCTCAATGTCGTCATCCGCAGCCTGTATTTCAGCTTCGTCCGATGCGAGTTCCAGCCTTGCTTCAAGCCGCAGCGGCCAGTCCATCTTGCCCAGACAACGCTGGCACTCCAAGCGGACGCTGCCTTCCACCATCAGCCTGAACCCTGGTTTGCCGCGCTCGTTGATTTCGCCGGTCAGGACAAAATCGAGCACTGCGCCCGTGCAGCCGGACTGTGCAAGCCGCGGCAGGGTTTCCATGCCTAGCCGCCCCTTAAGCACTCCAGCGGTGCGGGCAAACGCCAAGCCGTCAATGGCCGCCGGTTGCAACATAGGCGCGCATGATATTATTTTTGCCTCTTACTGTCAAAGGAAAAACAAAATTTTCAATGCCTTGCTGAAGATTTGTCTGTTGTGGGCCCTGCTCGTTCCGGCGTCCGCCCAAGTATACAAATGGGTGGACGAAAAAGGGGTGACCCATTATGGCGAACGTCCGCCTCAGGGCAGGAAAGTGCAGGAGGTGCGGGAGCGCCTGGCCAACCCCGGACCGTCGCCGGGAAAAACCGTCGAACCTAACTGGAAAGAGAAGGAACTCGAATTTCGGGGCCGGCGTATTGAAGCGGAGCAGGCTGAGACCAGGCAAAAGCAGCAGGAAACCGCGGATCGCCAAGCCTGCAACCGAACACGCGACCGTCTCGTTCAAATCAAATCGGCGCGGCGGCTGTACCGGCTCGACGAAAAAGGCGAACGCGTGTATCGAAGTGAAGAGGATCGCCAGAGCGCCATTGCGCAACTGGAGCAGCAAGTTGCAGAGCGCTGCCGCTAATGCGCCAACCTGCGCCGCAATACGTGGTTAAATCCGGTCCAATATGACAATCACAGCCAAGATCGTTCTTGCCTCGACCTCGAGATACCGGCGTGAGCTGCTCGCGCGGCTGGGGCTGCCGTTCGAAGTTGCTTCACCAGAGGTAGACGAGACCCCACTGCCGAATGAAATGCCCCAGGAGACCGCGCGACGCCTGGCGCAAGCGAAGGCGCAGGCAGTGGCGGCGCGTTTTCCCGATGCCATCGTCATCGGGTCCGACCAGGTCGCCGTGCTCGGGGATATGCCTCTGGGCAAACCGGGAAACCATGCCACCGCACTGCGCCAGCTCAAGGCGATGCGCGGCAAGGAAGTGGCGTTTCATACCGCGTTGTGCGTTTGCGACACCGCCAGCGGCAGGGCACAAACGCGGGTCGTGCCTTTTTACGTGCGCTTTCGCGATTACAGCGACGCCGAGATCGAGCGCTACCTTGAGCGCGAGCAGCCCTACGACTGCGCCGGCAGCGCCCGCTGCGAGGGATTGGGCATAGCGCTCATCGCGCAAATGCGCGGCGACGACCCAAACGCCCTGATCGGACTGCCTCTGATCGCGCTCACCGAAATGCTCGCCGCTCAGGGCGTGAGCGTTCTGTAGAGCGCGTCGACGATGGGCGCCGGAACGCTGTATCTCATTCCGACCACCTTGGGTGACAGCGCTCTATCGGCGGTCATCCCGCAGGACGTACAGCAGCGCGTACGCACGCTGGACCATTTCGTCGCCGAGAATCCGAAGACCGCGCGCGCTTTTCTGAAGCAGGTCGGCACGGCGAAGCCGCTGCAGGAATTGCACATCGCAACTCTGAACGAGCATACGCCGGATGCCGCCGTCGCCGAGCTGGCCGCGCCGCTGCGTGCCGCGCATGACCTCGGCGTGATGTCCGAGGCGGGCTGCCCCGGCATCGCCGACCCCGGCGCGAAACTGGTGCTGTACGCGCAGCGGCACGCTATCCGGGTAGTGCCGCTGGTAGGCCCCTCCTCCATCCTGCTCGCCCTCATGGCTTCGGGCATGAACGGACAAAATTTCGTCTTTCACGGCTATCTGCCGGTGGCGAATGTCGAGCGTGAGAAAGCGTTGCGCGAACTGGAGAAACAGTCGCGTCGGATGCAGCAAACGCAGATTTTCATCGAGACGCCCTACCGCAACCAGAAACTGGTGCAAAGCATCCTTGCCAGTTGCGCCGGCGATACTCTGCTTTGCGTTGCCACCGAGCTCAGCCTCGCCGGAGAGGACGTACGCACCCTGCCGGTGGCGGAGTGGAAAAAACATCCGCCGCAACTGGATCGCCGGCCAGCATTGTTCCTGCTGCTCGCGACTTAGATTTGTCTTTATCCAAGATCGTCGATTGCACGCGGATGTGCTTTTCGTCCGCGTGCAATCGATGATCCGCGCGGACGGGTCGCCGTCCGCGCAAGCTCTGTCGCGACAGCCTGACGTGTCGTCCTAGATCGACCGATACTGACGCAACGGCCATTGCGCGCTCCGCGCGCCAACCGTGCTTTCCACGCGGAGTTGAAGCGTATCCGCGCGGAAAACACGGTTATGGATGAAAGCAAAAGCAGCTTAGGTTTAGGGCGATCGTGCAGACGGTTTTTCGCCCGCGCGACATCCCAATTCAGCGCAGCCGCAAATTCCCGCGCAGCGTAAGCTCGGCGAAGCTTTCCGCCGCGGCAACGCCGACGCGCTTGGCGATGCGCTCCAGTGGATTGGCCTTCTGCGTATAGTCGACGATTGCTTCGGCCTTGATCACGTCGCGCGCCACCGATTCGACGCTGCCGTAGCCATCGGCCAGCCCCAGTTCAACCGCCTTCTGCCCGGTCCAGACCAGGCCGCTGAACAATTCAGGATCGTCCTTCAATCGCTTGCCGCGGCCCTGCTTCACCACGGCGATGAATTGCTGGTGAATGTCGTTCAGCATGCCCAATGCATACTCTTTCTGCTTCGGGTCCACCGGGGAGAACGGGTCCATGAACCCCTTGTTCTCGCCGGCAGTGAGCAGGCGCCGCTCCACGCCCAGTTTTTCCATGCCGCCGGTGAAGCCGAAACCGTCCATGAGCACGCCGATGGAGCCGACCAGGCTCGCCTTGTTGACGTAGATCTTGTCGGCCGCCACCGCGACGAAATAGCCGCCCGACGCGCACACGTCTTCGACCACCACATACAACGGCGTGTTGGGATAAACACCCCGCAGCCGCCGCACCTCGTCGTTGATGATGCCCGATTGCACCGGACTGCCACCGGGCGAGTTGATGCGCAGGATCACCCCTTGCGTGTTCCTGTCCTTGAACGCGCTTTGCAGCGCGCCGGTGATACTTTCGGCGCTGGCCTCGCCCTTTGCATCGATCACGCCTTCCAGTTGAACCAAGGCGGTATGCTTGCCCTCGCTGATGAGGTCGCCGTTGACCTGCCACTCGAACACCATCAGCAGGAGAAAGGTAAGGTAAGCGAAAGTCAAAAGCTTGAAAAAAATACCCCATCTTCGCGTCTTGGTCTGTTCCTTCAGCGCGGCAAACGCCAGTTTCTCCAGCGTCTCGCGTTCCCAGTTTTTTTCCTCTTGCGCCATCGACTTACCCTTCCCTCATGTAGACCTTGCCGTCGGCTTCCCATACATGCAGCCGGTGCAGCCCAGCGCCCTTGCATGGTCCGCCGCGGCACGCGCCGCTTTCGGGAGCATAAAGCGCTCCATGCGTCGAGCATATCAAATACTCGCCCTCGGCATCGAAGAACTTCCCTGGCTGCCAGTCCAGTTCCATCGCTATGTGTGCACAGCGGTTGACGTAAGCGTAGACGCGTCCGCCGTGGCGGACGGCGAACGCAGGCACCGTTTCCCCGTTGCTCGCAGCCTCGAAACGCAGACCGTCGCCGCTGTCGGTGAGATCGCCGCTGGCGCAGATCACGCGTGCGCCAGCCTCGGCCAGAGCCTGGCCGGGTTCGCTCGCGCTTTGGCTCGCCTTGCTCATGCGTTCTTTGCCAGCCATGGCGCCAGTTCCTGCGGCGCGTCGATGCAGGCGATCGGATTGAACCCGGTCAGGCTGTCCCGGGGATGCGCGCCGTAGCTCACCGCCAATGCCGGCACGCCGGCACTCACAGCCATCTGCAGATCGTGCGCGGTATCGCCTATCATCAATGTCGCCTCGGGTTCGATCAGCAGTTCATCCATTAATTCCAGCAGCATGGCCGGATGCGGCTTGGAATGGGTTTCATCGGCGCAGCGCGAGGAATCGAAGTACTGTTTCAGCTGCGTCGCCTCGAACACGCGCTCCAGGCCGACGCGACTCTTGCCGGTGGCCACCGCCAGCAGGTAGCCTTTTTCCTTCAGGCCGGCCAGCATTTCGCGCATCCCCGGGAACAATTCGATATCCGGATCGCGCGCCAGATAGTGGTGGCGATAGCGCTCCGCCAGCTTGCCATAGTCGCTTGGCGGCAGCTCGGGCACTGCGTAGGTCAGCGCGTCCTTCAGCCCGAGCCCGATCACATGCGCGGCACGCTCGCGCTCCGGCACCGGCAATCCCAGGTCGCTGCAACTCGCCTGGATGCTGGCTACGATCGCCGCGGCCGAGTCCATCAGCGTCCCATCCCAGTCGAACACCAGAAGTTCAAATCGCTTCGCCATTTTCCGATCGCTAAAATTTAATCAAATGGGGCCGACGGAGGCGGAAATCAAGCGCGATTTCCGCCAGCCGGTTGAGCTCTTTCGGACTCACAGCTGTCCAGGAAGGTCTCCAGCTCAGTCGGAAGCGGAGCCTCCAATCTCAGCCTCTCGCCACTCGCCGGATGCACGAATGCAAGCTTCCACGCATGCAGGAACATGCGCCGCATGCCCTGCTTTGCCAGGCGCTTGTTCAATTCGAAGTCGCCGTATTTGTCGTCGCCCACTATGGGAAAGCCCAGGTGCGCGAGGTGCACGCGGATCTGGTGCGTGCGTCCGGTTTTCAACTGCGCCTGCAATAGACTATAGCCGCCGCAGGCGCGCACCAACTCGAACACGGTGTGCGCCTCGCGTCCCTCGTCGTCGACGCTCACGCGGCGCTCGCCCGCGCCAGTGACATAACGCTGCAGCTTGAGTTTAACGTGCTGCTTGCCCGCAGGCCACCGGCCTTGCACCAGCACCAGATAGCGCTTGTCCATTTGCCCTGTGCGGATCAGTTCATGCATTGCCGTGAGCACCGAACGTTTTTTCGCCAGCAGCAGCAGCCCCGAGGTGTCGCGGTCGAGTCTGTGCACCAGCTCGAGGAATTTCGCCCCGGGGCGCGCCGCGCGCAACTGCTCAATCACGCCATGGCTGATGCCGCTGCCGCCGTGCACCGCCAAACCGGCGGGTTTGTTGGCGGCGATGAGCCCTTCGTCCTCGTATAACAACGGCAGGTCGATCGGCTTCGGTGGCTTTGGCGCAGCCGCCTTCGCCCCCAGCCGCAGCGGCGGAATGCGCACCCGGTCGCCCTCCTGCAGGCGATAGGTCGCGTCCACGCGTCCGCTGTTGACCCGCACTTCGCCGCTTCTGAGAATGCGGTAAATATGGCTCTTGGGCACGCCTTTGCAAAGTCTTAGCAGGAAATTGTCGACGCGCTGGCCCGAGGTTTCCGGGCCAATTTCCTCCAGCTTCACGGAAACTTTACTTAAATCCTTCATTTTGCTTATAATGTTCCTACTGGCTCAGTCGCGGGACAGGGTTTGTAGAGTCGAAATGACATTTCAGACCTGAACACGTCCCCGGTTTTGCGGCCCGGAAGGCCGTAACCCTGGGCAATGCGGTTAATATCGCTCACCGGAAGTAGCGAGAGTGTAATTGATTTGGCGCGCTGTAAGAGCAGCGGCAGATTGCGAACTTCGGTACGAGTACCGAAGATAAGTACGACAAACCCAACCGATTCCCCTTCCACTTTTCTTATCCAAGACTGGAATGCATCGATAAGTACCTGAACATTTAGGCCCAGGTTTGTCCTGCCCGAGATTTGTCCTGCCCATGCGCGCGCGGGAGCAACATTCATGAAGCGCATGCTGTTTAATGCGACACAGGCTGAGGAATTACGTGTCGCCATAGTCGATGGCCAAAAACTGATTGACCTCGACATTGAATCGGCCTCGAAAGAGCAACGCAAGAGCAATATCTACAAAGGTGTCATCACCCGCGTCGAACCCAGCCTGGAAGCTGCGTTCATCGACTACGGCACCGATCGCCACGGTTTTCTCCCGTTCAAGGAAGTCGCCCGCGCCTATTTCAAGGCCGGCGTGGACGTAGGCCGCGCGCGCATCCAGGATGCGCTCAAGGAAGGTCAGGAACTGATCGTCCAGGTGGAGAAGGACGAACGCGGCAACAAGGGCGCGGCGCTCACCACCTTCATCAGCCTCGCGGGACGCTACCTGGTGCTCATGCCGAACAACCCGCGCGGCGGCGGCGTGTCGCGACGCGTCGAAGGCGAAGACCGCGAAGAGTTGCGCGATACCATGGACCAGCTCCCGCTCCCCCCGGGGATGAGCGTGATCGCGCGCACCGCCGGCATCGGCCGCTCGGTGGAGGAACTCGACTGGGACCTAAAATACCTGCTGCAGCTGTGGCACGCGATCGAGGAGGCGTCCACCAGCCAGAAAGGCGCATTCCTGATTTACCAGGAAGGCAGCCTGGTCATTCGCGCCATCCGCGACTACTTTCATCCGGAAATCGGCGAGATCCTGATCGACACCGATTCGATCTACGAACAGGCGCAGCAGTTCATGGCGCATGTGATGCCGGACAACGTCAACCGGGTAAAGCGCTACCGCGACGACGTCCCCCTGTTCTCGCGCTTCCAGATCGAGCACCAGATCGAGACCGCCTACTCGCGCCAGGTGAACCTGCCCGCGGGCGGGGCCGTGGTCATAGACCACACCGAGGCGCTGGTGGCGATCGACGTCAACTCGGCGCGCTCGACGCGCGGCAGCGACATCGAGGAAACCGCGTTCCGCACCAATCTCGAGGCGGCCGAGGAGATCGCACGCCAGCTGCGCCTGCGCGACCTGGGCGGGCTGATCGTGATCGACTTTATCGACATGGAATCGCAGCGCAACCAGCGCGACGTCGAAAACCGCCTGCGCGAATCGCTGCATTTCGATCGCGCGCGCGTGCAAATGGGCAAGATCTCGCGCTTCGGCCTGATGGAGTTGTCGCGCCAGCGCCTGCGCCCGTCGCTAGGCGAAGGCAGCACCATCACCTGCCCGCGCTGCAACGGCATCGGTCATATCCGCGGCATAGAGTCCACCGCACTGCATATCCTGCGCATCATCCAGGAAGAAGCAATGAAGGAAAACACCGCCGCCGTGCATGCCCAGGTGCCGGTGGACGTGGCGACTTTCCTGCTGAACGAGAAACGCACCGACATCCATGGCGTCGAGGCGCGCCTCAAGGTCAATGTGGTGCTGATCCCGAACATCCATCTGGAAACGCCGCATTACCAGATTTCACGTCTGCGCCACGACGACCTGAATCAGGCTGAGCCCATGGCCGCCAGCTATAACCTGGTGCAGATGCCTGCCGAGGAAGAGATCAACTCGCAGACCGGCGTGGAACCCAAAGCAGTGCGGCCGCAGGCCGCCGTACAAGGCATTCCCGCGGGCGAACCGGCCCCGATATCCATACCGAAACCGGCAGAGGTCCTGGCGCAGCCAGGCATCATCTCGCGCATCATGGGTTGGTTCAAAGCTGGCGCTGCGAAAACCGAGGCAGAGCCAAGCAGCGGCATCCGTCCCTCGCGGCGCGAACCCAGGCGCGAACGTGGTGAGCGTGGTGAGCGCGGCGAGCGTAGCGAACGCGGCGGGCGTGGCGGACGCGGTGGACGCGACCGCCAGGATCGCGGCGGGCGCGACGGCCGGCCGGCGCAGACTGAAGTCAATCGGACAGAACAGCGCGAGCCGCGCGAGCCCCGTCAGGAGCGTGGCCGCGGTGAACGCCCGGAACGCACAGGCCGTCCGGAACGCGAAGCTCGTCCCGAGCGCGGAGAGCGTCCGCCGCGTGAGCCGCGTGAGCAACGCCCGCCACGCCCGCCGCGGCAACCGCAGGCCGAACTGGCGACCGGCGCTGAAGCCAAGCCCCAGGATGAGCAGCGCCCCGAAGGCGGCGGTGAACCCGGCCGCAGTCGCGGCCGGCGTGGTCGCGGCGGTCGGGGTGAGCGCGGAGACCGCGGAGACCGTGGCGAACGCGGGGGTCGCGGCGAGCGTATCGAGTCTACCGAACGCGGAGAACGCGCTGCACAAGCGGAACATGCGGCCAGAGCGGAACGTGCCGAAGGCGGAGACGGAGCTGAAGCCGAAATTCAAATGCCGGCGCAGCATGCAGTGCCGGAGGAAAGATTTTCGGCGCCAGCACCGGCCGAGGTGGTTCACGCCCCGGTGGCCGAAGTGCCGGTGCCTGTCCTCGTCGCTGAACCCGCGATCCTAGCGGAGCCCTTGGCAGAAATGCCGGCGGTTCATGCGGAACCTGCACCGATGCAACCAGCTCCGGTGCAAGCTGCTCCTATGCCGACTCCTGTGCGTTCGGAGCCGGCACCGCCGCCCGCGCCGGTCATCGCCGTGGAGACGGCGCTGCAGGAAAGCGGTCTGGTGATGATTCAGACCGATCCGAGCAAGGTGAAGCCGGTCGAACCGATGGTCGAACCACGAATGGCGGCTGCGCAGCCGCGTCCGCGGCGTACGCCGCCTCCCGACACCGGGCCGCTGGAGATCGTTGAAACAAAGAAATAGGTCTGCATCCACGCAATAGCGCAGCGCCCCCGAAGACAAGTTTTTCGCGGGCACTGCGCTGTAGCGATCACTTCAAGCCGCTCGAGCGCAACGCTTCCAGCAAGCCCTCGGTCGCGTCCTCCAGCATATCCAGCACTCGATCGAAACCCTTGGGTCCGCCGCCATACGGGTCGGGCACCTGGCTGTCCGTGTATCCATGCGCGTATTCCATCATCAGCTTCAGTTTGTGACTGCTGGAAGGCGGGCACAGCCGCGCCAGGAAAGCGCGGTTGTCATGATCCATCGCCAGCACCAGATCGAAGCGCTCGAAATCAGCGCGCTCGACGCGGCGTGCGCGCATCGTCGACAGGTCATAGCCGCGCACTTTGGCGGCGCTTTGCGTGCGTGGATCGGGCGCCTCGCCCACGTGATATCCATGCGTGCCGGCCGAATCGACAACTACACGCCCGACCAACCCCGCGTCCGCAATCTTTTTTGCGAATACGCCTTCCGCAGTCGGCGAGCGGCAGATGTTGCCAGTGCAACAGAACAGGATCGCATAGGCCTTCATGCAGCGCATTCTACCTCCGTACCCAACGCGCATCGCAAACGCGCGGCTGGTGCCGACACCCGACTATGCTGTAAGCTAAGCACTCCCGACTCCAACCGCGACCATTGCCGGCCTCCCCCATGAACCAATCCGCCACTGTCAGCCCGGACGAACCCCTGCTCGCGGGCCTCACCGTCCTCGATTTCACGCGCGTGCTTGCCGGACCGTATGCGACGCGCATGCTGGCGGATCTCGGCGCGCGCGTAATCAAGATCGAGCGCCCGGGCGAAGGCGACGAAATCCGCCATACCGTGCTCCAGCTCGACCCCGCGCGCACGGACCAAAGCAGTTATTTTGCTCGCCTGAACGCGGGCAAGGAGAGCATCGCGATCGATCTTGGCCATCCGCAGGCGCGCGATGTCGTGCTCGATCTGGTGCGCCGCGCCGATGTGGTCGTGGAAAATTTTTCCCCCGGCGTAATGACGCGCTACGGCCTGGATGCGGCGACACTGCTGGCCCTGCGCCCCGACCTCGTCTACTGCTCCATATCGGGATTCGGCCAGACCGGGCCGATGCGTTCGACGCAGGCGTATGCGCATCTGATCAACGCCATTTCCGGCATAATGGACCTGGAGCGCGGCGACGAATCCACACCGCGCGTGTCCTACCTGATGACTGCCGACGTGCTCGCCGGTACTCACGCGTTCGGCGCAATCTGTGCGGCGCTGCTGCGGCGCGGCCGCAACGGGCGCGGGGCGTATCTGGACGTGTCCATGCTCGAGTGCCTGATTGCGGCGGACGATCTTACCTACGGCTCGCTGCTGAACGGCGGCAAGGTCGCGCGCGAGCCGCGCATCGGCATGCTGGTGCACCCTATCGGCGAGCGCTACCTCGCGATGCAAAGCGCCGGAGCGCCGCACATGTGGCCGCGCGTGGTGGCATTTATCGGCCGGCCCGAGCTCGAGAACGACCCGCGCTTTGCCACAGTCATGGCGCGGCGCACGAACTGGGCGGCGCTGATTCAGATCCTGCGCGAACGCCTGGACCAATTCGACAGCGTCGAGCAGGCGGTTGAAACGCTATCCGTGGCACGTATTCCGGCGGCGCCCATGCTCTCGCCCGAAGAGGTCATCGAGCTTCCACAGTTGGCGGCGCGCTCGGCATTTCCGGAGATTCCGCATCAAGGTCGTGGTCGCATACGCGTAACCGCACTGCCTGTCCATGTAGACCGCAAGCCGGTCGCCCCCGGCGGCCCAGCGCCGTATCGCGTGGGCGAGCGCACGCGGGAGGTTCTCGCGGAACTCGGCTACGACGCCGAGCGCATCGCGACGCTGCAGTCGCAGCGGGTGGTGGAGATTCCCGGCGAAACCTAGCTTGCGGCTGCCACCACCGTATTTCGATTCGTGATAAATTGCCATCCACCCACGGTCCGCGCGCGGCGCCGTGCCGAAAAAAGACCGCAAAGACGGCCTGCAGGATAACAACTGGTTCCGCGTCACACCCGAAAACCCAAAGGAGGAGTCATGATGAAGAAGCTGAGTGTTCTGTTCTCTGCAGTCTGCGTAGCGGCCGGTATAGCCGCGACGCCCGCAACAGCGCAAACGAAGCCGATCCTGATCGGCGTGCCCACGTCGATGCAGCTCCAGGTAGGCCGCGATACCCAGGACGCGATCAAGATGGCGGTCGACGACATCAACGCCAAGGGCGGCGTGCTCGGGCGCAAACTCGAAATGGTCGTCGCCGACGAGACCGAAAACCCGGAAACCGGCATCAGCGCGATTAAAAAGCTCACCGCCGACGAGAAAGTCGACGTGCTGATCGGCGGTTACACCAGCGGCGTAACGCTGGCGCAGTTGCCGCACATTTCCCGAGCCAAGACCATTTACCTCGGCGTCGGCGCGGCTTCGCCTTCGATCACCGCGAAGGTAAAACAGGATTACGATGACTACAAGTACATTTTCCGCGTCGGGCCGCTCAATTCGGCCATTCAGGCCGGCCAACTCACCGACTTCATCTCCAATTTCGTCAAGGGCGAACTCGGCATCAGCAAAATCGCGATCGTCGGCGAAAACGCCAAGTGGGTGCAGGATCTGGTGCCGCTGTTGAAAAAAGGCGCCACTGCAGCAGGCGCGGACGTGCGCGTGACGGAAATGTTCGATGCGCAAACTTCCGACTTCTCGCCGCTGTTCTCCAAAGTGAAGGACTCGGGCGCGCAGTATATGGTCGTGATCCTGTCGCACGCATCGAGCGATGTCTTCGCCAAGCAATGGTATGACGCGCGCTTCCCCATGCCTTACGGCGGCATCGACGTCAAGAGCATGGACGGCGACTTCTGCAAGCGCATCGGCGGCAAATCGATTGGCGAGCTGGCGGTGAACTTTGCCACGCGCGCGCCCCTCACGCCGAAGACCATCCCGTTCTGGGATGAGTTCGTGAAACGCACTTCGCGCCAGCCCGTATACACCGCGTTCGGGGCCAATGACGCGGTCTACATTTACGCGCAAGCTGTGGAGCGCGCCAAGACCACCAACGCCGACGCGGTAATCAAGGAACTGGAAAAGACGAATTACGTCGGCATTCCCGGCATTATCCAGTTCGACGCGACGCACGACGTCAAACCGGGCTCCGCAACCTACAAAGGGCCGGCGCTCATCTTCGCCCAGTGGCGCGAAAATTGCGACCGCGAGGTCATTTATCCCAAGACTATGCGCACCGCCGAGTTCGTATATCCGCCGTGGATCAAAAAATAAGCATTCCCTAGTTCAAGCCATCCACGACGCGGCCGGCAACGGTCGCGCCGCGGGCGACACATAAATCAAAGGGGCTTGCTTTGCTCGAAATCCTCATCCACGGCGCGGTTAGCAGCGCAATCTATGCGATGCTCGCGGTCGGGTTCACGCTGATATTCGGCGTGGCGCGGGTTCTCAATCTTGCGCACGGCTCGTTCTACGCGCTTGGCGCGTATGGCGCGTATTACTTCACCTCCCATTTGCACATGCCGCTGCTTCCGGCGGCGCTGCTCGCAATCGGTCTGGTCGCGCTGTTCGGCGTATTCGTGGAAAAGGTGCTGGTCCGGCCCATGCGCCGCTCGCAACTCGCGGTGCTGATGATCACGCTCGCAGTCGCCCTGGTGGTCGAGCAGGCCTTGTTCCTCACCTTCGGCTCCGAATACCGCAACGTGCCGGAATTTGTGTCGAGGAAATTCACCATCGGCGGCGTCGATGTCGGCGGGCAAAGGCTGCTCGCGCTGGGCGTCAGCGTGGTATTGATCGGCCTGCTCTGGCTTTTCATTCAGCGCACGCGGCTCGGATCGGCGATCCTCGCGGTATCGCAAGACCCGGAGGCAGCCAGCTACATGGGCATTCCCAGCGACCGGATCTTCTCGATCGTGATGGCCCTATCGGCGGCGCTGGCAGCCGCCGCCGGTGTGCTCGCCGGGCCGTTTCTCACGGTACAGCCGACGATGTGGCTGCTGCCTATCGTCAAGGCGTTCGCGATCGTGATCGTCGGCGGGCTCGGCTCAATCCCGGGAAGCATACTCGCGGCGCTGATGCTGGGCTACGCCGAGACCATCGTCGGCTACACCATCTCGACCTCGTGGACCGAGATCGTTTCGGTGGCTGCGACCCTGCTGATGCTGGTATTCCGGCCCGCGGGCATGTTCGGCAAGCGCGCGGCGTTCTGATGTTCGGCAAGCGTATCGATTTCGCCGGCGCAGCTGGATTCGTCGCCTTCATGGCGGTGCTGCCGCTGGTCTTCGGCGGCAATTACCTGATAGGCGTGCTCACGGTCAGCGTGATCTACGGGATCTGGGCGGTGAGCTGGGATTTCATGTCCGGCCTGACCGGGCGCGAGAATTTCGGCCACAGTCTGTTCATCGGCGTCGGCGCATATACCGCAGGCTTCCTCAACACCAAGTTCGGCTTCAGCGGCTGGTGGAGCTTGCCCGCGTCGATGATCGCGGCCACGGTGTTCGCGCTGATCATCGGTCTGCCGACGCTGCGGCTCAGGGGCCCCTATTTCGCGCTGGCGATGCTCTCCGGCGCGGTCATCATGCAGCGGCTGATGCTCATATTCTGGGAGCAGACCGGCGGCGAGGAAGGCATCAACGGCATTGAGCCGCTGATCCACTCGCAGCTCGGCTTCTACTATTTCGCCCTCGCCACCCTGGTGGTGACAACTGCTCTGCTGCTGGCGCTGGCGCGATCGCATTGGGGGCTGATTCTGCGCGCGATTCGCGGCGACGAAGCCACTTGCCAAGCCGCCGGCATCAATGTCACGTACTACAAGATCGCATCGCTCGTCATCAGCGCGGCCTTCGCCGGCGCCGGCGGCGCGCTCTATGCGCACTACCAGCTACAGGTGAGCCCGCAGCTGTTCGCCGTGGTTACCTCCATCACCATTATCACCATGGTCTACGTCGGCGGCATGGCGAGCATCTACGGGCCGGTCGGCGGCGCGATCCTGCTGGTGCTGCTGACCGAGCTGCTGCGCGATTTCGGCGAATGGCGCCTGATGGTCTATAGCTGCACCCTGATCCTGATCCTGTTCTTCCTGCCGAACGGCCTGATCGCGCCGACCTGGCGCCGCGTGAAGGCGAAGCTCGGGAGGCCGCAATGAGCGCGCTGCTGGAGGTCTCCGGCCTCAACAAGCATTTCGGCGGCCTGCAGGCGGTCAGGGATGTCTCGTTTTCAATCGAGCCGGGTGAGATCGTCGGCATCCTCGGTCCCAACGGCGCCGGCAAGACCACGCTGTACAACCTGCTCACCGGTTTCATTCCTTTTGACAGCGGCAGCGTCGTGTTCAAAGGCCGCAATCTGCGCGGTCTCGCGCCCTACCGCATCGCCGGGCTCGGCATTTCACGCACCTTTCAGCTGTGTCGCCCGTTCATCGGCATGAGCGTGCTCGAGAACGCGGTCGTCGGTGGGCTCGGCGCCCAGGGCATAGACCGCAGCGATCTGGATCAGCGCGCGCTCGCGCTGCTCGATCAGGTCGGTCTCGGCGGCAAGGCGCTGTTGCCGGTGGAGACGCTTTCCTACGGCGACCAGCGCCGACTGGAGATCGCGCGGGCGCTGGCGGCAAAGCCGGCACTGCTGCTGCTGGACGAACCCTTCGCCGGTCTCGGCAGCGGCGAGATCAACGACTTGTCGGCGTTGATCCGCAGCGTGCATGCCGAACAGGGGCTCACGGTGATGCTGATCGAACACAAGCTGCACGAATTCATGCGCCTGGTAGACCGCGTCATCGCGCTCGACTTCGGTGAGATGATTGCCGAGGGCACGCCCGAAGACATCGTGCGCCACCCCGCGGTAATCGAGGCCTATATCGGGCGCGGGGACGAACAGGCCGAGGAGCAAACCGATGCTGCTTGAGATCCGTGATCTGTCGGTTTCCTACGGCAAGGCAGTGGCGCTGGAAAACGTCTCGCTCTCCGTGGCCGAGGGCGAGTTCGTCGCGGTGCTCGGTCCCAATGGAGCGGGCAAGTCGACCCTGCTCAAGGCGATTTCGCGCGCCCAGCCATCGACCGGCGTACTCGATCTGCGCGGCGAATCGCTGCAGCGCTACCCGGCGCACGCGGTGGTCGGCAAGGGCATCTGCCACTGTCCTGAGGGCCGGCGGCTGTTCCCCGAACTGACCGTGCTGAAGAACCTGTTGCTGGGCGCCTATCTGCGGCGGGACAAGGCGGCGGTCGCAGCCGACCTCGAGCAGGTCTACCACCTGTTTCCGATATTGCAGGAACGCGCGTCGCAGGTCGTAAGCACGCTCTCTGGCGGCCAGCAGCAGATGGTGGCGATCGGGCGCGCGCTGATGGGCAAGCCGGCGCTGCTGCTGCTCGACGAACCTTCGGTCGGTATCGCCCACCGCCTGAAAATGGAGATCTTCGGCGCGATCAAGCGAATCCAACGCGGTGGCACGGCCATCCTGATGGCCGAACAGGACGCGCAGTCGGCGCTGCGCATCGCCGACCGCGTCTACGTGCTGGAGCACGGGCGCGTCGGCCGAGAGGGTACGAGCGCCGAACTGGCAGTTGACGACTATATCCGCCAGGCCTATCTCGGCGTTGCCTGATTGCCGGGTCTGCGCCTAATCGCAGCGAATCTCGGCGTCCTTGCGCCGGTACCACCACCAGGTGCCGAGAACGCAGCTCAGATAGAAGACGATGAACACGTACCAAGCGGCATGCGGACTGCCGCTCGTCTGTAGAGACACGCCTACCGCGACCGGGATAAAGAACAGTCCGAGCGCGGCGATCGCGGCGGTGAAGCCCAGGGCAACCGAGGCCTCGATTTCGCCCTCGCGCTTCGCTTTCGCCATCGCTTCCTCGCCCTGCCCCTTCGCCCAGAGCTGGTGGATGGTCATGAATACGGTGGGCACCATGCGGAACACCGATCCGTTGCCAATGCCGGTCGTCAGGAACAGCAGCATGAATGCCGCATAGAACGCGAGGGCTGCTCCGGGATCCGCTCCGCTGGGAAGGAATCCGGCGATGGCGAGCGACGCGACGAACATGACGACGAAGTTCCAGTACGTGACCCGTGCCCCGCCGACGCGGTCGGCGAGCCAACCGCCCAGCGGCCGTATCAGGGCGCCGATCAGCGGGCCGACGAATGCGTATTTGAGCAGGCCCGAGTCCGGAAACTGCGTCGCCAGTAATGTCGGAAAGGCGGCGGCAAAGCCGATGAAAGAGCCGAATGTCCCGCCGTAGAGCCAGCCGAGCATCCATGCATGCTTGCGCCGGAAGATCACGGCCTGCTCGCGGAACGTCGCGCGCGCGCCGCGGATATTGTGCATGCCGAACCAGGCGCCGAGCGCCGCCAGCAGTATGAACGGCACCCAGATATAACCCGCGTTCTGCAGCCAGACCTGACTGATGGCAGGATCGTTGTAGTTCTGCGGACCGCCGCCCATGACGGCGAGCGCACCGCCGTAGATGCTCAGCGGCACCACGGCCTGCATCACGCCGACGCCCAGATTGCCTGCGCCCGCATTCCAGCCCAGTGCCGTGCCTTGCATGCGCTTCGGGAAGAAGAAGCTGATGTTGGCCATGCTCGCCGAGAAGTTGCCGCCGCCCAGACCGCAGAGCAGCGCGATCACCACGAACACGACGTAGTTCGTGTTCGGATCCTGCACCGCCAGCGCCATCCACAGCGCCGGCAGGAGCAGCGTCACCGTGCTGAACACCGTAAAGTTCCTGCCGCCGAAAATCGGCACAACGAAGGAATACGCCAGGCGCAGTCCGGCACCCGACAGCCCGGGCAGCGCGGCCAGCCAGAACAATTCGCCCGTGCTGAAATTGAATCCGATTTTCGGCAGCTCGATCACCACCATGCTCCATACCATCCATACGGCGAAGGACAGGAACAAGGGCGGCATGGAGAACAGCAGATTGCGCAAGGCGATGCGCCTGCCCGTGGCCTGCCAGAAGGCCTCGTCGTCGGGGCGCCAATTGGCGAGCCAGCTTCCGGCGCCGGCGCGCGCGTCGAGGAGATGCTCCTGCACCAGTTGATTGCGCAGGCCGGTGTCCTTCTCGAGGATCGCTTCGCGTTCGCTGCGTGCGGCGGCCCAGGTCCAGATCATCACGCCGCCCAGCACAGCGAACATGAGCATGAAGGCGCTGCTGCGCACATTGGAGGCGTCAGCGGCGATGCCAAACATGATCGGCATGGAAAAGCCGCCCAGGCCGCCTATCACGCCCACCAGACCGCCGACCGAGCCCATGTTGTTCGGGTAGTAATCGGCGAGGCTGCGGTAGACGCTCGCCTTGCCTATGCCCTGTGCCATGCCAACGATGAACACCAGAACCGTGAACAGCACGACACCGGCGCCGATGCTGAAGTTGAAATCACCCTTGATGCCGTGCACCGTCAGCGTCGTCGGCGGATAGGAAAGAAAGAACAGGCAGGCGATGCTGACCCAGAATACCCACCAGGTTACCGTGTCTCCGCCCCAGCGATCGGACACCCATCCGCCAAGTGCTCGGATCAAACCCGAGGGCAGAGTGAAGAACATGGAGATCAAGGCCGCGTGCTTCAGGTCCAGTCCGTACTCGCCGATGTAATATTTCGGCAACCATAGCGCCAGCGCGACGAATCCGCCGAAAACAAAGTAATACGCCAGGCCAAAGCGCCAGACGCGGGCTTCCGTCAGCGGCGCCAACTGCTGCGCCAGAGTCAGATGCTCCTTCCTCTGTTTGCGCTCCACCTGCTTCGGATCGGGGAAAGTGAAAAACCAGAAAACCACGGCCATGATCAGCATAGAGACCGAATAAACCTGGGGCACGGCGCGCCAGCCGAAGGCCACCACGATCAAGGGAGCGACCAGGTTGGTCACTGCGGCGCCTGCGTTGCCCGCGCCGAAAATGCCCATTGCCGTGCCCTGTTTCTCCTTGGGGAACCACGCCGAGGTGTAAGCAATGCCAATCGCAAACGAGCCGCCGGCCAGGCCCACGAACAGGCCGATGGTCAGGTACTGCCAGTACTGGGTCGCGAAGGCCAGGCCATAGGTCGGGATCGCAACCAGCAGCATTTGGATGAAATAGACGATGCGGCCGCCGTAGCGATCGGTGAGCACGCCCAGCGGCAGGCGCACCAGGGAGCCGGTCAGGATCGGCGTGGCGACCAGCAGGCCGAACTCGGTCTCGTTGAGTCCGAGCTCGCGCTTGATACGGATGCCGATAATCGAGAACATGGTCCAGATGGCGAAATTGACCGTGAAGGCCAGCGTGTTCATCGCGAGGACCGAATAGCTCTTGCCTTTCTCCGTCATTGGCATGGCCTGTACTCCAGTGTGTTTTGCCGTGTGCGATATATCGAAGACCAACTAGACTCTTAGCGATTGCCGCCGCGGCTGCGCACCAGCTGATACGGCCGCAGCAGATAGAATACCGAGGCAAAACCGCTCCAGATATGCACCAGGCGCGTGAACGGAAACAGCAGGAAAATGGTGAGGCCGATCGTCAGGTGCAGCTTGAACACGATCGAGGCGTCGGCAATGAGATTCGCGGCCCCGGCGCGGAAGGTCCAGATCCGCTGCGCCCAGTCCATCAGTTTCAACATTTCCGAGCCGTCGAGGTGCTGCGCCGATACCGCAATCGTGCTCAGCCCGATCAACACCTGTACCAGGAACAGCACCAGCACCAGAGTATCGGTCGGCTTGCTGCTGGCGCGAATGCGCGCATCGCCGAGGCGGCGCAGCAGCAGGATAACCAGCCCGACGGTCAGGATAACCCCGAAGATTCCGCCCGCTATCATGGCGGTCAGTTGCTTTTCGCTCGCCGGCACGCCCAGTATTTCCCAAACGACGTGCGGCGTAAGCAAGCCTCCGAGATGGCCGAAAAATATGCCGAGGATGCCGATGTGGAACAGGTTCGACCCCCAGCGCAGCTGGCCGTGGCGCAGCAACTGTGACGAGTCGCTCTTCCATGTGTACTGCTCGCGGTCGAAGCGGATCAGGCTGCCGAGAAAGAACACGGTCAGGCAGATGTAGGGGTAGTAGCCGAACAGGAACTGGTTCAGATAGCTCTTGAGGTCCATGTGTCGCTCCGGATTCTGGGTTCAGGGATTCTTGGGGACAAAGCGGATGAATTGCGGCCGAGACTGCTGTGCGCCATGCGCGGCTGCATTCGGACCGAACTCCACCGGAGTCTCATCCCACTCGTCATCCAGCGATTGCGCAGCCTGCGGTTTGGCCGTCTTCTTTGGTGCCGCGAGTGGCGCCGCCCCGTGCAGATCGAGCAGCGCTGCAAAAATGGCGGCATAAGGGCTGCCGCCTCCGCTCAGGCGCTCGCCGATCGCGCGCAGAATATGGGCGCAGTCCTCGATCAACTCATGCACCTCCTCCACCGGCCGGCTGGCGAGATACTCCAGCACCGCCGGGAGGTAATCGGGCAGCTCGTTCACGGTGAGTACATAACCCGAGCGCGCATACATCGCATTCAGGTCCACCATCGCCTGACCGCGGTCGCGCGAATCGCCGTGCACGTGTTCGAACAGATGCAGCGAGGTCGAACGGCCGGCATCGAATTGCGCCACATAGCGCTCCTGCAAGTCGAGCAGGTCTTCCCGCTTCAATTCGGCCAGCAGACCGGCCAACGCATCCTGCGTCGGACCCCGCAGCGCGGATTCCGCGGTGAGCCTTTGCGCGATCTCCGGCAGGGCAGCCACCAGTTCCTCGGAGGGGTAGCTTAGCAACACGGCAAGCAGCTTTAGCGTTTTCATTTGTTGTCTCCTAGGACAGCGACTTGATCGGGATGGTCTTGTGCTTCTTGCCGCCAAAGAGGCTCCCTTCGGACTGACCGTCCGAGCAGCCGTTGCCGAAGGAGAAGCCGCAGCCGCCGCGCAGGTCGTAGGCGTTCTCCGCGTACTCGCGGTGCGTGGTCGGAATGACGAAGCGGTCCTCGTAGTTGGCGATCGCCATGTAGCGGTACATCTCCTCCACTTCGGCCTGCGACAGCCCAACCTGCTTCAGCACCGCCGCGTTCTCGCTTTGTTCCACATGCCGGTCGCGCATATAGGCGCGCATGGCGAGCATCCGCTCCAGCGCCGCCACCACCGGCGCCTCGTCGCCCGCTGTAAGCAGGTTGGCGAGGTACTGCAGCGGTATGCGCAGACTGCGCACGTCGGGCAGCGCGCCGAAGCTGCCTAGCTGCCCCGCATTGGCGGCGGCGCTGATCGGCGACAGCGGCGGCACGTACCAGACCATGGGCAGGGTGCGGTATTCCGGATGCAGCGGCAGCGCCACCTTCCACTCCATCGCCATTTTGTATACAGGTGAAGCCTGTGCCGCCTGGATCCATGCCTCCGGCACGCCGTCGGCGCGCGCCTGCGCCTGGACTTCGGCCGCGTTGGGGTCGAGGAACACCCCGAGCTGGGCCTTGTACAGGTCTTTTTCGTTTTCCACGCTGGCCGCATCGAGGATGCGGTCCGCGTCGTAGAGCATCACACCGAGGTAGCGGATGCGCCCAACGCAGGTCTCCGAACACACCGTCGGCTGTCCCGATTCGATGCGCGGATAGCAGAAAATGCATTTCTCCGCCTTGCCGGTGGACCAGTTGTAATAGATTTTCTTGTACGGGCAGCCGGACACGCACATGCGCCAGCCGCGGCATTTGTCCTGATCGATGAGAACGATGCCGTCTTCCTCACGCTTGTAGATCGAACCCGACGGGCAGGAAGCCACGCAGGTCGGCTTGAGGCAGTGCTCGCACAGGCGCGGCAGATACATCATGAAGGTGTTTTCGAATTGGCCGTACATCTCCTTCTGCATATCGTCGAAGTTCGAATCCACGGAGCGCTTGGCGAACTCGCCGCCGAGAATTTCTTCCCAGTTCGGCCCCCCTTCGATTTTCTCCATTCGCTCGCCGGTGAGGAGCGAGCGCGGCCGCGCGGTCGGCGGCGCCTTCATCTCCGGCGCATTGTGCAGGTGCTGGTAGTCGTATGTGAACGGCTCGTAGTAGTCGTCGATCTGCGGCAGGTTGGGATTGGCGAAGATCTTCAGCAGGACTTCGAGCTTGCCGCCCTGCTTGGGCTGGATCTTGCCGTTACCCTTGCGCACCCAGCCGCCGTTCCACTTGTCCTGGTTCTCCCACTGCTTCGGATAGCCGATGCCGGGCTTGGTCTCGACGTTGTTGAACCAGGCGTATTCCATGCCTTCGCGGTTGGTCCAGACGTTCTTGCAGGTGACCGAGCAAGTGTGACAGCCGATGCATTTGTCGAGATTCAGCACCATGCCGATTTGAGCGCGTACTTTCATGATTCAACTCCTTCTGTCACGGCAACCTCCGGTTCGTCGAGCCAGTCCACGTTCTTCATCTTGCGCACCACCACGAACTCGTCGCGGTTGGTGCCTATGGTTCCGTAGTAGTTGAAGCCGTAGGAGAGCTGCGCGTAGCCGCCTATCATGTGGGTGGGTTTGGTGACGATGCGCGTCACCGAGTTATGGATGCCGCCGCGGGTGCCGGTAATCTCAGAGCCCGGGGTGTTGATGGTTTTTTCCTGTGCGTGATACATCATGCACATGCCGGGCAGCACCCGCTGGCTCACCACCGCGCGCGCCGCGATCGCACCGTTCACGTTGTAGAGCTCGATCCAGTCGTTGTCGACGATGTCGGCCTTCCTGGCGTCGTCCTCCGACAGCCATACGATGGGCCCGCCGCGCGACAACGTCAGCATCAGCACATTGTCGGTATAGGTCGAGTGAATCCCCCATTTCTGGTGCGGCGTGATGAAGTTCAGCATCACCTCGGGGTTGCCGTTGCTCCTGTCGCCGCGCATGGAGCGCGTGGTCTTCAGATCAACCGGCGGGCGATACACGCACAGGCCTTCGCCGAAGCCCAGCATCCACTTGTGGTCCTGGTAGAACTGCTGGCGCCCAGTCAGGGTGCGCCAGGGAATGAGTTCATTGATGTTGGTCCAGCCGGCGTTGTAGCTGACCTTTTCCGACTCGATGCCGCTCCAGGTCGGGCTGGAAATGATCTTGCGCGGCTGTGCCTGCAGGTCGCGAAAGCGCAGCTTCTCGTCCTCCTTCGGGTGTGCCAGATGAGCGTGTTCGCGACCAGTGATTTTCGACAGCGCGTCCCACGCCTTCACCGCGACCTCGCCGTTGGTCTCGGGCGCCAGCATCAGGATGACTTCGGAGGCGTCGATGTCGGTTTCTATCCGCGGCATGCCCTGGGTGATACCCGCGTCGGTCACCGCATAGTTGAGTTCGCCCAGCAGCTTCACCTCGTGTTCCGTATTCCAGGCGATGCCCTTGCCGCCGTTGCCGACCTTGGCCATCAGCGGGCCGAGCGCGGTGAATTTCTTGTAGGTGTTGGGATAGTCGCGCTCGATCACCGTCATCGTAGGCGCAGTCTTGCCCGGCACCAGGTCGCACTCGCCTTTTTTCCATTCCTTCACGTCCAGCGCTTGCGCCAGCTCTCCCGGCGTGTCGTGCATCAGCGGCGTCAGCACCAGTTCCTTTTCCACGCCCAGATGCCCGACGCAGACCTCGGAGAACTTCTTGGCGAAGCCTTTGTAGATATCCCAGTCGTTCCGCGCCTCCCACGCCGGGTCGGTCGCCGCGGACAGCGGATGGATGAACGGATGCATGTCGGAAGTGTTGAGGTCGTTCTTCTCGTACCAGGTGGCAGTGGGCAAAACGATGTCCGAATACAGGCACGTGGTTGACATACGGAAATCCAAGGTCACCAGCAGATCGAGCTTGCCCTCGGGAGCCGTTTCGCGCCAAGCCACTTCCTCCGGTTTTGCACCGCCTTCGGCACCCAGGTCCTTTCCCTGCACGCCGTGCGTCGTGCCCAGAAGGTGCTTGAGGAAATACTCGTGCCCCTTGCCCGAAGAGCCGAGCAGGTTGGAGCGCCAGACGAAGAGATTCCTCGGAAAATTGGCCGGATTGTCCGGATCATCGCAGGACATGCGCAGCTTGCCGTCCTTGAGCGACTTCACGGCATAGTCCTTGGGGTCCATGCCTAGGGCCTCGGCGTCCTTCACCACCTGAATCGGATTGGTCTGCAGCTGCGGGGCGGAGGGCAGCCAGCCCATGCGCTCCGCGCGCACGTTGTAATCGATGAGTGAGCCGGTGTAATCCTTCGGATCCGCGAGTGGCGAGAGGATTTCGCTGATCGCGAGCTTCTCGTAGCGCCACTGATCGGTGTGCGCGTAGAAGAACGAGGTGGAGTTCTGCTGCCGCGGCGGGCGATGCCAGTCGAGCGCGAAGGCGAGCGCGGTCCAGCCGGTCTGCGGGCGCAGCTTCTCCTGCCCCACGTAATGCGCCCAGCCGCCGCCAGATACGCCGACGCAGCCGCACATGACCAACATGTTGATGATGCCGCGGTAGTTCATGTCGCAGTGATACCAGTGATTCATGCCCGCGCCGATGATCACCATCGATTTGCCATGGGTCTTGTCGGCGTTTTCGGCGAACTGGCGCGCAACCGAAATCACGTCGGCAGCCTTCACCCCGGTGATGGCTTCCTGCCAGGCGGGGGTGTAGGGAACGTTCTGGTCGTAGCTCGCTGCGACGTTGTCGCCGCCCAGGTCGCGGTCGATGCCGTAATTGGCGACCAGCAGGTCGAACACGCTTGCCACCAGGATTTCGCCCTCGGCGAGCTGCAGTTTTTTTACCGGAACATTGCGCAACAGAACGTCATTGCCCTGTTCGTTATGGGTGAAATTCTCGGTGACGATGCCGCCGAAATAGGGAAAGGCGACCGGCGCGACCTCGTCGCGCCGGTCGATCAGCGACACACACAGCTTCGCCTCCCCTCCCCCTGCCTCCCTCTCCTCCAGGTTCCATTTGCCGTCGGTCTGCCCCCAGCGAAAGCCGATCGAACCGTTCGGCACCACCACTTTGCCGGAGCTTTCGTCCAAAGCGACCGTCTTCCATTCAGGATTATTCGCCTGCGAGAGCTTGTCCGAGAAATCCGTGGCGCGCAGAAAGCGGTCGGGCACGTAGCGCCCGTCGCGCTTGACCAGCTTAACCAGCATCGGCAGGTCGGTATAGCGGCGCGCATAGTCCTGGAAATAGGCGGACGGCTTATCCAGGTGGAACTCCTTCAGGATCACATGCCCCATCGCCATCGCCAGCGCCGCATCGGTGCCCTGCTTGGGATGCAGCCACAGATCGCCGAGTTTGGCCACCTCCGAGTAGTCCGGCGTGACCGAAACGATCTTCGCACCTTTGTAGCGCACCTCGGTGAAGAAGTGCGCATCCGGCGTGCGCGTCTGCGGCACGTTCGAGCCCCAGGCCATGATAAAAGTGGAGTTGTACCAGTCGGCCGATTCGGGCACGTCGGTCTGCTCGCCCCAGGTCTGCGGGCTCGCCGGCGGCAGGTCGCAGTACCAATCGTAGAAGCTCATGCACACACCGCCGATCAGCGACAGGTAGCGGCTGCCCGCAGCGTAAGACACCATGGACATCGCCGGAATCGGCGAAAACCCGACCACGCGATCGGGGCCATGCTTCTTGATGGTGTAGACGTTTGCGGAGGCGATGATCTCGTTGGCTTCCTCCCAACTCGAACGCACGAAACCGCCGAGGCCGCGCCGCGATTTGTAGTCGTTCGAGGCCTGCGGCGATTCGACGATGGAAGCCCAGGCTTCGACCGGGCCGAGCAACTTGCGCGCCTCGCGCCACGCACGCAAGAGGCGCCCGCGCACCATCGGGTACTTCACCCGGTTGGCGCTGTACATGTACCAGGAATACGAGGCGCCGCGCGAGCAGCCGCGCGGCTCATGATTGGGCAGGTCGGGACGCGTGCGCGGATAGTCGGTCTGCTGCGTCTCCCAGGTGACGATCCCGCCCTTGACGTAGATTTTCCAACTGCACGAGCCGGTGCAGTTGACGCCGTGGGTCGAGCGCACGATCTTGTCATGCTGCCAGCGCTGGCGATAGCCCTCCTCCCACGTACGGTCCTCGCGCGTCTTCGTGCCGTGGCCGTCGGCGTAAGACTCCCTTTCCTGCGCGAAATAAGTAAGGCGATCGAGAAAATGGCTCATGTTCGTTCCTCTCCGTTGCGTGGATTCATTCTGCAAAACATGACGGATGCCTGCCTCAACATGGCATCGGCGCCCGGCGCCGCGCGTAGTACCACCACGTCGTTGCAATGCAGACCAGGTAAAACACCAAAAAAGTAGCCAGCGCGGCGTGCGCCGTGCCGCTCAGCGATATCGACACGCCGTAGCTCATCGGAATGAAAAAGCCGCCATAGGCGCCGATCGCCGAAGCAAATCCGAGCACCGCCGCGGATTCCGTGTTGGCGTTGTGCACGGCTCGATCCTCGGCATGCGGACCGCCGCCGGCAGCGGCGCGCAGGTGCTGATTCATGGAGATCACCGGGATCATGCGGAAGGTCGAGCCGTTGCCTATGCCCGACGCCGCAAACAGCAGCATGAACATCGCGAGGAAGCCATAGAAGCTTCCGCCCTGTCCGCTCTCGGGAAGAAATCCAAGGACGCCCAGCACCCCGGCCGCCATCGCAGCGAAAGTCCACAACGTCACGCGGGCGCCGCCCAGCTTGTCGGCAAGCCAGCCGCCCAGAGGACGTATCAGCGCGGCGATCAACGGCCCCAGCCATGCATAGGATAGCGCGTTGGCCTGCGGAAACTGACTCTGGCTGAGCAGCGGAAAACCCGCCGAGTAGCCGATGAACGAGCCGAAGGTTCCCAGATAAAGCCAGCACATGATCCAGCTGTGCTTGCGCCTGAAGATCCTCGTCTGCTCGGAAAACGAGGCCTTGGCCGGCGCAAGATCGTTCATGCCGAACCAGGCCGCCAGCGTGCACAACACGATGAAAGGCACCCAGACAAAGCCGGCGTTCTGCAGCCACAACTGCTTGACCTCGGCGCCCCGGGTCCAGGTCTGCGGCTCGCCTCCCAGCGCGCCGAACATTCCGATGGTGATGACCGCCGGCACGACGAACTGCGCCAGCGACACGCCGAGGTTGCCCAGCCCGGCATTCAGGCCGAGCGCCGTGCCCTTCTGCGCCTTCGGGAAGAAGAAGTTGATGTTGGCCATGCTTGAGGCGAAATTGCCGCCGCCCAGCCCGCACAGCAGCGCCAGCACCACCAGCGTCGAATAGCTGGTGCCCGGGTCCCGCACCGCGAACCCGATGCCGAGCGCAGGCAGCAACAGCGAGGCCGTGGCGATCGCGGTCCAGCGGCGGCCGCCGAAGATCGGCACCATGAAGGAGTAGAAGATGCGCAGCGTCGCCCCGCACAGCGCCGGCAGCGCCGCCAGCCAGAACAGCTCCCGTGTCGTCAAATCGAAGCCGACGTTGGGCAGGTTGACTACCACCGCGCTCCACACCATCCACACGGCGAACGCAAGCATCAGTGCCGGAATCGAGATCCACAGGTTGCGGCTGGCGATGGCACGGCCTTCGCCCTCCCAGAATGCGGAATCCTCCGCGTTCCAGTGCGTCATCGGCTGACTCGCCATGATGCATGCCTCCCGGAAATAACCAGAAACGCTCAGTGCCTATGCTTGCGATGTTCACTCGAATCCGATCCCCGCGGCTCACGGATTATCGTATTCCGCTTTCGGGCCAAGGTAGTACCACCAGTTCAGCAGCAGGCACACGGCGTAGAAAATGGCGAAACCGTACAGCGCGTTCTCCGGCGTGGCGGCTTTGATCTGCTCGCCGAATACCTGCGGAATGATGAACGCGCCGTAGGCCGCAACCGCGGAAGTCCAGCCCAGAACCGGGCCGGCCTGCTCTTTCGGGAATACGATGGCGATGGTGCGGAAGGTCGAGCCGTTGCCTATCCCCGAGGCGGCGAACAGGACCAGGAACAGAATGAAGAACGGCATGAAGTACTGCTCGGGCGTCGCCGACTGGTAGGCCGATTTCATGTAGTACGCGACACCCAGGGCCGCTGCGATCATCACGACGGAAACGATTTGCGTCACCTTGGCGCCGCCCACCTTGTCGGCGACCCAGCCGCCTACGGGCCGAATCAGGGCGCCGATGAAAGGCCCCATCCACGCATACATCAAGGCCGACGGACCGTTCGGGTTGAGCGCGTTGGTCATGCTTCCGTCCGCGCCTACCGTGTGCGTGAAGCCGAAGATCACCTTGATCGCCAGGGCGAAGCCGGCCGAATAGCCGATGAAGCTGCCGAAAGTCATCGTATAGATGATGCTCATGATCCAGGTGTGCTTGTTGCCGAAGATCTTGAACTGGCGCTGCAGGTTGGGCTTGATCTCGCCCGGGATCAGCTTCATCAGGAATACCGTGGCGGCGATGATGCCCGCGAGGATGAACCACTTCGCCCAGCCGGGCGCACCCAGCCCGATAGGCGCGGGCAGGATCAGATACAGGCCGGCGGCGGCGGTGACGAAGCCGATCATCAGCATGCCGGTGATCTTGGACATCGCGGCCAGCGGCGAACCGATATGCGGCGAAACCTCAGGCGTGAGGATGTTGTTCATGCCAAACCAGCCGATGAACGCAAGCGGCACCAACAGCAGCAGCCAGACGAAGCCGGCATTCTGGATATAGGTGATAGCTCCGGCCGCGCTCTTGCCGATCAGGCTGCCCGAAGCCTGCACCAGCGGGATGCCGTCACCGCCCAGCGCGCCGAACAGGGAAAACGTCATCACCAGCGGCACCACGATCTGCATCGTGGTCACGCCGAAGTTCCCCAGTCCGGCGTTCAAACCCAGGGCGAGACCCTGCATGCGCTTCGGAAAGAAGAAGCTGATATTGGACATCGATGAAGCGAAGTTGCCGCCGCCGAAGCCGCACAGAAAGGCGAGGATCTGGAACACCCACAGCGGCGTGTTTTTATCCTGCAGCGCGATTCCAGTGAACAGGGCCGGAATTATCAGCAGCGCGGTCGTGAACACGATGGTGTTGCGGCCGCCGGCGATGCGGATGAAAAAGCTCGACGGAATGCGCAGCGTCGCGCCGGTCAGGCCGGAGATCGCCGAGAGCGTGAACAGTTCCACCGGTTTGAACGGAAACCCGGCGTTGATCATCTGCACCGTGACCATGCTCCAGAGGATCCAGACGGCAAACCCGACCAGCAGGCTTGGGATGGAAATCCACAGATTCCGGTTTGCGATGCCCTTGCCGGTGGACTCCCAGAACTTTTCGTCCTCCACGTCCCATTTTTTAATGTCCGACATGTTCAGTGCCTCCACAAATAGACCGCGTTCATTGACGCCATAACTTCCAAACTGAATTGCGATGGAGTTTAAGCGCGCGCGATGCGCAGGGAAATACGCCAAAATCGTGCGCGATGTGGCGTACTACCCACTTGGTAGTAGTCCCGGCCCGCCTGCTCGATTGCGTCAGTGCGCGCATCCCTCGCCGGCTGAGCCGGCAAGCACGGTATCCGCAGTGGCGCCGGCAGGGGCAACAAGGCAAAATGGGAACGACACCCAATAGAGCGCGGCTGGGGTCGCTCGGCGCGCAGGAGCAAAGCATCATGAAAATCGACGGTCGCTTTTTCGCCGAATCCCTGGTGGTCAGACTGGGGATCGCACTCGGGGCCATCGTGCTCCTGGCGCTCGCCGCCACTATCAGCGCCACCGTGTTCGCCGAACTGTCAACCGGCAAGGCCGCCGCGATCAACGTCGCCGGCAGCCTCAGAATGCAGTCTTACTGGATCACGGTCCAGGTGCTGCGCGCGGGCGACAATGGACATCCGCCGGCCGAGTTGCAGCGGGCGGAAGAGGAATTTGAAGCACGCCTCAACAGCTCGCAGCTTGCAGGCGGCGTGCCCGCGAATGCAGCCGACCCGACGCGCCGCGCCTACGACCGCGTCGCAATGAACTGGAGGGACACGCTCAAACCCGCCATCGCACGCGCCGTCACCGAGGGCGTCCCGGCGCGCGACGCCTTCGTCGCGCGCATGTCCGCCTACGTGCTCGATGTCGACCGCCTGGTGTACCTGCTGGAACACGACCTGGAACAGCGCATTCAGGCGCTGCGTCTGATCCAGGGCGCGGGACTGTTCGCGATCGTGGTGGTGATGTTCATTTCGCTGTACCTCATGCACGCGCAGGTCATCGTGCCGCTGGGCGATTTGCTCGCCTGCGCCCGCCGCGTGCGCGCCGGTGACTTCAGTGTGCGCGCCCGGCATGCGGGCAAGGACGAACTCGGGCAGTTGGGGCAGTCGTTCAACTACATGGTGGAGGATCTCTCGCGCAGCTACGCGACGCTGGAAGCGCGGGTGCAGGAGAAAACCGAACAGCTCGCGCGCACCAACGTGTCGCTGGAGGTGCTGTACAACACCACGCGCACGCTCGCCGAGAACCCGCTCACGCAGACCACGCTCGACGGCGTGATGCGCGACGTCGAGCGCGTCACCGGCCTCAAGGCCGGGGCAATCTGCGCGCGGGAAGAAAACGACCGGCGCGGCTTTCCCGTCGCCATCCACGCCGACAGCGAGCAGGCCAGATCATGGTGCCAGCAAGAACGCTGTGACGAATGTTTCGGCGCCGCAGCAGGCGAGTCCGGCGTGCGCATCGTCGGCGCCGGTGATGCGCGCATGCTCTCGGTGCCGCTATCCGAAGGCGGCAAACCCTACGGCGTGATGCTGCTGCAACTACCTGCCGGCATCGAGATCGAAGAGTGGAAGATGAAGCTGCTGGGATCGGTCGGACACCACATCGGCGCGGCCTTCGCCACCGCCAAGCGCAGCGACGAGCGTCGCGGCATCGCGCTACTGGAAGAGCGTTCGGTGATCGCGCGCGAGCTGCACGATTCGCTTGCGCAGTCCCTCACCTACCTGAAGATCCAGGTGACGCGCCTCAAAGTGCAGCTCAGTGCCAGCGGCGCGCTCGCGCAGACGGCCGATGTAGTCGACGAACTGAAGCTGGGGATCAACAACGCCTACCGGCAGCTGCGCGAGCTGCTCACCACGTTCCGCCTGCGCATAGACGGCCGCGGCCTGTCCGAGGCCCTGCAGGAAACCGTCCGCGAGTTTTCGCAGCGCGCCGGGATAGAGGTCAGCCTGCACGACCGGCTGCTTGGCCACGAGCTCGATTCGAGCGAGCAGATTCACGTGCTGCAGGTGGTGCGCGAGGCGCTCACCAATGTCGAGCACCATGCCCACGCGCGCCATGCCGAAGTGCGCCTCGCGATCGAGCAGGGCCGCGTCCAAGTGACGGTGGACGACGATGGCGTCGGCATCCGGGACGCCGAGTCGCCGACGCATCACTACGGCCTGGCGATTATGCGCGATCGCGCCGCGACGCTAGACGGCATGCTGAAGGTGGTCCGCCGCGCCGAGGGCGGCACGCGCGTGGAGCTGGAATTTGCCCCGCGCGGGCCATTTCGGGTCGCCGCGACCCCAGAAATCGCGGCGGCAACATGAGCGAAGGCAACCGCATTCTGATCATCGATGACCACCCGCTGTTCCGCAAAGGCGTATCGCAGCTGATCGCCATGGCCCCTCACCTGCAACTGGTGGGCGAGGCGCCCAATGGCGAACTGGGCGTCGCCAAGGCGAAGGAACTCGATCCCGACCTGATCCTGCTCGACCTGCACATGAAGAGCATGAACGGCATCGACACGCTCAAGGCGATCCGCGATGCGGGCCTCGATTGCCGCGTGGTGATCCTCACCGTCTCCGACAATGCGGACGACCTGGTGGCCGCGATCCGCAGCGGCGCGGATGGTTACCTGCTCAAGGACATGGAGCCCGAGGATCTGCTCGCCGCGATCGACCAGACGCTGAACGGCAGCACCGTAATCGGCGAACGCTTGAACGGCCTGCTCGCCCGCGCCATCCGCGAAGAAGCCACGGCAAACCAGCGCGATAGCGCCACGCTGACCAAGCGCGAGCAGGAAATCCTGAACAGTTTGGCGCATGGCTTGTCGAACAAGCTGATCGCGCGCAGCCTCGACATCACCGAAGCAACCGTCAAAGTGCACGTCAAGAACCTGCTGAAGAAGCTCGGCTTCCGCTCACGGCTGGAGGCGGCGGTGTGGGCCGTGGGCCGCGGCGGCAAGCAGGGCAGCTGATGTTCCGATAGAAACCCTGCTCAAATACCTGCGGCGATGCAATCCTGCTCGCCTCAGATTTCGGTCCCGACCAGGAACCACCTGCGCGAATCTGCGCGGCGCCTAATGTTCGTGACCTCAGGCGGCGCGTCCCTCGCCGGCTTCCTCGTAGGTGCGACCGTCGCGGATATGGTAGATGCGCCGGAACGTCGGAATGATCTTCTCGTCGTGGGTGACGACGATGATCGCGGTGCCGAAGCGCTGCGCCATTTCGTTGAGGATGCGGATTACCGTCAGCGCACGCTCGCTGTCCAGCGGCGCCGTGGGTTCGTCGGCGAGAATGATCGGCGCCTGGTTTACCAGGGCGCGCGCAATCGCCACGCGCTGCTGCTCGCCGCCTGAAAGCTGCGGCACCTGAGCCTGCGCGCGATGGCCGACGTCCAGCGCGGAGAGCATCTCCCGCGCGCGCTCCCGCGCCTTGGCATTGGACACGCCTGCGAGCATCGGCAGCACCGCCACGTTGTCGGTGACGTCGAGAAATGGGATCAGGTAAGG
>JACZJU010000108.1 GCA_014860395.1 Burkholderiales bacterium | reverse complement strand
ATACTTCTGGTCGAGGACAACCCGGACGACGCCGAACTCACGGTGCTCGCGCTCAGAAACAGCCGCATCGCCAACGAAATCGTGGTGGCGCGCGACGGCGCCGAAGCGCTGGACTACCTCTTGGGCACCGGCAAGCACGCGGCCAATCCACCGGGCCTGCCGGCGGTGGTGATACTCGACCTCAACCTGCCCAAGGTGCCTGGCATCGAGGTGCTCAAGCGCATCCGCGCGACGCCGCGCACCGCACTGCTTCCCGTGGTGGTGCTGACGACATCGGTGGAAGACAACGACGTCCTCGGCTGCTACCGCAACGGCTGCAACGCCTACGTGCAAAAACCCGTCTCGTTCGACGAGTTCCTCGATGCCGCCGGCAAGCTCGGACTGTTCTGGATGGTGCTGAACGTCCGCCCGCCGACCGGACAATAACCCTTGGCAATAGACATGGAGGAGGTCGCAGCATGTTCCCGCTGATCGAGGTGTCCGGCTCCGCGCGCGAGCGCGGGCAACAGCATGGCCTGCAGGCGAAAGCGCGCATCGGGCGCTCGATCGCGACCTACGCGCGCCTGTTCGCCTACTGCGGCATCGATTGGCAGGGCGCGCAGCGGCTGGGCGCTGGCTATCGCGAACTGATCGGCGACCTGGACCCGGCGCTGCTCGCCGAGATCGAGGGCATCGCCGCGGGCGCCGGACGCCAGGTCGATGAAATCCTCGCGCTCAACGCACGCACCGAGATCCTGCCGCCGAGCTATCCGGGCGATCCGCATCCGGACCGCAGCCGGATCGCCGCCGCCAACGCGAAAATGGGCGTGCCGGACTGGGGCGAATGCACCGCCGTCGCGGTGAAGCCGGCGCAATCAACCACAGGCACGACGCTGCTGGCGCAAAACTGGGACTGGCTCGGCGCGCAGCGCGCGGCCCTCGTGCTGCTGCGCGTGCGCGACGCCGGCGGCGCGTCCTGCCTCACGCTGACCGAAGCGGGCATGCTCGCCAAGATCGGGCTCAACCACCGCGGCTTCGGCGTCTGCCTCAACATCCTGCGCTCCTCCGATGATGGCAGTCATGCCGGCGTGCCGGTGCACGTGCTGCTGCGCGCGCTGCTCGCGCGCGACAGCGTCGCCGACGCGGTGGCGTTCGCCTCCAGGCTTTCCTTCGGCGCCTCCTCCAACGTGCTCTGCGCCGATGCGGCCGGCGACACCGCTGCGCTGGAGTTTTCGCTGCGCGGCCTCGAGGTCGTGCGCGGCGCCGAGGCGACGCTGTGCCACACCAACCATTTTCTCGCCCCGGCCGCGGCCGCGCACCAGGCTTCGCTCACGCCCAGCCTGTCGACCGTGCCGCGACTTGCGCGCATCACCGCGCTCACCGGCGCGCACCCGGGAAAGTTTTCGGCCGCCGACCTGCAGCGCATGCTGCGCGACGAAGCCGACGGCTATCTGTCGATCTGCCGCCGGCCGGACCCGGCGCTCGCGCCCGAAGTGCGCATCGAAACCGTCGCCTCGGTGGTGATGGACCTGGGCGAGCGCGTCATGCACATCGCGCCGGACGTGCCCTCGCTCGTTGACTTCGTTTCCGCGGCGCTGAGCGAGACCGCAGCAGCGTAGATCAGCGCCTTGCTACACCGGCGAGAGAATGTGGATCAACCGACTCGCGATCATATCCTTGGTCTTGGCACCATACGCCGCCATGTGCGGCGCGGCCGCATGCGCTTTCAAGGCGTCCATGCTCGCCCATTTCTCGATCACCAGTAGCGTATCCGGCCCGTACTTCGTTTGAAACTTGGGTCCGTCCTCGAAGTCGACCGCGGCGCCGTACTCGATGCAGCCCTGTTCGGCCTTGACCGCCGGGACATTGGCGTGGAAGGCCTCAAGGATGGACGCGCGCATGCCGGGCTTGGCGGTGATGACGGCGACGACGTGGATCATGATTTCGAGCTCCTGTGTGAACTGCCGGTTGACGATCACGCATTGTAACTAAAGGGACAGAACGAAGGCCCGCGTGTTCGGATCACGGACAAATAGCATGAGCAGCATGAGCGCGAAAGCCGCGACGGTGTTGTAAACTGCGCCGGTCCGGCATCCAACGCAAGTGGCTCCGGGATTTTTTCTAACAGGGAGCGACATTCTGCCTCAACCACCCGCACCAGCCGATGCGCAAGCCCGGCCGCCCGAGCGCCGGGTAATTCGGGCGCGGGTCGTACTCGGCTACGCTTTGAGCTATGCGCTCGATACGGGGCTGCTCGCCCTGTTCGCGCTGACCAACACCGTTCCGATGTGGCTGGCGCTCGCCTACGGCGGCGCGAGCGTCGTCCTTTGCGGCGTGTTCTACGGCCTGATGATTACCGGCTTCAGCGAACGCTTCAAAGACCCCCTCCTGGCGATCTATCAGACATTCGCTTCGGGCGCGGTCATGCTGGTCTTTCTGGCGCTCGCGCCCGATGTGGGATTTTTGTTCTTGAGTATTCTTTTTGTCGTATTCGGATTCGGCAGCCTGCGGATGTCATGGCGCCAGGCCGGGATTTCCTGGGGCGTTGTTGCGCTTGCCTCAGGAGCTATTTTGTACCATACCCACGACGTCTCATGGCTGACCCGGTTCAGCCCCATTCAGTACGTCTTGGTCTGGATCTGGTTTGTCCTGACCTTGGCCCGCGTGATAGCCCTGGGCTTGCTGGGCAGCTATTGGCGCATTGGGGTCGCGCAGCGCAACAGGCAGTTGGCCGAGTCGATCAAGTCCCTCGAAGCCCGGACCGTGGAACTGAGCGTGGCCAAGGAGCTGGCCGAAGCGGCGGACCGGGCGAAATCCCAGTTTCTCGCCAACATGAGCCACGAGATCCGCACGCCCATGAACGGCGTGCTCGGCATGACCGAATTGCTGCTCGAAACCGAGTTGGGCGACAGGCAGCGCAAGCTCGCCGGCACGGCTCACAGTTCCGCACAGGCGCTGCTGCGCATCATCAATGACGTGCTGGACTTCTCCAAGATCAAGGCAGGCAAGCTCGAGTTGGAGACGAAAGACTTCGATCTGCGCGGGGAACTGGAAGACCTGACCGCACTGCTGGCGGTGCAGGCGCGCGCAAAGCAGTTGTCGCTGAGCTGTCGCGTGGATGAAAATCTGCCGGCGATGGTTCACGGCGACGCGATACGCATGCGCCAGATTCTGCTCAACCTGATAGGCAACGCGATCAAGTTCACCGAGCACGGCGAAGTGTCGCTGGAGGTGACGCGGGAGGAAGGCGGTGCAGCGGCACGACACGATGCGGCAGCAAGCCACGGTGCCGCGGCACGCCACGGTGCGACAGCGCGCCATATGGCGCGCTTTGCGGTGCACGATACCGGCAAAGGCATCGCGCCCGAGGCGCAGGCGCGCATATTCGGCGCCTTCGAGCAGGCGGATACCTCGAACACCCGGCATCATGGCGGTACGGGCTTGGGACTCACCATCTCCAGGCAGCTGGCGCAAATGATGGGAGGCAGCATCAGTGTCGTCAGCGCGCCGGGCAAGGGTTCCACCTTTACCCTCCTGCTGCCGCTGCGCCCGGCGTAATCGTGCCACGCAGTTTCGCCGTGGCTGCGGCCGTTGCGGCTCAAGGCTGCGCGGCTTTCAGGGCAATAACGCATCCTTTCGACGGCGCTGCGGCGGGCGCCGACTTGATGCGCCCGGGGACGATCGTCATATAATCGCCCTACCCGGAATCCTCTCGCAGCAATAAATTCCTTCACATAGGGAGACTCGCCATGCCTTCACTGCAATCCCGTTTCTGCATCGCAATGCTCATCGCAGGCGCATCGATGAGCGCGTTTGCCGATCCGATGTCCCCGGTCGGCACCTGGAACACCATCGACGATGAAACCAAGCAGCCCAAGTCCCTGGTCCGCATCACCGAAAATAACGGCGTGATTTCCGGAACGGTCGAGAAAATCGTCGATCCCGCCAAGCAGGACTCCAAATGCGACGAATGCGCCGCAGACGATCCGCGCAAAGGCAAACCGGTGATCGGCATGACCATCCTGACCGGCCTGAAGAAAGAAGGCGACAACGTCTATGGCGGCGGCCAGATACTCGACCCCAAGAACGGCAAAACCTACAACGCCAAGGTGACCGTCATCGACGGCGGCAAGAAACTCGAAATGCGCGGCTCTATCCTTTTCTTCGGCCGCACCCAGACCTGGATCCGCGTCGACTAATAGTCTGTTTCAGGGTTCTTCACGAAGCCGCCGGTCGATCTCCTCGAATGCGATCTTCGGTTACGCGTGTAGTGCCGGCGTTCTGCGATCTCGATCCTGCCGCTTCATCGCTTCTGCCGCAAGCGTGGCACGCGCAGCCATAACAAAAGATTCAGTCAGGGTCGGATGGGGATGTATTGCCCCGGCAATGGCATCCAGCGGCAGACCGGCCCGCACCAGCAGTGCCGCCTCGCCCATCAGGTCTGCCGCGCCTTCCACCAAGGCGTGGACACCGACCACCCGCCGATTGCTTCTTTCGTAGACGATCTTCAGCAGGCCGTTATCGCAACCGCCGATCTGCGCGCGGGCGTCTTGAGCGAAATCGTAACGGGCTACGCCTACCTCCAGGCCAGCCTTGGCACACTGGGCTTCGGTCAGACCCGCCATGGCCAGTTCCGGGGTGCTGAAGATGGTCGCGCTGTTGTGTTCAGGTTTCGGAAACGAACCGGGCAGACCCAGCAGATGGCGCGCCAAAGCCAGACACTGCGCAGTGGCCCAGTGGGCGAACATAGGCTGACCGACCACGTCGCCGACAGCGTAGATGCCCGGCTCGGCCGTCTGCAGCGTTTCGTCCACGTCGATGCCGTGGGGGCCCACCTTCACCGCGGTGTGCTCCAGCCCCAAGCCTTCCACACGCGGGTGGCGACCGGTGGCCGCCAACACTGCAGTGGCGAGGACTTGGCCGGACCCCGCTTCAGTGTCGTATTGAACCAACACGTCCTGCCCACTGTTGCTGATGTTCTTGACCCGACATTTGACGTGCAGATCGATTCCCTGCTTGATCAGATGCTGTTCCAGCGCGCGCGCAAGTTCCTCGTCCGCGGCGTCGAGAATTCGCGGCCCAACCTCCATCAACGTGACCTGTGCCCCCAAGGCGTGAAATATCTGCGCCAGTTCTACACCGATGGGGCCGCCACCGATCACGACGAGACGTTCGGGCACCCGGTCGATATTCAGGATGCTGTCGCTGCTGTAGACCCGGGGCAAATCGGCACCCGGTACAGGCAGTGCATTCGGTGCGGACCCGGTTGCCAGGATGCACCGCTCGAACCCTATTTCGACAGCGTCGCTATCGAATGGCTTGACGAACACCTTGCGCGGGCCGCGCAACTGGGCCTGGCCAAAAACCAGTTGGAGCGTACTGAATTGGCTTGCCTTGTGAATCGCACCCTGACTGCGTCGCTGCAAGATGGCCCGCTTGCGCGCTTGCACCTTTTGCCAGTCTAGTCGTACCAGCTCGCGGGGAAGATCGACGCCGAACTGCGCCGCCCCGGCAATATCGCTAAGGCGCCGGGCCGTCTCACGAAGAATTTTGGAAGGAATGCAGCCTTCGAACAGGCAGGTTCCACCGAGTCCCGCGCCCGCCTCGATCAGCAAGACCTTTTTGCCTGCCTGGGCCAGCGCCATCGCGGCGGGCGTGCCGCCGGGTCCACCACCAACAACGAGCACATCATAATATTTGTCCATGACAGTTCCTTGATTGCTCCGTTTGCGAAGTTGAAGCTCGGTTCCTCCGCCGCAGTGATGCGGAGGAACGTTCATCCAGACGATGCGGCAACCACTGTCAAACAGCTTGCCCTGCGGCCTGCTGTTCTGTCGCTCTTCGCGCTGGTGCCGCCGTCGAAAGTCGAACACGTCCCGGTTGAATGAGCTGAGCCCACCGAACTTTTTTACCAGAACGTGTCGAGCGGATGTTGATAGTTGTCACGACCCGGAATGCTGAACAACCTGAGGCTTGCGAAGGACCGCTGCGAGCCGCCTTGAACGTCGGCCTTGGGTCGCAACTGCGCTGACATTTCTAGTGGAACTCTTGGGCTGCAGCCGCTCTTCTAGAACACCAGAACAGAACCTTTTCCGCCCATCGCGTCCAGTCAGTGAGTTCCGCGAGGGTGCTCCGATGCGTGCCCTGTGCCGATTTGCCCGAACGGTTTCCGTCGTACCAAACCTGCCATCGACGCTTCCAGGAGTGCGACTCGGGGACGCTCAAGACAGCAATAGTCTGTTTCAGCGCCGCACCGACCGCCATGTCCGGCCGGTGCGGCAATACGCACCAACCCGAAGCATCTATTTGCCATCACGCACCACGACCTTCCAGAGAACCGTAGATCGCGGACGGTAATACTCTGGAAACAAAGCAAATGTAGTCTGGCATGCAGATTGCGTAAGCAGCTATAGGGTGGAACACGCAAATTCGGGGGAAGCTAGTGTCCTGTTTCGTAAGTTCCGACGATAAAGGAGCGAGCGCAGTTGGCCGTCGGAAAAGGCGCGAGGCTGAGACAGTAGCTGGGCCTACGGCGAAGCCGAGCAAGGCCGCCCGGCGGCAAAATGCGCCGCGAACCATCGAGTGAATTTACTAGACAGGACACTGACCATGCGCTGCCGCACTCAGTCCGACTCCGCGAAACAATTTCCGTTGGCCCTCAATCCGGTGGCCGGTCTCGACAGCAGCTTGGTGTTGCGCTCGGCCTACACGCGATTGCAGCTCTCGCACCGCCTCAGCTTCGAGCAGGTGATGTCCAACCGCGCTTACGCGATCGGCGTGCGCAACCTGGCCGAAGCCATGGCGCGTCGTGCGGCTCGCGCAAATTCTGCAAAATAGCAATTCAACAGACGATGACTCGCAGACTCTATCTCGCTTGGCGCTTGTATACCGGCCTGCACTATTCCTGGCGCCTTGCCTGGCATAAAGCGGCGTACGCGCAGGCGCTGTAACGCGTAGAACCGGTTACTGGAGCAGGGATCGCTCGGGGAGTGCTGAGGACGCGAGACCTGCTATCGCTGCGAACGGTGTCTCAGCATCGAAAGCAGATTCAGGCAGATCAAATGCGCGATGCGCTGCTTTTCCGGGCGCGGCTGTTTGTGTCGCAGCTGACGGCAGAGCACGCGCGCCGTCTTGATCTCAGGCGCAGAATTGCGCCTCTTCGCCGCATCCCGTCGCGAGATCGGCCTATCGCCAAACAGATCGCCGGATTCCCCGGTAGCGCCTATGCAATTCGCCATGTCGCACCTCGCATACTCGCAATTCACTATTCGACATCACCCACGATATGAAGTTTCCACTTCGTGAGTCGGACGGTTTTGCGTTAACGCAAGCTTGGTGAAAATGTTTTGCCGCGGCTTCTTGCTTAAGCGCTTTAACAATTTGCGCTATGTATATGCTTCGATTTGTGAAGCACACATTAGCCCATCGGTGTCCTGTCGAGGCCGGCGTAGACGCCGGACCCGTAGGTGGCTGTGTCCGCCGCTGCCTTCATTTCGGAATACTCGTACTGCGTGCGCAGCGGCGCGCGGCGATTGCGTGGTTTCAGTAATACGGCAACCGCGTGCGCTCGTAGCGGCGGATGCGTTCTTCCAGGTCGGCGAGGCTTTGCGATGCAGCCAGATAATTCTCCATTTCGGCCTCACCGGCCTTCTCGAATTTGCGCACCAAGGCCTCGTAGTAGGATTTCAGCTTGCTGCCGATCCAGGCGCTGCGCGCGGCGCGGGCGCGTTCCTCGATCGCAGCCAGATTGAGTGCTGGTTCGGGTGCCCTTTGCGCAGGGCTGTTGCGTCGCACAACAAATGGCGTGCTATTAGCTGCGCCCGGGGCTTTCCCGACAGCGACGCCAGCAGCTGTTCCAGCTTGCACAAAATTGCTGCCGCGAAACATTCCGAGGTAGAGTTTCATCATCGTGTCCTTTCCTATCTGACTGAGTCAGCGTCGTAAAACCGCTGTATGGTGACAACATACGAGCTCTCGGGTAAGCAATCCAATTGTTTGTTCGGATTGACTTTATTGCCCTGTCTTATACTCAGTCCAAGCATATGATGCAACGCAACAATTTCGACTGCAACGGGTTTTTTGCGGCCTGGCCGAATGCCGATTTTCGCGTCGAGCTTCGCCGAATGCGCGGGTTTTCTGCCGCTGCCGAAGCGGGTCACCTGACCCGAGCAAACGAATCGGCCTAGAATTCGCTTTTCGCGTGGTGCGCCGCGGCGCAACGCGACGCGGCGTACGGACCGCGGTTTCATAGACGGCTCAACGCAAGGAGCAAGCCCATGTCCGACCTCGAATCCTTCCGGCGCGATACGCGCGCCTGGCTGGAGACAAACTGCCCGCCGGAGATGCGCCGGCCGGTCACCAGCGAAAGCGATGCCTGCTGGGGCGGCCGCCACTTCAAGTTCCAGTCCGAAGCGCAGCGGCGCTGGATGCAAGTCATGGGCGAGCGCGGCTGGACCGTGCCGGCCTGGCCGAAAATCTATGGCGGCGGAGGCCTGTCCAAGGAAGAGGCGGCGGTACTGGCCGCGGAAATGCGCGCGCTAGGTTGCCGCCCGCCCCTCGTCAGCTTCGGCATCTGGATGCTCGGACCGGCGCTGCTCGCGCACGGCACCGAGGAACAGAAGCTCGAGCACCTGCCGAAAATCGCGCGCGGCGAAATCCGCTGGTGCCAGGGCTATTCGGAGCCCAATGCCGGATCGGACCTCGCCTCGCTCGCGACCAAGGCCGAGGTGCACGACGACCACCTCATCATCAACGGCCAGAAAATCTGGACGTCCTACGCCGACGAGGCCGATTGGATATTTTGTCTCGTGCGCACCAGCACCGCGAAGAAGCACACCGGCATCAGCTTCGTGCTGTTCGACATGGAGTCCCCGGGCGTATCGACGCGGCCCATCGTGCTGATCTCGGGCAAGTCGCCGTTCTGCGAAACCTTCTTCGACAACGTCAAAGTGCCACGGCGCAACGTGGTGGGCGAACTCAACGCCGGCTGGACCATCGCCAAATACCTGCTCACCCACGAGCGCGAAATGATAGGCGGCATCGGCGATCGCGGCGCCGTCAAGCCGCTGGGGCAATTCGCTGCCGACACGGTCGGCCTGGACGAGCAGGGGCGTCTGCGCGAGACCACGCTGCGCGTGCAGATCGCGCGCTTCGAAATCGACGAGGCGGCGTTTCGCCTTTTGATGCAGGCGACGGGCGATCGCGCGCACCATGGCATGGGCAATCCGGCCATATCCTCGGCGCTCAAGTTTTACGGCGCGGAGTTGAACAAGCGGCGTTGGGAGCTGATGGCATCCGCCGCGGGCGCCGACGGCCTGGAGTGGGAGGGCGAGCGCTCGCACGACGGCACCGTGGCGCGCACCTGGCTGCGCACCAAAGGCAATTCGATCGAAGGCGGCACCAGCGAAATCCAGCTCAACGTGGTGGCCAAGCGCATCCTCGGCCTGCCCGGCGCATAAAAGGTAAAAGCAAATGGCACTCGTACTGAACGAAGAACAGGGAATGCTGCGCGACAGCGTCAAGGCCTTCCTTTCCGAGCGCGCGCCGGTGGCGCATTTGCGCAAGCTGCGCGACAGCCGCGACCCCGTCGGATTCGACCGCAAGCTGTGGCTGCAATTCGCTGAGCAGGGTTATAGCGCCGTCCTGGTGCCCGAAGCGCACGGCGGTCTGGCACTGGGCGCGGTGGAGGCCAGCATCATAGCCGAGGCGCTCGGACGCACGCTCACGCCCACGCCGTTCCTGTCCACCGCCGTGCTCGCCGCCCGCGCGATCGCGCGCGCGGGCTCGGCGACACAGCAGGCCGAGCTCCTGCCTGCGATCGCCGCGGCCGAAACCGTGATCGCCCTTGCCGTCGACGAAACGAGCAAGCACCGGCCGGGCGCCATCGCAGCCAAGGCGACGCGCGATGGCAGCGGCTGGCGGCTGGACGGCGCCAAGACCTTCGTGCTCGACGGCCACGTGGCCGAGCGCTGCATCGTCGCGGCGCGCACTGCCGAAGGCGGCCTCACGCTGCTGCTCGTCGATCCGCGCGCCGCCGGGGTGCAGATCGAGCGCACCCTGATGGTCGACGCGCACAACGCCGCGCGCCTGCGCTTCGACGGCGTACGCATCGGCGCGGACGCGCTGCTGGGCGAAGCGGGCGCTGCAGGCGCGGTGCTGGACGAAGTGCTCGATCTCGGGCGCGTGGTGGTCGCGGCGCAGCTACTCGGGCTGGCCGACGCCGTGTTCGAGCTCACGCTCGCCTACCTCAAGGAGCGCCGCCAGTTCGAGCGCGCGATCGGCGAATTCCAGGCGCTGCAGCATCGCGCCGCGAAACTCTACATCGACATCGAGCTCACGCGTGCGCTGGTCCTCGGCGCGCTGCAGGCCATGGACGCAGACCCGGCGAAGGCAGGGCTGATCGTTGCGCAGGCGAAGGCGCACGCCTGCACCACGGCCAACCGTGCAGTGCAGGAAGGCGTGCAGATGCACGGCGGCGTCGGCATGACCGACGAATTCGACATCGGTCTGTACATGAAGCGCGCGCGCACGCTGCAGGAGCTGCTGGGCGACGCCGGCTTTCACGCCGACCGCGTGGCGGCGATGGGCGGGTATTGAGCGTGAACTCATCCATAGTGATTTCCTAAGAGGCCGCTTTAAAATTGGCTGTCATTCCGAAGCCCCCTCGACTGCGCTCGGGGCAGGCTCCGGATAAGGAATCTGCTTTTCATCGGATTCAAAAGCAGATTCCTCGCTCCGCTCGGAATGACAATTTTTGAATGTGTAATTCTGAAATACGCTTTAACCATCGAGGAGAGTCAGGCCATGGCAGAGAAATTCGACAATTTGTTTTCGATCAAGGGCAAGATCGCGCTGGTGACGGGCGGATCACGCGGCATCGGCGAGATGATCGCCGCGGGCTTTCTCGCGCATGGCGCCAAGGTGTACATCTCCTCGAGAAAAGCCGAGGCTTGCGAGGCGACGGCGAAGCGCCTCTCCGAGGCCTATGGCGGGCAGTGCATTTCGCTGCCTGCGGACCTGTCGCAGCTTGCCGGCGTCGAAAGCCTGGCGAAGCGGCTGGCGGAGCACGAATCGCGGCTGGACATACTGGTGAACAATGCAGGCGCGTCCTGGGGCGCGCCGCTCGAAACCTTTCCCGAGGCCGGCTGGGACAAGGTGATGGACACCAACGTCAAGGGCGTGTTCTTTCTCACGCAGAAAGTCCTGCCGCTGCTGCGCCAGGCGGCCAGCGCCGCGAGCCCCGCGCGCGTGATCAACATCGGCTCGATCGACGGACTCAAATCGTCGGTCTTTGACGCATTCTCATACGGGGCATCCAAGGCCGCGGTGCACCACCTCACGCGCTTCATGGCATCGCACCTCACCAAGGAGCACATTCTCTTCAACGCGATCGCGCCCGGACCGTATCCGACCTGGATGCTCAGCACCGGCGTGGGCTTTGGCGGCAAGACCGAAGGCGTGGACTGGAACGTGGTGGCCAAGCGCAATCCCAGCGGCCGAGTCGGCACCGCGCAGGACATCGCCGGCCTCGCCATCTTCCTCTGCTCGCGCGCCGGAGAATACGTCGTCGGTCAGACCATCGCCAGTGACGGAGGCGTGGTCGGCACGTCTTGATGCCGGGCGCAGATTTGCGCGGTCATTTCTTCAGTGACCGCCCGCCGCCTTGGCGCCTGCATCAAAATGAGCGGGGATGCCTACCCTCATCCTCGCGCAGTTCGGTCCGCTGCAAAATTCATTTTGCGGCGGGTTCCTGGCGCTTGATGCCGGACATCTCTTCGTAGAGCAATCCGATTGCGGCGCTGTCCATGCCGCCGCGGCCGGTGTTGCACAACGCGGTAAAAAGCTGCTCGGTGAATGCCACCACCGGCGCGAAACTGCCCGCGTCCTTGGCGGCACCGGCGGCGAGGTGCAGATCCTTCAGCAGCAGCGTGCCGCGAAAGCCGGGCGCGAGCGCGCCATCCAGAAATCTCTTGGCGTGATTCTGCATGACGAAGCTCTGCGCCGAGCCGCCGAGCAGCGCTTCGCGCACCTTGTACGGATCGATGCCGGCTTTCTTCGCCAGGGTCAGGGCCTCGCACGCCGCCATGGCCGTACTCGCCATGACCAGCTGGTTGCACGACTTGCACAGCTGGCCCGCGCCGCTCGCGCCGATGTGCGTGAAGGTCTTGCCCACCGCCTTGAACACGGGCATGCAGCGCGCTAGCGTCGCCGCCTCTCCGCCGATCATGCAGCTCAGTGTCGCGTCGCGCGCGCCGCCCGGCCCGCCCGATACCGGCGAGTCGAGCATGGCCACGCCCGCCTGCTTCAGCCGCGCGGCGAAGCCGACCGTCGCCTGCGCCGAGATGGTGCTGAAATCGATCACCACGCTGCCGGCCTTGACCGCCGAGGCGACGCCCTTGTCGCCGAACAGCACCGCTTCCACGTCCGGCGTGTCGGGCACGCACAGGCAAATGACTTCCGCGCGCGCGGCGAGATCCGCGGGCGACGTCGCGGCGATGCCGCCTTCCCCGACCAGTTCGTCGACGGCGGCGCGGCTGCGATTGTGCAGCACGACCTTGAAGCCCGCCTTGATCAGGTTGCGCGCCATCGACTTGCCCATGACGCCGAGGCCGATGAAGCCGATGGGTGTCGCAGTGGATATTTCGCTCATGTTCGTACTCTCCATTGATCTCGATCCTCCATCATACGCGGTGGGCAGCTACGGCCAATCGGCATAGGTCGAAGGCGGGAGGATATGGCTTTCCTTCGTCGCGTCGCGCGCGGCTTTGCGATAGCTTGCCGGGGTGAAACCGGTGCGCTGCTTGAAGAAGCGGCTGAAGTGCGGCGGGCTGCTGAAGCCGAGGTCGTCGGCCAGCGCCTCGATGCTGAGTCCCGAGCGCGCCAGACGCAGGCTGGCTTCGTGGGTAAGGCGGTCGTGAAGCAGGTCGAGCGGCGTGCGTTGCAGCACGCGCGCGCAGGTATCGTGCAGGCGGTCGTGCGACACCGCGAGCGCGTCGGCGTAGTCCGCGATTTTCCAGCGGTCGCGGAAGTGCGTCTCGACCAGGTGGCGGAATTTCACCAGCAGCGCCGAGTGGCTGTCGAAACCCTGGCGCGTGACGTCCTCCAGACCCGACAGGCGCCAGCAATGCACCAGGATCAGCGCAACGTGCGCCGTGAGGAAGCTCCATGAACCGCGCTCGCCGAGTCTGCCCTCGCGCGCGATCGCCGCGAAGGATTGGGCCACCTCGCTGAGCACCACTGCCTGCGCGATGGCGTTGACCACCACGGCACGGTCGTTGAGCGCGCGCAGGTGCATCGATTCGACGCCCTGGCCGATCGCATCCTTGACCAGCATATCGGACAGCGTGAGCAGGTCGCCGCTGGAACCGGCCGCCACGCGCAGGTACTGACCCGGCTGGATCGGCAGCCACACCAGGCAGGGCGCGACCAGCGCAATCGTTTCGCCCGCGCCGCTGATGGCGCCTTCGCCCGCGCCAAGCAGAACGGCGGCGCGCGAGGCATCGCGGCGCTCCGCCTGCAGCGTGTAGCGGCGCACGTGCAGCGCCGAACTCAGCGGCTGCGCGCTCGCATGGCTGTTGATGTTCAGGCGATAGACGCCGGCCGCGGACTCCGCCACGCTCCCCTTCCCCGTATCGGACAATAGCTTCAGCTTCCCAAAATACTACAATCGTTCCCCAAGAAGTGCGAACTCCATGGTGATATTTCCCGGGCAGGCAGCCCCGCCGACACGGCCGATCCCGCGATCCTCTCGCAATAGTGCCGGGAACGAGCGGCTCAACGCGCTGTGGCGGCGCAGCACCCGCTCGCCAAAATTGTGTCAGGTTTGCCATAAATTTGTCATTGTTAGTATCTCGCTTCAACCCTAGAGTTTGCCAAGAAGGCGAGAGGCCGGGTGCCCGGAAATTAAAGGGGGCCGGCGAACAGGCGACCTTCGCATGCATTCCACGCCTTCGGCTGTGGGATAGACAAGAAAACGGATAGGAGGAGACAACGATGCATACAGGCATACTCAAGGCGCTATCGACGTCGGTAGCAATCATCATGGCGACCGGCATGATCGCCTCGGCCCACGCTGCGGAAATCAAGTCCATCCGCATCGGCGCATCGGCGGCGAAGACCGGCCCCAATGCGGGCGGTGCAGCCGTGACGCATTGGCCCAATGTCAAACTGTGGGTCGATCAGGTCAACAAGAAGGGCGGCATCCTGCTCAAGTCGGCCGGCAACAAGCGCGTGCCCGTCGACCTGATCGAGTACGACGACCGCTCCTCCAACGATGACGCGGTCAAATCCGTCGAGCGCCTCGCCACCGTGGACAAGGCCGATTTCATCATCGCGCCCTGGGGTACCGGCACCAACCTCGCCGTGGCGCCGGTTTTCGCCAAGTACGGCTACCCGCAACTGGGGGTCACCGCGGTCACCGACAAGGGGCCGCAACTCGCCAAGCGTTGGCCGAACAGCTTCTGGCTGCTCGGCGGCGGCCAGCACATGGCCTCCAGCCTCGTCGACCTGCTGAAGAAAATGAACGCCGAGGGCAAGATCGGCAAGAAGGTGGCAATGGTCCACGTCGCCGACGGCTTCGGCCTGGACATGGTCGCAGGCGCCCGGCCGGCGCTCAAGGCGGCCGGCTTCGATGTCGTGTACGACAAGTCCTATCCGCTGGGCACGCAGGATCTGTCGCCGGTGGTCAACGAGATCAAGGGCCT
>JACZJU010000107.1 GCA_014860395.1 Burkholderiales bacterium | reverse complement strand
GATGCTGTCGAGGCAGACCTGGTTGCGCTCGCGCGGCATTTCCCGCAGTTCAGCCTGCGGCCCGCATAGCGGCCTCTCGGACGTGTTGCGATGTCCGGGCGTTGCGCCCTAGGTTCATCGCGAAATGATGGGATACCTCGGTGCTTGGCTCAGCTGCTGGACGCCTTGCAGTCGGCGTGGGTCACCGTGGCGCCGTCCGAGAGCGTCGCGCCGCCGTCCTTGAGCTCGAGCGTGTCGCTGCCGTTGCTGTAGCGTGTGCCGGCGGCCGAGGTGGTCTTGTTCAGGCGGAATTCCCTGCCCGGCAGGATGACCCAGGTGGCGGCGCCATTGTCGAGATAGCGTACGAACAAGCGCTTGTTGGCGTCACACTGGTACGCGGTGGCCCCGGCCGGGGGGCGCGAAGTATTCTGCTCCTTGATGCCGCCGAACGACAACACATCCAGATTCATGCTGCTGCAGGCGGCGAGCAGCAGGGTCGCGCCGGCGACGGTTGTCATGCGGGTAATTCGACGCTTCATGTGCTTGTCCTCCGCGAAAGCGGATGCTGCAACGGGACCGGTCGCGGCCGCGCTACAGCGTCACTTCGATGTTGTCGATGAGCCGCGTCTTGCCCAGATACGCGGCGGCGAGCATCACCAGCTCGCGCTCCTCGGGCGCGGGTGGCTGCAGGTCGGCGCGGCGGCGTACGGCGATGTATTGCGGCGTCCAGCCGTTTTGCGCGAGCTGCGCCATGGCTTCGAGTTCGATGCGCTGAAAATTGCGCTCGCCCTTGGTGATTCTCTCCTTGGCATCCCTGAGCAGCGCATACAGGCGCGGCGCTTCGGCGCGCTCGGCCGGGTTCAGGTAGCCATTGCGCGAGGACAGTGCGAGGCCGTCGGCGGCGCGCACCGTCTCAGCCGGGATGATTTCCACCGGCAGCGCGAACTGGCGCACCATGTCGCGCAGCACCAGGTATTGCTGGTAGTCTTTCTTGCCGAAGATCGCCGCATGCGGCATCACCATGTTGAACAGCTTGAGCACTACCGTGGCGACGCCGCGGAAGTGCCCGGGGCGAAACTCGCCGTCGAGGATGTGTTGCAGGTCGGAGGGTTCGACAGCGAAAGTCTGCGGCTCGGGATAGATTTCCTTTTCGTCGGGAGCGAACACCACGTTGACGCCGGCGCTTCTGAGTTTGTCGCAGTCGGTCTGGAAGGTGCGCGGGTAGCGCTCGAAATCTTCCTTCGGCCCGAACTGCAGGCGGTTGACGAAAATGCTCACCACCGTGCATGCGGCCTTGGGCTTGGCTATACGTATCAGGTCGATATGCCCTTCGTGCAGGTTGCCCATGGTGGGCACGAAGACGTTGTTGGGTTCGCGCTGCAGCCGCTCGCGCAAGGCCGTGACGGAGGTGACGATGTCCATGTTATTCGCCCAGGTTGAAATATTCGCGCTGCCCGCGCATGGCTTCGATGCGCTCGAGCAGCAAGCCGAAATCGGCGGGTCGGTCGACGAAGTTGAGCCGCTCGGAGTTGACGATCAATACCGGCGTGCCGGTGTGGTGGTAGAAGAACCGGTTGTAGGCGTCCGCGACCAGGGCGATGTAGGTCTCAGAGATCGGCTGCTCGAACTCTGCGCCGCGGCGCCTGACGCGCTCCACCAGCGTTTCCGGCTGTGCCTGCAGGTAGATCACCAGGTCCGGTTGCGGCGCGTGCGGCGAGAGCGTGGCGTAGATCTGCTGGTAC
>JACZJU010000106.1 GCA_014860395.1 Burkholderiales bacterium | reverse complement strand
GTGGCGGGCGTCGCCAGGCTGCTATGCACCAAGATGGGCGCGGGCACCGATCCGATGGACTGCCATATCGCCGGCTTGCTGCACGACTTCGGCAAAGTCGTGTTTGCCCAGTTCATGCCGGAGGAATGGTTGAAGGCGATGGCACTGAGCCGGGAAAACGCGATGCCGCTATACCTGGCGGAGCAGGAGATCATCGGCGTCGATCACGCCGCGGTCGGCGCGACCCTGGCCGAGAAATGGCAATTTCCCAAGTCCCTCGCGGACAGCATTCGATTCCACCACGACAGCGAGGGCGCCGATTCGGCCATGTCAGCATGCATTTTTGCGGCGAACCAGATGGGCAAGAGGCTCGATACGGGACTGGATGACAGCGGCGCCGAAGAACTGCCACCGGCGGTTGCCGCACGCTGCGGCGGCGGTCTCGACGAGTTGGCCGTTTCCCTCGGGGATCTTTCCAAGATCGTTCAGGAAGCGAGATTGTTTTCGCAGGTCGGGGCCGCAGCATGAAGATCAAGTTCTGGGGCGTGCGCGGTTCCATCCCGGCGCCGGGGCCGGCGACTGCCAAATACGGCGGCAATACTACCTGCATTGAAATTCGCACCGACGACAACGAACTGATCATTCTCGACGGGGGCACGGGGATTTTTCCATTGGCGCAAAGCCTGCTCGGGCAAATGCCGGTGACCGCCAATGTCTTCGTTACCCACAGTCATTGGGACCATATCCAGGGCTTGCCCTTCTTCACGCCGATCTTCATCCCGGGGAACCGGTTGGTGCTCCACGGCGCTTACGACCCCGTTTCGGGGCGAGGCGTGGAACAGGTGATGGACGTGCAGCTGCAATACAGTTTCTTCCCCATACGTGAAGCCGAGATGAAAGCCACCATCGAGTACGTCAAACTTTCGCCCGGCCAGGTCGTGCAGTTGCGCTCGGCAACGGTTACGGCGGTACTTCTCAACCATCCGGTGATCGACTTCGGTTACCGCATCGATGCAAACGGCAAATCGATGTTCTTTACCGGCGATCACGAGCCGCATTACAACATCTACGACCCGGCGGACGATAGCTTTAACGAATACCAGGAACTCATCGAGGAGAAGGAGCAATCCATCATCGAGGTCCTGAAAGGCGTCGACGTTCTCATCGCCGATACCGCGTACACCGTGGAGGAATATCCGGCGAAAAAAGGCTGGGGCCATGGCTACTTTGATTCTTCCATCGACCTGGCGAAAAAGGCCGGCGCGAAGATTCTTTACTGCACGCATCACGAACCCACCCGCACAGACGACGCGCTGGAAAAGGAATTCGCTAAAGTTTTGGCCAGGCATCCGCGCCAGACCGGGGAACCGGAATACCGCCTGGCGCGGGAAGGAGAGGAAATAGAAATCTAGCGGCCGGTCGAAACGTATCCGGTGCAGCCTGCTCGAGCCGTTGTGCCACCGGCCACACGCATGTCCTGATCCAGCGCCTGACAGCCCCTTCCCGGCCCAATTAAAGAATTTCGTCCCGTATCGCCAGACATCGGTTGCAGCCATGCAGAAATTGAACAAAACGAAGCTCATCGAACAATTGCTTGCACTATTCGATGAGGAGCAGGTTTCGGCATCCGCCGCAGACCAAGCCGATTTGCGCTTGCGCATCGGCCGCGCCATCGACATCGCCATGGCCAACACCCAGGAAGTCGACAGCCGGCGCGTAACGATTCTATTGTCCGACTTGCGCGGCTTTACTTCAGTGGCCGAAAGACACAGCGCCCTGGAAATGGTGGCGGCACTGAACCGCTACTTCGAGCGCATGATCGAAATTATCGTCCGACACGGCGGCACCATAGACAAATTCATGGGCGACGCCATCATGGTCCTGTTTGGCGCACCGGTCGCGCGCGAGGACCACGTTGAGCAGGCACTCGCCTGCGCCATAGAAATGCAAATGGCGATGGACGACATCAACCGGCAAAACAAGACCCATGGCATGGCAGCACTGTACATGGGCATCGGCATCAACTCGGGAGAGGTCGTCGCCGGGCACCTGGGCTCGGCCCTGCACAGCGAATACACGGTCATCGGCAACCAAGTCAACCTTGCGTCACGGGTTGCGGCGCACAGCCTGCGCGGCCAGATCCTGCTTAGTGAAAATACCTACCTGCTGGCGCGGGACTTCATCGAGACGGGCGACATCAATGAAGTCAAAGTCAAAGGCAAGAAGGGCTCCGTTCGCATATACGAGCTGCGCTCGATCACCAAGCCGCGGTCATTGACGGCGCCGCGGCGGGAGCTGCGTAAGAGTCCGCGCGTCGACATTGTCGACATGCCGCTGAAGTTCCAGCTGTTGAGCGGCAACTCCGTCTTGCAGCAAGAACATCTCGGCCAGATCGTCGACATCAGTTACGGCGGCATGCGCATCGCGAGCCCGGTACCGATCGAGCCGTTCTGCGACATCAAGATCGCGCTGTCCCTGTCTATGCCGGGCTCGGACCTGTCCGAGATTTACGCCAAGGTATTGCGCGTTTCCCCGGCCGGCGCAAGTTATGAATGCAGCGTCGAATTCACCTACATCGATGCAAAAGCCAGCCTGGCGATCAAGGGATTTGTCGACAGCATGGTGGAAGCGAACCGGTGCTAGGAAAATATTTCGAAACGAGCGCCAGGGAGAAGCCATGAGCGCCGAACCAACCACCGCTGCGATCGAGGCGTTCGATCGCCTGCTGAAGGAGCGCTACAGCTGCCGCGCATTCCAGCCGCGCCAGGTCGACGCGGCCAGCATCACGCGCATGCTGGAGATTGCGCAGCGCACGCCCTCCTGGTGCAACTCGCAGCCGTGGAGGGTCGTGATCACCCGCGGCGCAGGTACCGAGCGCTTCCGCGACGCGATCTTTGCATATGCCGCCGGACGCAAGCCGGAGCCCGATTTCGCGTTTCCACGGGAATACCGCGGCGTGTATCTAGAGCGCCGGCGCGAGTGCGGATTTCAGCTCTACGAGAGCGTGGGCATTGCGCGCGGCGACCGCGAGGCCTCGGCGCGGCAGACGCTGGAGAACTTCCGTTTGTTCGGCGCGCCGCACGCGATGATAGTCACCACCGACGAGGCACTCGGTGTTTATGGGGTGCTCGATTGCGGCGCCTGGGTGAACAATTTCATGCTCGCCGCGCGCGGCCTCGGCGTCGCCAGCATCGCGCAGGCCGCCCTGGGAGCGCATCCCGAATTCGTGCGCTCATATTTCGGCTTGCCCGCCGACCGCCTCGTCGTATGCGGGATGTCGTTCGGCTACGAGGACGCCGCCCACCCGGTAAACCGCTTTCGCACCAGCCGCGCCGATGTGTGCGACGTCGTCAATTGGGTGGATTAGTAGCTCACCCGGCGGGCCTCATGATGGCAGCAACGCGCTCCCCTGGCCGGGACCGAAACTTGCACCCTCGTCAGTTTCCCGCGCTGCGTTCGCCTTCGAGCCAGGCGACGGCGCCTGCGCCGGCGGCGCGACCGCTGGCGAAACACGCCGTCAGCAGGTAGCCTCCGGTCGGCGCCTCCCAGTCGAGCATCTCCCCGGCGCAGAACACGCCGGGCAGATCCGCGATCATCAAGCGCCGGTCGAGCGCTTCGAACGCGACGCCGCCCGCGCTGCTAATGGCTTCGTCCAGCGGACGCGGCGCGACCAGTCGCAGCGGCAGCGCCTTGATCGCGGCGGCAAGACGAACCGGGTCGGCGTAGCCCTCGGCCGGCAGCAGTTCGCGCAGCAGCCCCGCCTTTACCCCCTCGATGCCCGCCCGCCGCCGCAAGTGATTCGCCATCGAACTCGAACCGCGCCCCCGCGATAATTCCCGCACCAGCCGCGCCAAATCCCGGCCTGGCGCCAGATCGAGACGCAACATTGCGGCGCCTTTTGCCTCGATCTCGTCGCGCAGGCGGGCAGACATGGCATAGATCAGGCTGCCTTCGACGCCGGTCGCGGTGACCATGAATTCACCCGACTCGCGGGATTCGACGCCATCCGGACCGGTATGAGCCAATACCACCGGCTTGACCGGGTGGCCGGCATAGCGCGCGCGAAAGTGCTCGCTCCAGCCTACCTCAAAACCGCAGTTCGCGGGCCGCAGCGGCTCGATGCGAACGCCGCGCGCGGCGAGCAACGGCACCCAGGCGCCGGTGGAGCCGAGC
>JACZJU010000105.1 GCA_014860395.1 Burkholderiales bacterium | reverse complement strand
GCGCTTGGTTTGACTTGGGTGCGTTGCTGACATACAATCATGCCCTTTTCCGCGAAGCCTATTTCCCCCCATGAAAACATTTTCCGCCAAGCCGCACGAAGTCAAACGCGACTGGTTCGTGATCGATGCCGCCGACAAAGTGCTCGGGCGCGTCGCCGCCGAAGTTGCCCGGCGTCTGCGCGGCAAACACAAGGTCATTTATACTCCGCACGTGGATACCGGCGATTTCATCGTAGTCGTCAATGCCGCCAAGCTGCGGGTCACGGGGGCGAAAGACGCGGACAAGACCTATTATCGCCACAGCGGTTATCCGGGCGGCATTTCCCAGACCAGTTTCGGCAAGATGCAGGCGCGCTTTCCCGGACGGGCGTTGGAAAAGGCAGTCAAAGGCATGCTGCCCAAGGGCCCGCTGGGCTATGCCATGTTCAAGAAACTCAAGGTGTACGCCGACGGCGAGCATCCGCACGTCGCACAGCAACCCAAAGCGCTGGAGATTTAGTCAATGGCTGAAACCAATTACAACTACGGCACGGGCCGCCGCAAGACTTCTGTGGCGCGCGTGTTCATCAAACCCGGCAAAGGCAAGTTCGTTGTCAACGACAAGGAACTGGATGAGTATTTTGGCCGCGAGACCGGCCGTATGGTGGTGCGCCAGCCCTTGGTGTTGACCGACCATCTGAATACCTTCGATATCAAGGTGAATGTGGATGGCGGCGGCGAGTCGGGCCAGGCTGGTGCGGTTCGCCACGGTCTCACCCGTGCGCTGATCGAATACGACCCCACGCTCAAGCCGGCCCTGTCCAAAGCCGGACTGGTGACGCGAGATGCGCGCGAAGTCGAGCGCAAGAAAGTGGGCTTGCACAAGGCGCGGCGTGCAAAGCAGTTCTCCAAGCGGTAAACCCAGCCCCAGGAAACTCCCAAAAGCCGCCCTTCGAGGCGGTTTTTGTTTTTGCGGCTGCATTAATCGACTGTTAGACTGAGCTTGGATCACCTACGGAGCAGGAAATGATCAAGATAGGCGTGGTTGGTGGCACCGGCTATACCGGCGTCGAGCTGTTGCGGATACTGGCGCAGCACCCGCAGGCCGAACTGCGCGCCATTACCTCGCGCAAGGAAGCAGGCATGGCGGTGAGCGAACTGTTCCCAAGCCTGCGCGGTCACGTTGACCTCGCTTTTTCCGACCCTGCCGAGGCGGCGCTGGACCAATGTGATGTCGTGTTTTTTGCCACGCCCCACGGTGTCGCCATGAACGACGCCAGGCGGCTGGTCGACGCCGGGGTGCGGCTCATCGACATCTCCGCCGATTTCCGCATCCAGAACGTCGCCGAATGGGAGAAGTGGTACAAGGTGAAGCACGCCTGTCCGGAACTGATAGCCGAAGCGGTGTACGGCCTGTGCGAAGTAAATCGCGAGCGTATCCGCAAGGCGCGCATCGTCGCCAACCCGGGTTGCTATCCGACGGCGGTGCAGCTCGGCTTTCTGCCTCTGCTCGAGGCGGGCGTGGTCGATGCCGCGCACCTGATCGCCGACGCAAAGTCGGGCGTGAGCGGGGCCGGGCGCAAAGCGGAGACGCACATCCTGTTTTCCGAAGCTTCGGACAATTTCAAGGCCTACGGGGTGCCGGGGCATCGCCACGGCGTCGAGATCGTGCAGTGCCTGTCGAAAATTATCGGCAGCGCGATCGGCTTGACGTTCGTGCCGCATCTGACGCCGATGATACGCGGCATCCACGCCACGCTTTACGCGCGCATTGCGCGCGAGGACGACTTCCAGAAGTTGTACCAGGAGCGCTACGCGGGCGAACCCTTCGTCGACGTGCTCCCGCCAGGCAGCCATCCGGACACGCGCTCGGTGCGCGCCGCCAACACCTGCCGTATTGCCTTGCACCGGCCGCAGGGCGGCGACACGCTGGTGGTGCTCTCGGTCATCGACAACCTGGTGAAAGGTGCGTCGGGTCAGGCGGTACAAAACATGAACCTAATGTTCGGCCTGGACGAGTCGCTGGGCCTGCGACACGTGCCCGTTCTTCCTTAGCGCCTGCAATGCCGCCGAACCTGCTGAAAAAGGTCCGCCGGCGCTTCGGCATCTCGGCGCCGCGCATGACGGTGCAGACTCATGTTGCCTGGTACTGGCGCATGCTCGGATTGGTCGTGGTACTGTCTTGTTCGATTGCGCTGGCCGCATGGATCTATGATGCCGGCCGGCGCATCGCCGGTTTCGATCGCAGCGAGGCTGATCAGGAATTGACCGTGCTGCGCGAGAGCGTCGCCAGGCTGAGCAAGGAAGCCTCTGCGCTCCACGCCAGCGTCAGCGCCAGCGAGAGCAAGCTTCAGATCGAGCGCACCGCCCAGACCCAATTGGGGAGGCAGGTGAAGGCACTGGAAGAGGAGAATGCCCGGCTGAAGGAGGATTTGGCGTTTTTCGAGAACTTGATTCCGGGCGAGAAACACGACAACTCGTTGTTGATCAATCGCTTCCGAGTAGATCGGGGGGCGCTGCCGGGGGAGTTTCGCTATCGCCTGCTGCTGTTGCAAGGCGGTCGCCGCGACAAGCCTTTTCAGGGCAATCTGCAGCTGCTGGTGACCCTGCAGGAGGAAGGCAATGATGCTATTATCACTCTCCCAGAGCAGGGGGCGGCCAAGGATTACAAGATAAGCTTCAAGTACTTCCAGCGGATAGAGGGTACGTTCCGCATGGCGCCGGGCGCGCAGGTCAAGTCGGTGCGCGTGCGCATATTTGAAACCGGGTCCACCCAGGTGCGCGCTACGCAGAGCTTCAATCTGTCCTAGATGCTATCGGGAAGTCTTCGTGATAGCATTCTGGTGCGAACGAGCACGATGGACATTGTCCCGCGCTTGGTCGGAATCTTAAAGGGGTAGCCATGTTCGGCAAAAAGGTTAATAAACCGCAGAACCGCATCGACAGCCTGATCGGCGCCGGCACCGTAATCGAAGGCAACATCAGCTTTACCGGGGGCCTGCGCGTCGATGGCGAGATCAAGGGCAACGTCATTGCCGCGGGCGAACAACCGAGCACGCTGGTGGTGAGCGAGCAGGCGCGCATAGAAGGTGAGATACATGTTTCGCATCTAGTCGTGAACGGAACCATAACCGGTCCGGTGCATTCGGCCGAATTTCTAGAACTTCAGGCGCATTCTCGCGTCAAAGGCGATGTGCACTACAATTCGCTGGAAATGCACCTGGGCGCGGTGGTGGACGGGCGCCTGGTACACAACTCCGGCGTGACCGAGAGTGGCAAGACGGTTGAGTTGAAGATTGCCTCGCGCAGTTATTGATTGCGGGCGGGCAGAATGATTGGACTATTTTCAGGAGTAAGTTAATGAACGCAGTAGCAGAGATGCCGGCGCCGTTGCTCTTCACCGACAATGCGGCGAACAAGGTAAAGGAACTGATCGAGGAAGAGGGCAACGAGGAGCTTAAGCTGCGTGTATTCGTCAGCGGCGGCGGCTGCTCCGGTTTTCAGTACGGCTTTACCTTCGACGAAGTCAAGAATGAGGATGACACCGCGATGGAGAAGAACGGCGTCACCTTGTTGATCGACGCAATGAGCTATCAATACCTGGTCGGCGCGGAAATCGACTACCAGGAAGGGCTGGAGGGAGCGCAGTTCGTTATCAAGAACCCGAACGCGACCAGCACCTGCGGCTGCGGATCTTCGTTCTCAGCCTGAGACACCGAGCACTCTAAAACGGGAGCTGCGGCTCCCTTTTTTTTCTGTAATCATGCGCATCACGCGGCCCCAGGTCGGCGAATAAGTCCCGCGCACTCATGCCAGGAGCGTGCAAGGACGCCATTGCTGAGTTTTCGAAATGGCCTGGAATCTAGGCGGGTCGGAGGGGGATGGCCCCTTTTTGGAAACGAATTCTTACTCGAGCAGCGCCAAATCGACGTTTTCGAGCAGAGTCAGTTCTGCCGCCAGTGGCGCGGAAACTCTGTTGAATGCCGCCATCTCCTGTGTGGGGACGGGAAGCGCCTCCGGCAGCGCTACCTTGAGCGGGTTACGCACCTGGTCGTTGATGCGAAATTCGTAATGCAGGTGCGGGCCTGTGGCCCAGCCGGACTGGCCGACATGCCCGATCACGTCTCCCTGATGTACCCGCATGCCTTTGTGCAGGCCGGGCTCGAAACTGCGCAGGTGGGCGTAACGGGTGCTGAAGCCGCCATGGTGCTTGAGGATGATGATATTGCCGTAGCCGTTTTGCGTGCCGGCAAACTCTACCGTGCCGTCAGCAGTGGCTTTGACATGGGTGCCGACCGGGGCGGCGAAATCGATACCCTGGTGTTTGCGCCACTGGTGCAGGATTGGGTGAAAGCGCATGGCGAAGCCGGAACTGATACGGGAAAATTCCAGTGGCGAGCGCAGGAACGCCTTGCGCAGGTTCTTGCCGTCTGGGGTGTAATAGCCGCCCTTTCCGTCGGCGCCCTGGAACCAGATCGCGCGGTAACTTTTGCCCTTGTTGGTGAACTCGGCACCGAGCAGGCGGCCTGACTTGATCGCGCGTCCCTGATGATAGAGCGTCTCGTAGATCACGGTGAATTTGTCTCCGCGGCGCAGGTCGCGGTGAAAATCGATGTCGCCGGAAAAGATATCGGCGAGCTGGATGGCGACGTTGTCCGAGAGGCCAACGGCATCGGCCGCCGCGAAAAGCGAACTGCGGATCTCGCCGGACTTCATTTGCTGCTGTGGCGAGAGGGAGAGTTGCTGCTCGACCAATCTGTATTCCGCACCCTGTTTGTCGAAGCCGATCAGTTTGTCCTTGTCGGTGATATAGCGCAGCGCGAGCAGGCTGCCGTCGTCGGTGGTGCGCGCCTGTACCGTGGTGCCCGGGCGCAACAATCGCAGCGCTGGTTCGCGCTTGACCTGTGCGAGAAAGTCGCGCGCCACCTGGTCATTCACGCCCATGCGTGCGAGCAGGTCGGAAATGGTATCGCTGCGTCCGAAGCGTTCTTCGCGCCAGAACACCTGTTCGGCATCAACGGATTGCCCGGCGCTGACGATCTCCAGGCTCTCCACCACCATCCTGGTGGGGACGAAGGAACTTACTGTGTCGGGTGCGGTGCCGAAGGCGGCAACCATGCCGAGTAAGGGCAGACTGCACAGAGCGACGATATAGCGCAGGCGGAGTTTTGATTCTCCCCTGCCGCTGAAGTGCGCTAAAATTTGCTTTTCGTGCTTATTCATCCGATAGATAGTCCTTGGATAGGAAGGATTGCCCTTCTGGTTCGGGCGTTAGCTTAGCACGGAGTCTGTCGGGTGTCTGTCTGGTGTGCCATAGATGCGGGGTGCAATGAGAAAAAATACCACTGAAGCCGCCTTGCAGATCATCAAACGCGGCTGTGGCGAGCTGCTGGTGGAAGAGGAACTGGCTGAAAAGCTCAAAACCGGCCGGCCGCTGCGCGTCAAGACCGGCTTCGATCCGACGGCGCCGGACCTGCATCTGGGGCATACCGTGCTCATCAACAAGATGCGCCAGTTCCAGGAACTGGGGCACCATGTCATGTTCCTCATCGGCGATTTCACCGGCTTGATCGGCGATCCTACCGGAAAGAACGTGACGCGGCCGCCGCTGACGCGTGCCGATATCGAGGCCAATGCCGTCACCTACAAGGCGCAGGTATTCAAGATTCTCGACGCCGAGAAAACCGAGATCTGTTTCAACTCGACGTGGGGCGACGCGCTGGGCGCCGCCGGCATGATCAAGCTTGCTGCGACATCGACCGTCGCGCGTATGCTGGAGCGCGACGATTTCGGCAAACGCTACAAGGCAAATCAGCCGATCGCGATTCATGAGTTTCTCTATCCCCTGATGCAGGGATACGATTCGGTGGCCATGCGTGCAGATATCGAGCTGGGTGGTACCGATCAGAAATTCAATCTGCTGGTCGGGCGCGAGATGCAGAAGCACTACGGGCAATCGCCGCAATGCATTCTTACCATGCCGCTGCTCGAGGGTCTGGACGGCGTCAACAAGATGTCGAAGTCACTCGGCAACTATGTCGGTATCAGCGAAAAGCCGGAGGACATCTTCGGCAAGCTGATGTCGATTTCGGACGAACTGATGTGGCGCTACATCGAACTGCTGTCGTTCGAGTCGATCGAGACAGTGAACACGTGGAAGCAGGAAGTCGCCGGCGGGCGCAATCCGCGCGATATCAAGGTGGCGTTCGCGCAGGAAATCGTGGCGCGTTTCCACGATGCGGCGGCGGCGCAGCGCGCGCTTGCCGATTTCGAAGCCCGCTTTCGCCAGGGCGCATTGCCGGAAGACATGCCTGAAGTTCAGATTAGCTCGGTAGATGGCGGTGTGCAGCTCGCACAGGCCTTGAAGCAGGCGCATTTGACAGCAAGCACGTCGGAGGCGATGCGCATGATCGAGCAAGGCGGCGTGAAGCTGGACGGCGAGCGAATTGACGATCGCGGCTTAAGGCTCGCAAAGGGCACGGTTGCAGTGGCGCAGGTGGGCAAGCGAAAATTCGCACGTATCACTGTCGTCTGATTGTCGTCGCTCGCGCGCCGACGCGCGCGACTGTTTCTGAAATATTCCTGTAAATCTCTTGACCTGCTTTGCAGGTGCTATATAATCCCGCCTCTTTGCCCGACGGCCTCTCGGTCCCGGGTATGCTCTTTAAAAATTTACAGCCGATAGGTGTGGGTGCTGGGTGTGGTGTGAGGTGCCTGGTTGGTTTTTCTGTGCTTTCGATCTGAGGGTGCGGAGGGGCTGGTTAGGTGCTGACTCGCATAGATACACTTTGGTACTCACA
>JACZJU010000104.1 GCA_014860395.1 Burkholderiales bacterium | reverse complement strand
ACATTGCAGGACGTCCTCATGTGGAGCTTGCACCGGTACGTTCGATTTCGACCAGACAGTCGTAATAGGTCGCCGCGCCGCCCATGTCGGCGATCGCCTGCGAGGTGACTTCGTTGGCGTTGCGGCCGTCGGGCGAGAGCTTCTTCCACCACACCGACGGCGCCGCCACCACGCCGGGGCGCACGCGCTCGGACACGCGCGCTTTGGTGACGAAGGAGCCGCGGCCGTTGTAAATGCGCACCGCGTCGCCTTCGGCGATGCCGCGCGCCGCGGCATCAATCGGATGGACGTCCAGATAAGGCTCGCCGGCTTCCTTCAGCGCGAATGCCAGGTTGGCAAACGACGAGTTTAGAAAATTGCGCGCCGGCGGCGAAATGAAGGCGAGCGGGTAGTCTTTCGCCAGTTGCGGCGCGCTCAGCGCCGATTCGCGCGGCGGCGTGTACACCGGCAGCGGATCCAGTCCCATGCCCTGCGCCGTTTCGCTGTAGAACTCGCACTTGCCCGAGGGCGTGGGGAAATTGCCTTCCGAAAAAGGCGCGAAGCGCGCCGGCACGTTGAGCCGCTGCCAGCCCTGCGCTTTCAGCGCTTCCCATTCGATGCCGGCCATGCGCGGATTCGACGATGCCAGCGCCTGGCGGCAGATGTCCTCGTCCGAGTCCTTGAAGCAATCCTCGGTGAAACCCATGCGCGCGGCGAGCAGCCGAAACACCTCGCTGTTGGGCTTGGCCTCGCCCAGCGGCGCGATCGCCGGGCTGTTGGCGAGCACGTACAGATGTCCGTAGGACTTGTGTACGTCATAGTGCTCGAGTTGCGTGGTAGCCGGCAGCACGATGTCGGCATAGTCGGCGGTGTCGGTGAGGAAAATCTCGTGCACCACGGTGAAGAGATCCTCCCGCTTGAAGCCGGCGATCACCTTCTGCGAGTCCGGGCACACCGCCACCGGGTTGTTGTTGTAGACGTAGATCGCGCGCACCGGCGGATCGGCCGCGGTGAGCGCGTCGCCCAGCGCCGACTGATTGATGGTACGCGGCCGGTTCGGGATCAGATCCGGCCTTTCGAGTGCGGCATGGTCCAGGCTGTACCAGTCGCCGGTGGAGAGCAGCACCCCGCCCGCCGCGTCGCGCCACTGGCCGGTGAGCGCCGGCAGGCAGGTGATGGTGCGCACCGCCATGCCGCCGCCCGAGTGCCGCTGCATGCCGTAATTGAGCCGGATCGCCGCCGGCCGCGTGCCCGCGTATTCGCGCGCCAGCACCGCGATCTCCTCGGCGGCGAGGCCGCAGATCGCCGCGGCCTTCTGCGGCGAATAGTCCTGCACCCGCGCCTTCAACTGCTCGAAGCCGAGCGTGTATTTCGCGACGTAATCGGTGTCGTAGAGGCCTTCATTGACGATCACGTGCATCATCCCCAGCGCCAGCGCCGCATCGCTGCCGGGCAGGGGCGCGATATGCTGATCGCATTTCGCCGCCGTCAGGCTGCGGTAGGGATCGATCGCGATCACTTTCGCGCCGCGGCGCTTCGCCTCCTGCACCCGCGACCACAGGTGCAGATTGGAGACGATCGGGTTGGTGCCCCAGATCAGGATCAGCTTCGCCTCGTCGAAACGCTCCGGGTCCATGCCGACCAGACCGCCCAGCGTGATCTTCATGCCCACCTTGCCGGCGGACGAACACAGCGTGCGATCCAGCAGCGTCGCGCCGAGCTTGTTGAAGAAGCGCCGGTCCATCGAAGCGTACTGCGCGAGGCCCATGGTGCCGGCGTAGCTGCAAGGCAGAATGCCCTGCGGATCGTCGGCGGCGATTTCCTTGAACTTCGCTGCGATGGTGGCGAGCGCCTCATCCCAGCTGATGCGCGCGAATTTGCCCTCGCCCTTGGCGCCGACGCGCTTTTGCGGATACAGCACGCGCTCCTTCGAGTAGGTGCGGTCCAGATAGCGCGCCACCTTGGTGCACAGCGTGCCTTGGGTGAAAGGCATGTCCTTCGCGCCCTCCACCTTGACCGCGACGCCGTTCTCGACCGTGATGTGCATGCCGCAGGTGTCGGGGCAGTCGTGCGGGCAGGCGGCGTTGACGATCTTGCGCGCTACGGCGGAGTCGGGATGTTTGGCGCCCATGTGAACCTCTGCGACGGAGAGCGCAGATTGTAGCGCGAACGTTGGGGACGTGACACGGCGGCGGGTAGAGGTGGTTAAATCAGATCGACGAACCGCTCACCCGCCGCCAAAAACGCCGTAGCGCTTGGGGCGGCCGGCGTGCAACGGCTTGTTGGCGCAGTTTGAACCTGCCTGCGAAAAAAGGGGGGGTGCCCCTTTGTCACAGGCTTCTCCTACGGGCAGCTATAGTTGTTTCTGGCAGCATTCAGGCAGGTAGTGACATCGCCCGGGCTGGCGTAACCTCCCCCGGCAACATCGCGGATAGCTTGGTCTAACACGTCACAATTTGCCTGGCCGCCCGCTACCGGCTTCGAATTGTTGTTTTTGCTAAACATGGCAATAAAGTCACTGCCGACGTGCATATGATATTTATTGTACGCGCCGCCAACATAATAATTTCCATCCCTATCTTTCTGTGTGGCAGTACAGAATTTCTCGTACCAATCCCTTGCAAATACATTTGTGCTACATAACATGGTCGAAATCAGGATGGAAATCGTAATTGCTTTATTCATGGTTGATGCCCCGTTAATTTAGTCAGTAAGGAATGAAAATTGTCGTAGACCGTCCGGGTGATCTTGGGATTAGACAATCTCTCGCCGTTTGGATAAAAAGGGATCGACCCCCTTTTTCTCCCGCACACGTCGCGCCGCAAGCCACTCCCCCGCGATTGTCAGCTTCCAGATCTCTGAATCATCACGAGGTCGCGATCGAAGCCTGACACCGACGGAGACTAGGGTACTGGCGTGGAGGCAGTCTATCGGTCGAAAGCTGATTTCGAAGTGCGAAAAATCTGAGAGCGTTATTGAAGAGTACTTACTAAGATCAGTGGCGTCGGCGACAATCTATTTTCCAATTCCCGCTCACGTCTACTGCAATTCGCAATCCCCGCGCTCTGAATCCACTCTTTCGTGCGGCAATCCGGCTACCTAACAGCGTAGGCGCAGCCTTGAAAACAATTCGTCCCTGCCCCTCCTAGATTGCGCCTGACTCACCGGCCCGGCGCGCGGGCGTCCGCCGCCGGCACGCTCCCCTGCAGGAACTGCAGCACGGCGACCTCATCGCGCCGCAGCGCGGCGGTGGGGTGCTCACGGCGTGCGCGCCTGGGCAGCGGCCTCGCGGCGATCGGCGCGGTGAGCCCCTGCAGATAGGCCATCACCAGTCCCGGGTGCACGTAGTATTCGCGGCACACGGCGCGCGTGTTGCCCAGCCGCTTGGCCACGGCGTCGATCGCGCGAATCATGTTGCGTTCGGCTTCCTGCCGGCTTTTCGCCGGCCCGAGCAGGCACAACTCCCTGGCGGCCAGCATGGTGCCCGCCCAGGTGCGAAAGTCCTTTGCCGTGATGTCGCGGCCGGTGGTCTCCCGCAGGTAGGCGTTGACGTCGTCCGAGGAGATGGTCTGGCGCTTGCCGTCCTTGTCCAGGTACTTGAACAGCTCCTGCCCGGGCAGATCCTGGCAATTCTGCACGATCCGGGCGATGCGCCGGTCGCTGACATCCACGACGTGGTCGACCCCGCTCTTGCCGCGGAAGGAAAAGCGCAGCTTGGCGCCCTTGATCTGGACGTGGCGCCCGCGCAGCGTGGTGAGGCCGAAGGAGCGGTTCTCGCGCGCATATTCGTCGTTGCCCACGCGGATGAGCGTCTTGTCGAGCAGCATCACCACGGTGGCGAGGATCTGCCGGCGCGTCAGGTCGCGCGCGCGCAGGTCGCGCTCCACGCGCTCCCTGATCTGCGGCAGGATTTCGCTGAATTCCAGCATGCGGCGGAACTTCGACTGGTCGCGCGCCTCGCGGTACAGGGGATGGTAGCGGTATTGCTTGCGTCCGCGATCGTCGCGCGCGGTGACCTGGATATGGCCCTTGGGATCGGGACAGATCCACACGTCGGTCCAGGCCGGCGGAATCGCGAGCGCGTTGAGGCGCATGCGCTCGGCCGCGGCCGCAATGCGCGCGCCGCCCGGCGCGTAGTAGCTCCAGCCGGTTCCGGCGCGCTTCCTGCTGATGCCGGCGACGCCGTCGGTGACGTAATGCAGCCCCGCGCGG
>JACZJU010000103.1 GCA_014860395.1 Burkholderiales bacterium | reverse complement strand
CTGCTCGAATCCTCGGAGAACTACGAGCGCGTGGCCTACAAGTTCGGCAATCATGGCATTTCCGTCACCGGGGCGAAAATCGACGTCGCCAAGATGCAGGCACGCAAGGACAAGATCGTGTCCCAGCTAACCGGCGGCATCGAGATGCTGTTCAAAAAGAACAAGATCACATGGCTCAAAGGCCACGGCAAGTTCGCCGGCAGCGGCGAGAAATACACGGTCGAAGTTTCTGACGGCGGATCGCCCGAGACAATAGAGGCGAACCACGTGGTGATCGCCACCGGCTCCACGGCGCGCCATCTGCCCGGGCTGGAGGTGGATAACGAAACGATCTGCGACAACATCGGCGCGCTTGCGTTGAATGCCGTGCCGGAGAAGCTCGGCGTCATCGGCGCCGGCGTGATCGGGCTAGAGCTGGGCAGCGTGTGGCGGCGGCTGGGGTCGAAAGTCACGGTGCTCGAAGCCTTGCCCAATTTTCTCGCCGCCGCGGACGATGCGGTGGCGAAGGAAGCGTGGAAGGTGTTCGTCAAGGAGCAGGGGCTGGAGATCAAGCTCGGGGTGAAGATCGGCAAGGTGAGCCGCGGCAAGCGCGGGGTGACGGTGGAGTATGAAAGCGCCGAAGGCAAGCAGGCGCTGGACTGCAACAAGCTGGTGGTTTCGGTAGGGCGCGTACCGAATACGCATAATCTCGGCGCCGAGACAGTCGGCCTGAAGATCGACGAGCGCGGCCTGATCGAGGTGGACGAGCATTGCCGCACCAGCCTGCCCAATGTGTACGCAGTCGGCGACGTGGTGCGTGGACCGATGCTTGCGCACAAAGGGATGGACGAGGGCGTGATGGTGGCCGAGCGCATCGCCGGTCAGGCCGGACAGGTCAATCTGGACACCATACCCTGGGTAATCTACACGGCGCCGGAAATCGCCTGGGTGGGCAAGGCCGAGCAGCAACTGAAGGCCGAAGGCATCGCCTACCGCGCGGGCCAGGTGCCGTTTTCGCACAACGGCCGCGCCATGGGGCAGGACGAGACCGCTGGTTTCGTAAAAATTCTCGCCGACGCCAAGACGGATCGCGTCCTCGGCATCCACATCATTGGATCCCACGCCTCGGAGATGATAGCGGAAGCGGTGATGGCGATGGAATTCGGCGCAAGCGCTGAAGACATCGCGCGCATCTGCCACGCCCATCCTTCCCTGTCCGAGGTGGTGCACGAGGCGGCGCTGGCGGTGGATAAGCGTGCACTGCATATGTAGAGGTCCCGTCGGGTGACATACAACGCATTCAATTGGAAAGGCGCATGAGCATGGACAAGTTCAAGGCATATCGCATCAACGAGGTGGAAAAGAAAACCGTCGCCGGATTCGTCGACATGACGCAGGACGAACTCGACCCGGGCGAGGTGGTGATACGCGTCGCGTACTCGGGGGTCAACTACAAGGATGCGCTCGCCGCCACCGGCGCGGGCAAGGTTATCCGCCGCTACCCCTGCGTCGGCGGCATCGACCTGTCGGGCACAGTGGTCGAGTCGGCCGATGCGCGCTTCAAGAAGGGCGATGCCGTGATCGCCACCAGCTACGACATCGGCGTCGCGCACCACGGCGGCTACGCCGAGTACGCGCGCGTGCCGGCGGACTGGGTGGTGCCGATGCCGCGCGGACTGAACCTGTTCGAGTCCATGGCTTTGGGCACGGCGGGATATACCGCTGCGCTGGGCGTGGTGCGCATGGAAGCGAACGGCCTCGCGCCGGCCAACGGGCCGGTGATCGTCTCCGGCGCCAGTGGCGGTGTCGGCTCGATCGCGATCGATATCCTCGCCGGCCTGGGCTATCAGGTGGTGGCGCTGACCGGCAAGGAAAGTGAAACCGATTACCTCAAGGGCCTGGGCGCGAAGGAGGTGAAGCTGCGCCAGAGCCTGGATCTGGCCAAGATCCGGCCGCTGGACAAGACGCTGTGGGCTGGCGCAGTGGACAATCTTGGCGGCGACGTTCTTGCATGGATCGCGAGCACGATGCAGCAAGGCGGCACCATTGCCAGCATCGGCCTGGCGGCCAGCCCTACGCTCAATACCACGGTGCTGCCGTTCATCTTGCGCGGCGCCTGTCTGCTGGGCATCGATTCTGGCTATACGCCCATGCCCTTGCGCCAGCAGGTGTGGGCGCGCCTGGCTACCGACATGAAGCCCAAGCACCTTGCCGGCATGACGCGCACCATCGCTTTCGAACAATTGCCCACGGTGTTCGACGAGTTCATCAAGGGCAAGGCCAAGGGGCGCATCGTGGTGGATCTGGCGGCGTAACCGTTACTTTCCCGCAGAGGGAAGTGAGCAAGGAGGAGGGAGGCGATGAGCACGTACGAGGAATTCCACCGGCGCTCGATCAGCGATCCAGAGGGGTTTTGGGGGGAGCAGGCGAAGCTGATCGATTGGCATAAGCCTTTTGGCAAGGTGCTGGACTACAGCCGGCCGCCGTTTGCCAAGTGGTTCGTCGGCGGCGAAACCAATCTTTGCCATAACGCAGTCGACCGCCACCTCAAGGACCGGCCCGACCAGAATGCGCTGATTTTCGTCTCCACTGAAACCGACATCGAGAAGTCCTACAGCTTCCGCGAGCTGCATGCAGAGGTGAACCGCTGCGCGGCCGCGATGCAAAGCCTGGGCGTGGGCAAGGGCGACCGCGTGCTGATCTACATGCCGATGATCGCCGAGGCGTGCTTTGCGATACTCGCCTGCGCGCGCATCGGCGCCATCCATTCGGTGGTGTTCGGCGGCTTTGCTTCGCACAGCCTGGCGAGCCGCATCGACGACGCGAGGCCCAAGCTCATCATCAGCGCCGATGCCGGCTCGCGCGTGGGCAAGGTAGTCCCGTACAAGCCCTTGCTCGACGAGGCCATCAGCCTGTCCAAGTTTCCGCCGGAGAAAGTGATCCTGGTCGACCGCGGCCTGGTTCCGGGTTTTGCCCGCGTCGCCGGGCGCGACCTCGACTGGGCCGAGCTGCGCGCCAAGCACATGAATGCGCAGGTTCCCTGCGTCTGGCTGGAGTCGAACGAGCCGTCTTACATCCTCTACACCTCGGGCACGACGGGCAAGCCCAAGGGCGTGCAGCGCGACGTCGGCGGGCATGCGGTGGCGCTGGCCGCCTCGATGAAACACATCTATTGCGGCGATGCCGGCGAGACCTATTTTTCCACTTCGGACATCGGCTGGGTCGTCGGGCATTCCTACATCATTTACGGACCGCTGATCGCCGGCATGGCGACCATCATGTACGAGGGCACGCCGGTGCGTCCGGACGGCGGCATCCTGTGGAAGATCGTCGAGCAGTACAAGGTCGCGGTGATGTTTTCCGCGCCTACCGCGATTCGGGTGCTGAAGAAGCAGGATCCGGCATTCCTGAAGAAGTACGATCTGTCCTCGCTCAAGTTTCTCTTCCTCGCCGGCGAGCCGCTGGATCAGCCGACGGCGCAGTGGATCTCCGAGGGCCTGGGACGACCGATCATCGACAACTACTGGCAGACCGAGACCGGCTGGCCCATTCTCTCCAACCCGATGGGGGTGGAAGATATCCCGCGCAAGTTCGGCAGTCCCGGTTTTCCCATGTACGGCTACAACCTGAAACTCCTGCATGAGTCCACGGGCGAGGAAGTCGGCACGGACGAGAAGGGCGTGGTCGCCATCATGCCGCCGCTGCCGCCGGGCTGCATGAGCACGGTGTGGGGCGACGACGAGCGCTTCGTCAAGACGTATTTCGAAACCATACCAGGCAAGCTGGCATATTCGACTTTCGACTGGGGCATTCGCGACAAGGACGGCTATTACTTCATCCTGGGCCGCACCGACGACGTGATCAACGTCGCCGGGCACCGACTGGGCACGCGCGAAATCGAGGAGGCCATCAGTGCGCACCCGGCGATCGCCGAAGTCGCGGTGATCGGCGTGGCCGACCAGCTGAAGGGGCAGGTGCCGGTGGCGTTTGCCGTGCTTAAAGACCCTGCCCAGATCGCAAGCAGCGAAGGGCGGATGAAGCTCGAAGGCGACGTGATGAAGACCGTGGATCAGCAACTGGGCGCGATCGGCCGG
>JACZJU010000012.1 GCA_014860395.1 Burkholderiales bacterium | reverse complement strand
TGGCAGGAACCTGCCTGTCGGTCATTATGGTAACCAGACCCAAGTATGGCCCTATCATTTCAAGAGCCGTTTGCTTCGACAACGGCACCCTGATCAAGAGCGAAATACACCGTAGCGGTCGTGCTCGAAATGGTGAATCTTGGCCACTGGGATCTTCGACCAATGCCGGCCGGTCATTTTGAAAATCATCACCCCAAATAAGGTGCCCAGCAACGGCCCCAGCCAGTACACCCACCCGCCATGCCAATCGCCGGAGATCAGAGAGGGCCCGAAGCTGCGGGCAGGGTTGGTACTGGTACCGGAGACGTTCGCCTCGACAAACACCATGGCTGCATACAGGAAGGGGAACAGCGCCGGCGTAAAGTTGCGCAAGCGCCGGTGCTGAAGAAAAAAGAACAGTCCAAATATCAGGGCAAAAGTGGTTACTGTCTCGCCCAACAACGCCCACCCCATTCCATAAGCGGCATTGGGGAAGGTTGCGCCGAAATCGATGCTACGGCCCATTTCTCCCCACGCCAGCAGCGGTAATGCCCCGACTGCCGCACCCGCAAGTTGCGCCAACATGTAGCCCGGCATATGACGCGCCTTAAGTTTACCCATCAGCCAGAAGCCCAACGTTACGGCAGGGTTGATATGCGCCCCGCTCTCCTTACCGATCGGCGATAGCGCAATCAGCGCACCGGTCGTGCCGAACAGGAAACCGGTGATCAGCCGCCGTGCGCCCGCGTCAGGCAAAAGTCGAATCACGGGACTGCCTTGGCCGAAATTCAGGATCACGATTGACAGTCCCACGGCCACCAGCACAGCAGTGCCGATCAGCTCTGCGCCGTAAAGCATCCAGGGGAAAGGCCGACCTCTTTTAACCATGTCGGGTTTGTGTGGCGCTGCCAGGCTGGAAAACCAGGAATTCCGCGTTCATCGCGATGCCAAAACCGGACGCGAAACATAGCTGCGATCGCAGCCAAGGCCGGGACATGGCCTCCCTGCCTGACGCAGACGGTGACCTCGAAAGAACACCGCGCTATTGCGCGCGGTTACTCAGCGCGGCGATGCGCGCTTCGATAGGCGGGTGCGTCGAGAACAGCGCCATGAATCCGCCCTTGTCGGTGATGCCGCTCGCCGCCATCGACTGTGGCAATGCGCCAGGCTCGAGTCCGCCCAAGCGCGAAAGCGCGTTGACCATAGGCGTGGGCGAACCCAGCAATTGCGCGGAGGCGGCGTCGGCGCGGAATTCGCGGCGGCGCGAGAACCAGGCCACGATCATGGACGCAAGAATGCCCAGCAGTATCTGGCAGACGATGGAGGTAATGTAGTAGCCCATTCCCACGCCGCGTTCTGTCTTGAACACAACCTTGTCGACAAAGAAACCGATGACGCGCGAAAGAAAAATCACGAAAGTGTTCACCACGCCCTGTATCAGGGTAAGGGTGATCATGTCACCGTTGGACACATGGCCGATCTCATGCCCTAGCACCGCTTCGACTTCTTCGCGACTCATCGACTCCAGCAAACCGGTCGATACGGCGACCAATGCGCTGTTCTTGAACGCCCCGGTGGCGAACGCATTGGGCGCGCCTTCGTAGATGGCCACTTCCGGATGGCCAATGCCGGCTTTGTCTGCAAGCCTTTGCACCGTCTGCACCAGCCAGTGCGCAGTGGAATTTTCCGAGCCGTCGACAACGCGCGCGCCGGTCGACCATTTCGCCATGGGTTTGGAAATCAGCAGCGAGAAAATGGAACCGCCGAAGCCCAATATCAGCGAGAAGCCGAGCAGCGCTTGGTAATCAATGCCGTTTGCCGTCAGGAATCGGTCCAGGCCGAGGACCGAGAGGACAATAGACAGCACCAGCATCACCGCGATGTTGGTTACCAGGAACAAGGCAATACGCTTCATATGGCAATCTTTCCAGTTGGTTGACCCAGGGTGCAGACGCTTTTCGTCGGTCCCGGGTACGGTATCTGCACCACTCAGACCGTCCTGCCGGCGAAAGGTTTCCCGGAGCTGGGCAAAGCGATACGGGAACCGATCTTTTTCGTTCTTCCACGACTCGGAGCGATGGCCTCAGAGTATTGGCCGGCTGTGCAATCGCGAACGGTGATCGTCGGACAGCGCACCTGCGCCGCCCGATTGTACTGCCGCCTGGGTTGACGCGTGCGGTGAGTTCGGTCACCACGGGCGCCGATGGTGGCTGCGACGGGCGCCCCCTCAGGATCGATCTGCAACCTGCAGGCGCTTGCCCTGAGTAAGTCCGCCCATTAGCACAGCGGAACGGATAGGCAACCGGGCGCGACCGACGACGGCAACAGTAGGCTCCGCGCCAAACTGCGAAAGCGACCTATCGCGGCGCCGGCCCCTGGCTTACGCGCACCAGATCGCCGGGCCGCAGCCATTTCACGAACGCAGCCTGCACGTCGCCCGCGCCGAGTGCGAGAAAGCGCCGCGCCGCGATCGTGGGTTCGTCCAGAGGCAGGCCGAGATCCAGGCGCTGGATGAAGCCCTGAGCGATGTCGTCGACGCTCGCCTCATCGAGCGGGATTTGGCGCAGCAGCAGCGCCTTGGCGCGCTGCAGCTCGTCCGCCGCGACCGGCGCCTTCTGCATCCGCCGCAGTTCCTCCGCCACCATGTCATGCACCTTGGTCACGTTCTGCGGGTCGCAGGCATACTCGACGGAGTAGATGCCGCGCGTCCGGCTGAACTGAAAGTGAGACTGAACGTAATAGACCAGCCCGGCGTCCTTGCGGATGTCGCGCGTGAGGCGCGTCGAATAGAACGCGCCGCCGAGCACGTTGTTGCCGAGCTCGAGCGCATAGTAATCGGGATTTGAACGCGTGAGCCCCAGCGTCTCGGCGAGCGTCACGCGGTCCTGCGCGCGGCTTGCGTCGGGCACCGCGCTGGCGGCGGGAGCATTGAGCGGCACCGGCGGCAGCACGGTCGAGGGCGCGGGCCCGGTCGCAGCCCAGGCGCCGAAATATTTTTCGATCACCGTCTTCGCCTGCTGCGGCGTGACCTTGCCGATCACCACGATGGTGGTCAGATCCGGCCGGAACACGGCCTTGTAGTAATCGCGTACGTCCTTCATCGCGATCGCATTGACCGTCTCGGGCAGCGGCTCGCGCAAGGTCGGATCGTGTTTCGGAAACAGCGCCCCGCGCAGCGCCCTGGCGCTCAGATAGCTCGGACTGGTGAGCTGTCCGGCGACAGTCTGGGCGACCTGGCGCTTGACCACTTTGAAAGCCTGCTCGGGAAAACCCGGGTGCAGCAGGTTGTCGGCGAGGAGTTCGGTGCCACGCTCGAAATTTCCGGCGAGGGTCTGCAGTGCGAAATCGCTGCCGGCGTGCTCGTCCGCGCCGATCGCATCGAGCGCCTGCCGCAGCGCGACGCGATCGAGCCGCTGCGAGCCGTACGGGAAAAGCTGCGCCAGGACCTCGGACAAGCCTTCCTTGCCCTTGGGCACTTGCAGCTCCGGCCTGTTCCTGATGTGGCCGTACACGCTGACCGTATCGCTCACGTTCTCCGGTTGCACAATCAGGGTGATGCCGTTGGCGAGCTTGCTCACGACCGGGTGCGTTGTCGACTCCGGCACGCTGACACGTCCCAGCGCCGCCGCCGCCCACTCGGGCAGCGGCGTCGGCCCGGTTGCGCTAAGGCTGATATTTTCCTGGCCGCCGAACCCGCGCGATGCGACCGGCTTGCCCGCGCCTTGCGGCGTCAGCACCGCGGTCACGGCGTGGTCGAGATCGAGATACTTGCGCGCGACGCGGTTGACGTCGTCGACGGTCACTTTTTCGATGCGCGCGAGATCGTCGTCCGGGGACTCGAGTCCGGCGACGGCGACCGCTTCCGACCACACGGTCGCGAGGCCGCCGATCGAATTCTTCTGGAACTCGGCGCTGCTGCGCTCCTGCAGCTTGGCCGCTGCGACGAGGTCCGCCGGCACGCCCTGCTTCGCGATCTTTTCGAGTACGGCGCGCATCGCCGACTCGAGCGCCTTCGGGTCGCTGCCTTCGGGAAACGCGGCCTGGGCGTAGCCGAGGCCCGCCTTCGGCAGCGGGTCGAAGGAGAAGCTTGCATCCAGCGCCTTGCCCTGCGGCACCAGCCCGTACAGATCGCCGCGTTGGCTGTTCAACACGTCGACGAGCACTTCAGCCGCCGCGAAATCCGCACTCTCGAGGCCGGGCAGGCGCAGCGCAATCACCTGCAAACCGTAGGGCAAGTCGCTGTCGAGGTGCAGCGACTGCGGCGCGACGGGCGCAAGCGCGACTGCCGGACGCGCCGGCAGAGTCTTGGCCGGAATCGGCCCGAACAAGCGCTCCACTTTCGCCAGCGTTGCCTGCGGATCGACGTTGCCGACGATCACCAGGATTGCGTTGTTGGGGACGTACCAGCGGTCGTGAAAGCCCTTGAGCATCGCCGCGGTGGTCGCGTCGAACGAGGCGCGCGTCCCGAGCGCGTCGTGCGCGTAGGTCGAACCGTCGAATAGTGCGGCGCGCAGCTTCGTATACAGCACGTATTCCGGGCTCGACAGATCCTGCGCAACCTCCTGCTCGATGGCGCCGCGCTCGTGCTCCCAATCCTCTTTGGAATCGAGCACGTCGCGCATACGCAGCGCCTCGATATGCAACGCCGCGTCCAGGTCCTCGGCGGGCACCGTGTAGAAATATTGCGTCACCGTCTGGCGTGTTTGGGCATTGAAATTGCCCCCCATCATGCTGCCGATATTGGCCAGCTGATCGCCCGAGAGGCCCGGGCTGCCGCGGAACATCATGTGCTCCTGCGCATGCGCCGTGCCGGGGAAGCCCGGCGGCGTTTCGTCCGCGCCGACCAGATAATTGACGTTGGTTGAAACCACCGGCGCGAGCGTGTTGCGCACGATCACCACGCGCAGGCCGTTGGCAAGCGTCGCTCGCGTGACCCCGGCTTCGTCGGCAGCGGCGTTCGCGGCGAGCGCGCCCGTCCCCGGCGCCAGTAGGACGATTGCCACAAGTGCTGCAGCGACGCGGGCGAATGCCTGCGCGCTCCAATCGGGAATGCTTTTCATGGGCTGATCTTTTTCGTTTGACGACTGCGATTTGAACGTGGCCGCGCGTCGACGGTGTGGTCAACGCGCGGCGATTGCGGCTGTCTGCTCTAAGAACCCGCTGGTGGAGGCGGCGGATAGTAGCCCTGCTGAGGCGGCGGATAATAGCCCTGCTGCGGCGCCGCCGGCGCCCACCTGCGCGACGTGTCTTCCATCACCCGGCCGGAAACCGGCACGCGCTCGCCTTTTGCATACATGCACTGGACATAGGCATTGTCGTAGCGCTGCTGCACCGTGTACGCCGACTCCTGGCCGGCACTGGTGCCGGCCACGCCGCCTGCAAGCAGCCCGACGCCCGCGCCTACGCCGGCACCATGGTGGCCGCCCAGCGCAGCGCCTGCGAGCGCACCCAGCACGGTGCCCACGGCTGCGCTGCGCACGCCGCTGTCGACTGCGGCATCGTTGGCGTTCTGGCCTCCGCTCTGCGTCGATGCATACGACCTGCAATCAGCGTCGTCGGCGCGGAACTGGTCGAATGTCTTGCCGCTGCCGGGCAGGCTCTGCACGCTCGGTCCCGGCGGCAGGCTCGCACACGCACCGAGCACGAGCACGCTGGCGAGCGAGGAAATCTTCAGTATTTTGCTATTCATGGCATCTTCTCCCGATCAGCCCTGCGGCCGCGCAGGCACGCGCTGCCAGCCGCTGGGGCACTGTTGAACGTATGGGTAATGGGCTTTTTCGTTGACGCAGTAGTACCAGTCGGCCTGCGCGGTGCTTGGGCTCGCCTGCGCCGCACCCTGTTCGATGTACGTCGGCGGCGGCTGCTGCACCACGATTGCGGGCGCGTAGTACGGCGCCGGATACGGCGGGTAGTAGTAGGGAGCATAAAGCGGCACGCCGATGCTCACGCCGATGCGGGCATGGCCCCCGTGCCATTGCGCCATCGCCGGGGCGCTCAACGCGGCGCAGGCAACCAGCGCTACAACCGAAGCAACTGTTCTCGTTTTCATTGTCGTACTCCTTTTCACTGATTCGCGGCTGCCGCGGGTTTGCGCTTCAGCCTTGAATGACCGCCGCGGTGTCGTCTAAATCCGCTTCCATGGCACGCACTTTAGTCCGCAAGCGGCGGAAAATAAGCTGCCGAAGGTCACGATTAGGGCATGCGTCAGGTCACGACTTGGATGTGACCAAGGTCACGGCCGCGTGGAATGTCATTTGCATTTAGAGCCTTGCTGGCGCGCGTACGTGTGCTGGCACGGCGCCGTCGCGGCGAAAGCATGCATGCCGGTCACCTGTCCACCGGTGCCGGCCTAACGCATCCGGCCGGAGCGTGGCCTGCTCGATCGCCACGCGGGCGGTCGCCGCGGGCGGCACCGCAGCGGCAGGCTTGCGTCTCGCGGCCGGCAATGGCTGGCTGGAACCCGAACTGCGCGTGGAAGTCGAATGCTCAGGAGTGCAGGCAATTGGCAAAGCAATGACTTGTCAGTTTATGGTCATTGAGAGCGGCATCGCCCGCATAGTTCCGGCGAGGAGCGCGACAAAGCACGGCAGTGAACTGGCGCATTCTGTCGGCGAATTTGGGAATCAGGACGCCAGGGCGCAAAAGGAATATCGATGACTGCAGAAGAAAACCGGCTGAACGCCGCCCGGGATGAAACGGAACCCTGGCGCCGCTGGGGCCCGTATCTGAGCGAGCGGCAATGGGGCACGGTGCGCGAAGACTACAGCGCCAATGGCACCGCATGGGAAAGCCTGTCGCACGATCAGGCGCGCTCGCGCGCCTACCGCTGGGGCGAGGACGGCATCGCCGGCATATCCGACGATAGGCAGCGTCTGTGCTTTGCGCTTGCCCTGTGGAACGGCGCCGATCCGATCCTGAAGGAGCGCATGTTCGGCCTGACCGGCAACGAAGGCAATCACGGCGAGGACGTCAAGGAATATTACTTCTACCTCGACAACGTCCCCAGCCATGCGTACATGAAGTATTTGTACAAGTATCCGCAGCGGGCCTACCCGTACGCGGATCTGGTGGCCGAGAACCGGCGGCGCAGCAGAGACGACCCCGAGTACGAACTGCTCGACACCGGCATCTTTGACGACGATCGTTACTTCGACGTATTCGTCGAGTACGCAAAAGCCGCGCCCGAAGACATCCTGATCAAGATCAGCGCCGTCAACCGCGGCCCGGCGGCTGCGACCCTGCACCTTTTGCCGACCCTGTGGTTCAGGAACGACTGGTCGTGGCGCGCCGGCCAGCCGAAGCCGCGCATCGAGGTCGATCGCTCCGGGCCGGAGGGCGTCGTCCTCAAGGCGACGCATCACGATCTGGCGCCGCACTGGCTGGTGTGCGCGCCGCCCGAAGAGGTCTTGTTCACAGAGAACGAAACGAACAAGGAGCGGCTGTTCGGCGTTGCCAACGACTCGCCGTTCGTCAAGGATGCGTTCAACGAGTTCGTCGTACATGGCCGGCGCGATGCGGTGAATCCCGCGCATGTCGGCAGCAAGGCGGCAGCGCGCTACGAGCGCGTCGTCGGCGCGGGCGAGACCGTGACGATCAGGCTGCGCCTTGGCAGCGCAGACGCTGCGCCGGCGCCGCTCGGCGATGCGTTCGACGCCATTTTCGCGCTGCGCAAGGACGAGGCGGATGCGTTCTATCAGCGGGTGACGCCGTTTGCGCTGCCGGAGGACATGCGCAACATCCAGCGCCAGGCGTTCGCCGGCATGCTCTGGAGCAAGCAGTACTACCACTTCCTCGTGCGCCGCTGGCTCGACGGCGATCCCGCCGGGCCGCCTCCGCCCGAGGCGCGCAAGCGCGGGCGCAACCGCCAATGGTGGCATCTGGCCACCGGCGACGTGCTGTCGATGCCGGACAAATGGGAATACCCGTGGTTCGCCGCCTGGGACATGGCATTCCACGTCGTCACTTTTGCGATGATCGACCCGGATTTCGCCAAGAACCAGCTCCTGCTGTTGACGCGCGAGTGGTACATGCACCCCAACGGCCAGATCCCCGCGTACGAATGGGCATTCGGCGATGTCAATCCGCCGGTGCACGCGTGGGCGGCGATCCGCGTCTACCAGATCGAGCAGAAGATCTATGGACGGAAAGACCGCGCATTCCTGGAGCGGATATTCCAGAAGCTGCTGATCAATTTCACCTGGTGGGTCAACCGCAAGGACGCCCAGGGGAACAATATCTTCGAGGGCGGATTCCTCGGCCTGGACAACATCGGCGCTTTCGACCGCACTTCCGGACTGCCCGGCGGCGGACAGTTGGAGCAGGCCGACGGCACCAGCTGGATGGCGATGTATTGCCTAAACCTGCTCAGCATCGCGCTGGAGCTCGCCAAGGAGGATGCGGTCTACGAGGACGTCGCAACCAAGTTCTTCGAGCATTTCGTCTATATCGGCGCGGCGATGAATCGCGTCGGCGGCCGCGAAGGCGGCCTGTGGCACGAGGAGGACGGCTATTACTTCGACGTCCTCAATCTTCCGGACGGCCGCTGTTTCCCGGTTAAGGCGTTTACCATCAGCGGCACGATTCCGGTCGCGGCCATCACCATAGGCGAGCGCGCAACCCTGCGCGCATTCCACGACTACAGCGAACGCTCGCGCTGGTTCGCCCAGCACCGGCCCGAACTGCTGCAAGGCCTCGCCGATCTCGGCCATCGCGGCATCCAGAACCGCACGCGTCTGGCGCTGGTCGATTCGCACAAGCTCAGTGGCATCCTCGAGCATGTGCTGCGCGAAGACGGCATGCTGAGCGCGCACGGCGTGCGCTCGGTGTCGAAACGACATGCGGCCAATCCTTTCGTCCTGCGCCTGGACGGGCATCAGTTCGTGCTCGACTACGAGCCGGCCGAGTCGACCATCGCGCAGTTCGGGGGCAATTCGAACTGGCGCGGCCCGGTGTGGTTTCCGCTGAACTTCCTGCTGATCGAGGCGCTGCAGAAACATCATTACTTTCTCGGCGACGATTTCAAGGTCGAGTTGCCGAGCGGATCCGGAAACAAGGTGACGCTGTGGGAAGTGACGACCGATCTGACGCACCGGCTGATCCGGATATTCCTCAGGGACGAGAGCGGGCGCCGCCCGTTGTACGGCGATCGCGACAAATTCCAGAACGACCCGCATTGGCGCGACCTGATCCTGTTCCATGAGTACTTCCACGGTGACACCGGCGCGGGCCTCGGTGCGAGCCACCAGACCGGCTGGACCGGCGTGGTGGCAAAATTGATCCAGCAGTACGGCGAGTACGCGCTGCAGGGCAAGCCGCCCAGCCTCGCCGACGTCGAAAGCTCGGAAATCGGAGCGACCCAGTCATGAGCGCGGCGGCGCCCGGCGCCGAGTGGCTCGAAAGCGATGCCATGGGCGGCTACGCTTCGGGAACCGTCGCCGGTTATCGTAGCCGGCGCTACCACGCGCTGCTGCTGACACCGCGGACTCCACCGACCGGGCGCATCGTGCTGGTGAACGGATTCGAGGCCTGGGTGGAAGCGCCCGCGGGTAATTTCCCGCTCAGCACGCAGCACTATGCGCCGGACGTCGTCCATCCGCGCGGACTCGACTTGATCGCGGCGTTCACCCATGAGCCCTGGCCAACGTGGACCTTTCGCGGACCCGGCGGCATCGAAATCGTGCACGAATGCATCGTCGATCGCGTCGACGGCAGCGTACTGCTCGCGTGGCGCCTCGTCGCCGCAGAAACTTCAGCGCAGCTACACGTGCGGCCGCTGCTGTCGGGCCGCGATTACCATGCGCTGATGCGCGAGAACGCCGCGTTCGATTTTTCCGCCTGGGTCGCAAACGGCAACGTAAGCTGGCGGCCCTATGCGCAGCTGCCCGCGATTGCCGCGCTCAGCAACGGCGCCTACCTGCATCAGCCGCTCTGGTATCGCAACTTTCTTTATCGCGAGGAAGCGGCGCGCGGGCTCGACTGCATCGAGGACCTGGCTTCACCCGGCATGTTCACGTTCGAACTGAGCCGGGGCGAGGCGGTGCTGGTGCTGCGCGCCGGCGACGGCGTCGCGGTCGATGCCGAGGCGCTGGCGCAGCGCGTGCGCGAGCTGGAAGCAGCGCGGCGCAAGCCGCTTGCGCCACTCGACCGTGCCGCCGAGTCCTACATCGTCCGGCGCGGACGCGGACACACCATTCTGGCCGGATTTCCCTGGTTCACCGACTGGGGACGCGACACGTTCATTGCTATGCGCGGGCTGTGCATCGCGCGCGGGCAGCACGATATCGCCGCGTCCATCCTGCTCGCCTGGGCGGGCACGGTGTCGGCAGGCATGCTGCCGAACCGCTTTCCCGATGACGCCGCGGCGCCCGAGTACAACTCGGTCGACGCGTCGCTGTGGTATGTGGTCGCAGTGCACGAATTCCTCGAGGCCGCGCGTCCCGAAGCGCGCGTGCGCGACGCGCTGCTCGAGGCATGCTGGACTATCCTCGACGGTTACGCGGCAGGCACCCGTTTCGGCATCCGCATGGACAGCGATGGTCTGCTCGCCTGTGGCGTGCCCGGCGTGCAGCTCACCTGGATGGACGCCAAGGTCGCCGACCGCGTCATTACGCCGCGCGTCGGCAAACCGGTGGAAGTGCAGGCGCTTTGGATCAACGCGCTGCGCTGCGCCGGCGGTCGCGATGGCGCGATCGCCGCGCAGGCGCAGGCAGCGTTTGGCAAGCGCTTCTGGAACGCGGACGCCGGCTGCCTCTATGACGTCGTCGACGCCGATCACGAGCGCGGTCGCGTCGACGCGAGCCTGCGCCCGAATCAGATACTCGCTGTCGGAGGACTGCCGCATGCGCTCGTCGATGGCGAGCGTGCGCGCGCGGTCGTGGCGACGGTGGAGCGCGAGTTGTTGACGCCGATGGGGCTGCGCTCGCTCTCGCCGCAGGACCCGGCCTACCGCGGGCGCTACGCAGGCGGCGTGGCGGAACGCGACGGCGCCTATCATCAAGGCACCGTGTGGCCCTGGCTCATCGGGCCGTTCGTCGACGCCTGGCTGCGCGTGGAAGGCGGCGACGCGGCGCACCGCGAAGCGGCGCGCCTGCGCTTTCTCGCACCGCTGCAAGCGCATCTCGACGCCGCTGGGCTCGGACACGTATCCGAGATCGCCGACGGCGATCCCCCGCACACGCCGCGCGGCTGCCCGTTTCAAGCCTGGTCGCTGGCCGAATTGATACGCGCGCTGGCGCGCACCGCCCCGGGCTGAACCAGCGGTTACCCAAACAGCCCTCAACCGCCCTCCTCCTCGGCGCGGCTGAGGATCACATTGGTATAGGCATAGGGGATCTCGATGCCTGCTTCCTGGAAGCGCTTTTTTGCCTTTTCCAGCAGATCGACCTTGAAGTGCCAGGCAGCGACCGCGTCGGCACACCACGCGCGCAAGGAAAAGTCCACGCTCGATGAGCCGAGGTTCACCAGCGGGCAGGAAAAAGGTCCGCTGGCATCGGGGTGTTCGCTCGCAAGCTCGAGCAGAATGGCCCGCGCCTTGTCGATATCGGCAGCGTAGCCGATGCTGATCGGCACGACTGCCATCACCTTGGGGTCGACCGCCGACAAATTGACGATCACCTGATTGGAGACGGAACTGTTGGGCAGCACGATGCGCCGATTGTCGAAAGTTGCAAGGATCGTGTAGCCGAGCGTAAGGCTTTCCACCGTACCCGTCTCGACCCCGGTGGGCGCCATCACCTGCAGCCGGTCGCCGACGCGAAATGGACGGTAAAGCAGCAGCCCGAGCCCGGCCACAAGGTTGCCCAGCGTGCTCTGCGCGGCTATACCGAAGACGATGGAGACCACGCTGACACCCGTGAGTAGCGCCGTGCCCATCGTGCGCAACGCCGGGATCAAGTGCGCATAGAACACCAAAGCAATGATCCAGATGGATATGCGACCGAGGCTCAGCAGAAATCGGACTGCCGTGGCGTCGAACCGGTGCTGCACGTCACGCGCCAGCGACAGTTGGACCACGCGGCCGAGCACGCGCGTTGCGCTCCAGGCCACGACGACGAACAAGGCGAGGTAGACGAGCGCTCCGCTTAGCGTTGCGGGGTTGACGTGCATCTCGATGAAACGTTGCGCGCCTTCAAGGCTCGAAGCAGCGCTGACGTTGGCCTGGCCGGACGCGGGGTCGTTCATGCTGATGCTCTCAATGATTGGTGCATCGATCGGTGAATTGCCCGTGAGACGCGCTTACGGGAAGGTGGATTACGCATTGTACGAGCTGTCGAGTCGCTGCTTCGTTCTGCCGATCCAGAATTCGAGATGGGAACGGCGGTCGAAATACGCCTGCGTGTTCCGACAGCAGCCGCCCCTGTCGCCGCGCGCCCGCCTCTCGGCCAAGGCGGCGGCCTCTGCCTCGTTCAGGCAAGCAAATCCTTTTCGATCTGGTCCAGGGCTTTGCGCATTTCCGCCAGGATGAGCTTATCCGCAACCTTTTGATCGATCTCGGGCACGTCCCAATCGAAGACCGCACGAAACTTGTCGATCAACGCTGTCATGCCGGCAATGATTTCCCCGCGATGTCGTTCCAGCTCCAGCTGCTCGATGTTTGCCACTTCATATTCTCCTTGCGTCTTGGCGTCTGTTTCCGTTGCAATCCGTCCAAGCAATCCTCGTCATTTCCGTCAATTCTTGGCTGATAACACGCTAATGCTTCTTGTAGCCGAAATGATGCAGCGGTCGCTGCAGGACTGCGAGGAAACTCTGGTGTCTCGACACACGGTTGCGCAGCCGGCGATAGACCGCGACCTTGACCCAGTCGGTCATCAGGGCCGAAACGATGGAATACCCCCAGATGAGGGCGATTTCGGGCCAGCTGATCGGCGTGATCAGGCCGAAGCCATAGGCGGCCAGCACGGTGGCCGCAAGTTTGGTGATCACCGCCGACCAGATCATGACCGGGGCGGGCCAGGGCCGCTTCCACATATGCTCCTTGGCGCGCGCCGCGAACAGCACCAGGTGCCCGGCCACGGCCATTTTCAAAAAGACATAGGTCTGGATCTTGCTCACGTCGAGCTTGAGCCAGTCCATGGCGATCAGCAGCATACCGAAGCTGCCGATCACGCCGACGATACCCATGGCCGTGGCCACGGTGATGACCTGATTCATGTCCCAGCGCACCGGGTTCTTCTCCAGCCCGGTGCGATCGTAGGCGATGGTCATGATCGGCACGTCGTTGAAGAACGCGAGCAGGATGATCATGATCGCCGTGATCGGGTAGAAATTGAAAAATATCATCGTCAGCACCACGAAGATCATGATGCGGATGGTCTCGCTGATGCGGTAGACGGCGTACGCATTCATGCGCTCGAAAATGCGCCGCGCCTCCTCGATGGCATTGATGATCACCGACAGTCCGGGAGCGGTGAGGACCAGATCGGCGGCCGCGCGCGCCGCGTCCGTGGCGCCGCTCACGGCGATGCCCACGTCGGCCTGTTTCAGGGCCGGGGCGTCGTTGACGCCGTCGCCGGTCATGCCGGTAATGTGGTTGCGCGCCTGCAGCAGCTTGACGATGGCGAACTTGTGCTCCGGGAAGACTTCGGCGAAGCCGTCGGTATTTTCCACGCGCTCGCCGTCGGCGGCATCCCGGTGGCCGTCCTTGTCCAGCGACAGCGCACTGGCTCGCAGTATGTTCGTCCCCAGGCCGAGCTTGCCGGATATCTGTTTGGCGATGGCCTCGTTGTCCCCCGTGACCATCTTCACGTCGACGCCGTGCGCCTCGGCGCTGGCGATGGTCTGCGCCGAATCCTCGCGCGGCGGATCGAACAACGACAGGATGCCAAGGAATTGCCACTGTTGTGCGTCCTGCTCCTTGCGTGCCACGCCCAGGGCGCGATAGCCCTGCTCGGCGAACGCATTCACCACCTCCTCCGCATGCTTGGCCTCTTCATCGCTGAGCCCGGACATTTGCATGATCACCTGGGGAGCCCCCTTGGTGACCTGAAACGACTTGCCCTGGCCATCCGTTATCGTGGCTTCGGTGCGTTTGTGCACCGGGTCGAACGGAACGTACGCGGTCTGACGGTAGGATTTGAGCGCATCCTGGCTCTTCAGCCCCTCGATCACTGCCTGGTCGATGGCATCCTTGTCCTCCGCCTTGGAGGCCAGAGACGCCGCCAGCAAAACCGCCTGCTCATCGGCGGCGTGAAACAGCTCCACCTTGCCCAGGGTCAGGCGGTTCTGGGTCAGCGTGCCGGTCTTGTCCGAACACAGCACGTCCATGCTGGCCATCTCCTCGATCGATTCCAGCCGGGTGACGATGGCCTTGCGCTTGGACAGCGCCGTGGCACCCACTGCCATGGTCATCGACAGCACCGCCGGCATCGCCACCGGGATGGAGGCCACGGTCAGGATCAGGGCGAATTGCACCAGATCCAGCCACGGCGCGTTGCGGTGCAGCTGAAACAGCACCAGCATCACCACCAGCGCCAGGCTGACATAGATCAGATAGTCGCCGATGGTCAGGACCGCTTTCTGAAAATGTGAAACGGTTTGTGCCTCTCCTACCAGGCTGGCGGTCTTGCCGAACTTGGTCTGCGCGCCGGTGGCGCTCACCTCGGCCACCATCTCACCCTGTTTCACCACCGTGCCCGAGTAGGCTTCGTCCCCGTTCTGCTTGGTCACCGGCAGCGATTCACCGGTGAGCGCCGATTGGTCCACGCTCAGGTAGTCGCCCTCGAACAGCTTCACATCCGCCGGGACCACGTCTCCCAGGCGGATGCGAATGACATCGCCGGGTACCAGCAGCTTGGCGTCGATCTCCTGCCAGGCGCCGTCGCGCAGCGCGCGCGCCCGCATAGCCAGTTGTTTGCGCAGCGCCTCGACGGCGTTGCCGGCGGTGAACTCCTGCCAGAAGCCGACCCCGGCATTAAAAATCAGCAGCGCCGCGATGATCCAGAAATCGGCCCAGTGGCGGACCAAGCCCGAGAGTATGGCCGCGACCTCGATCATCCATGGGATCGGCCCCCAGAAATAGCCGAGCAGTTTCAATAGGGCGTTGGTCTTCTTTTCGGCAAGCTCGTTCGGGCCGAACTGGGCCAGCAGTTTCTGCGCCTCGGCCTGGCTGAGGCCCGCGGGCGTTGAGCCTGACTTTGCCCGCCGCTCCGGCGCGTGAGCAGACTTCAAGTCTTCCTTCGCATTCGCCTTCGATTCAGGCGCCTTGGGCGGGTCCACGCTGGAAACATCAGGTTTCATGACGGTTGGTCCTTTCATCTTTGATCTAGCGCATTGTCGCAGTCGCGCAGTAACACCACGTCTGCGTGCGGCTTCACGCGTTTTGCTCCCGCACGATCCAGCGCGCGATCAGCGGCCACTGCTCGCTCAAGGTCTTCGCTCCCATGAACAGCCCGATATGCCCGCCTGGGGCAAGGGCCTTCGCGATCCTGCTTTTTGGCGTGCCGACCAGACGCTCGGCGGCGAATACCTGCTCCTTGGGCGTGATGTCGTCCGCGTCGCCGGCGAGCAGATAGACGGGACAGCGGATGTCAGCCAGCGAAAGACGCCGCCCCAGGCCGACGAACGTTCCCTGCGCCAGGCGGTTCTCCTGGAACAGCTGGTGTATGGCCTGCAGGTACCAGCGCCCGGGCAGGTCGATCGGGTTCTCGTACCAGCGTGCGAAGGTCTCCGTTTTGCTCAGGTAATCCGGATCGTCGATGTGCTCGTACAGGCGCAGATACTTGTCGACGTACTGCGCCTCCGGATGCATGCTCTTCCAGCCCTCGAGCATCAGGCGCCCGCGCATCAGGCCGTCGCCGGACTGCACCAACTCCTCGTAGAAGCTGGCCGGCATTGCGTCCACCATCTTCTTGAGCGGGCCGTCCCCGGCCTTGGTGTCGATGGGCGAGCCGGCCAGCACCAGGGTCGCGACCTTGTCGGGATAGCGCGCGGCGTACATGGCCGACATCCACCCGCCCTGACACAGTCCGACGAGATTCACGCGCGCGCCCAGATCGTCGACGCAGACGTTGATTTCGGCGAGATAGTTGTCGATGTCGTAGTCCTTCATCTCGGGGCCGGCGTTTTTCCAATCCGTGACCAGCACGCGCCGGTGCCCGTTGGCGAGCAGGGTCTCGACCAAGCTCTGGCCCTTGTGGTAATCCGCGATGGTGGCAGTGTGTCCCGCGTAGGGCGCATCGACTAGGGTCGGGACGGCGCCCGATTTCGCATCGCCGAACTCGCGCAGCCGCAGCGTATGCAGATCGAGCATCACCGTGTTCCCGGTCGCAAACTGCGGCTTGAGCTCGTGGTCCACCTTCTCCGCCTCGGCGAGAAATTTCAGGTTCTTTTGGAACAGTCCCAGCTCCGCCTTTTCCATCGCGAAGGCCGCCGCCAGCGGCCAGAACAATGGCACGCTGTGTTCATCGATCTTGGGGAGATTCTTCGCTGCATTCTTCACCATGACAAGCTCCAGTTTTGCGGCCCAGTCCGGCCGCTTGCGTATTGGTCGGGGGATCACGCGGATGCGACGACCGCCCGAGTATGCTGCGCGATCATCCAGTCTTCGTCCGTAGGGATGACCCAGGCGGAGACGGCGCTATCTCGCATGCTGATGCGCGGTCCGTGGGCGGCGTTGGCCGCCGGGTCGAGCGTGACGCCCAACCAGTCGAGCGCTCCGCATACGCGCGCGCGCACTTCGGCCGCATGCTCTCCGATGCCGCCCGTGAACACCAGCGCATCGACGCCGCCGAGCGCCGCGGTCAGGCTGCCGATCGCACAGCGCACGCGATAGCAGAACAGCTCCACCGCCTCCGCCGCCGCGGGATCGCTCGAAGCCAGCAGCTCGCGCATGTCGCTGCTGATGCCCGACACACCCAGCAGGCCGCACTCGTGATACAGCAGCGTTTCGAGGCGCTGCCGATCCATGCCCCGCTCCGCCATCAGGTAGAGCAGCACGCCGGGGTCGATCCACCCCGGGCGCGTGCCCATCATCAGGCCGTCGAGCGCACTGATGCCCATGGTTGTCTCCACGCTGCGCCCGCCGCGCATGGCGCACAGGCTCGCGCCATTGCCCAGATGGGCGACGATGGTGCGCCCCTGCGCCGCGCGCGCGTCGTAATGCGGCAGGCGGCCGCTGATGTATTCGTACGACAGGCCGTGAAAGCCGTAGCGAACCAGGCCCGAATCGGTGAGCGCGCGCGGCAGCGCGAACAGCCGCGCCACGCGCGGCACCGTCTGGTGAAAGCCGGTATCGAAGCAGGCGACCTGGGGAAGCTTCGGGTAGGTTTCCAACAAATGCCTGATTGGCGCCAGATTGTGCGGAAGGTGCAGGGGCATCATCGGCACCAGGGCCTCGAGCTGGCGCACCACCGGCGGCCCGATGCGCACCGGCGCCCTGTGTGCCTCGCCGCCGAACACGACGCGATGGCCAGCCGCCCACAGCGTTCCACCCTCGACACGGCTTTCGATCCACGTCATGAGGTGATTGAGCAGCGCCTCGTACGACTGGTCTGCGTCCTGCGCCCAGTGCCGCTCGGCCACCGTCGCACCCTTCGCATCCCGCGCGTGGAAATGAGGCGCCGTGCCGATACCGTCGATCGCGCCTGCCGCGACGCGATCCAGGTCGGCCCCCGCGACGCCGAACAAGGCGAACTTGATGCTCGAGGAACCGGCGTTGAGGACTACGATCGTTGGCGCCATGGTCAGCCCTGGGCGGGTGCGGTCGCGGCGGCGCCGGCCATCGAAAGACCACCGGCCTTCGCGCTTCGATGCGCGTGCGCCACCATCGCCATGACGGCGCAGGAGGCGAGCCGGGCCTTGGCGCTGTCCGCGCGGCTGGTAAGGACGATAGGCACGCGCGCGCCGAGCACTATCCCTGCGGCCTCCGCCTCGGCCAGATACTCGAGCTGCTTCGCCAGCATATTGCCCGCCTCGAGATCGGGGACCACCAGAATATCTGCCTGGCCGGCCACGGGGGAGACGATGTGCTTGATTGCGGCCGCTTTGATGCTCACGGCGTTGTCGAAAGCCAGGGGACCGTCCAGAATGCCGCCCTGGATCTGGCCGCGATCGGCCATTTTGCACAGCGCCGCCGCATCGATGGTCGAAATGATTTTCGGCGTTACCGTTTCCACGGCCGACAGGATCGCGACCTTGGGCTGTGCGATGCCGAGCACGTGGGCCAGGTCGATCGCATTCTGCACGATATCGACTTTGTCTTCGAGCGAGGGGTAAATGTTGACCGCCGCATCGGTGATCAACAGCGTCTTCGGATAATCGGGCACGTCCATGACGAATACATGGCTCATGCGGCGCTGACCGCGCAGGCCCGTGCCCGCCTTCGTGACTTCATGCATCAGCACGTCGGTATGCAGGCTGCCCTTCATCAGCCCCGCGCACTCGGCAGTGCGGCACAGCGCGACGGCTTGAACGGCCGCGGCTTCGGCGTCTTCCACGTCGACGATGCGGTAGGGCGAAACGTCGAGGCCGTGCGCATTGGCGGCGGCAAGAATTTGCGCGCGCGGGCCGACCAGCACCGGGACGATGATACGGGCCTTCGCCGCGTCGACCGCCCCGGCCAGCGACACCTCGTCACAGGGGAAAGCCACCGCAACCGGGACGGCCTCCCGCGTTTCGCACTGCGCGATCAGATGCTCGAACACATGATGGGTACCGCGCATTCTTTTCTCCTGCAATCGGGCAGACTTCACTCTAGAACGGGCTCGGCTTCGGTCTATTGATAAAACGCAATCAGTTGCCGGCGCGCAGCGTCGCCACCCGCGCCGAGGTCGCGTTGGGCGGCGCCTTGTTGCCCCAGCTCGAGCGCACGTAGTTGGCGATTTCGGCGACCTGCTGGTCGGTGAGCTGCGTCTGGAATCCCGGCATGGGGCCGTAGCCAAGGCGTGCCGGTATGCCGCGATCGATGATCTGCAGCAGGTTGCTGGGGTCGGCAGCGAGCACCTCCGGATTGCCGGTGAGCGGCGGAAACACGCCCGCCATGCCGCGTCCCAGTGCCTGGTGGCAACTGCCGCAATTGTCGGAATACAGCTGCGCCCCGCGCCGTTTCGTCGCATCCGGGTCTACGCGCCCGGTGCGCAGCCGCGAATCCGGCGGGATCGACTTCAGGTACCCGGCCATGGCCAGACGGTCGGCGTCGGTGAGATGGCTGGTGCTGTCGCGGATGAAGTCGGCCATCGGACCGAGCGCATTGTCCTTGCCCGGCGTGACGCCCGTCTTCAGATACCGGGCAATGTCCTCGGGCGACCACGCGCCGAGGCCGTTCGCGATGTCAGGGGCGAGAGCGAGAGCGAACCAGCCGTCAACGTCCGCGCCCGAATACTGGCGGTCTTTTTCGATGCCGCCCAGCCGGTTGCGCGGCGAATGGCAATCGCTGCAATGGCCAGGCCCCTCGACCAGATAGGCGCCGCGATTCCATGCCGCTGTTTTCGTCGGATCCGGCCGGTACGTCCCTTCGGTGAAATACAGTTCCCGCCAAGCGCCCATGGTCCAGCGCAGGTCGAACGGAAAGCGCAGATGATTGACCTCGACGGCATTATGCACCGGCTTGACCGTGCGCAGGTACGCGTAAATGGCGTCGACGTCGGCGCGCGTGAGCTTGGTGTAGAAGTCATACGGCATCGCCGGATACATGTCCTTGCCGTGCCGGTTGACGCCGTCGTGCAGCGCGCGATAGAAATCCGCGCTCGAATCGCGTCCGATGCCGGTCTCCAGGTCGGGGGTGATGTTGGAGGACAGCATGTAGCCGAACGGCGTGTCGATGCGCAAGCCGCCGGCGAACGGCGCACCGCCCTTGGCCGTATGGCATCCCATGCAATCGCCGGCGCGTGCCAGGTATTCGCCGCGCTCGACCTGGGTTTGTTCCGCCGCGACGGCGCGTCCGCCGGCAACGATGGCGGCCAACAGGACAAACAGTTGCCAAAAGTGTGCGAACGATATGGGGCGGCGGGCGGTTTTCATCAGGGGCTCGTTGCGGAGTAGAACACTTCACCGACTTGCGCGACTTGCGTACGCTCGCCGGCAGTGCATTGATTTCTTCATTCCAGTCTGCCCCTGCTCAGCGCGGGGGCGGTTCATCTCCCGAACAAGCCCCGCTTGCGCGGGGCTTCTGATCGGGTTCTACAACGCCTACATCTGCTTGCTTCCCACGACCTCGATTTCCACGCGGCGGTTTTCGGCGCGGCCTGCGCGGGTCTTGTTGCTGGCGATCGGGTTCGCTTCGCCCTTGCCCTCGGTCTGGATGCGGTTGGCTTCGATGCCTTTGCTCACCAGATATTCCTTGACCGAGGCGGCACGGCGCAGCGACAACGCCTCGTTGTAGGCCTTGCTGCCAATGCTGTCGGTATAGCCGACGGCGATGATGACTTCCACGTTCACCGCCTTCAGCGAGCCCACCAGGTCGTCGAGCAAGGCCTTGCCTTTCGGCCTGAGCGTGGACCTATCGAAGTCGAAGTTCGTCTCGGCGGCCATGGTCACTTTTTC
>JACZJU010000102.1 GCA_014860395.1 Burkholderiales bacterium | reverse complement strand
GACGTAGGACAGGCCGATCGATCCGTCCTCGAGTTCCAGGGCGCAGAATTCGCCTCTGTTGTCCTGAGCGTAGCGACCCGGCGGCAGGTGCAGCGCGCGCACGCGCGGCAAAGGGCCTAGTGCGGCAAAGGCTTCCAGTTGCGCAAGGTATTCGGTGGCGAAGCTCATCTGTGGTCGTTGTCGTTGTGGCCGGAACCAGGAAGGGTTCGCGGCTCTCGCACGCTGCCATCCGGACCGCTGCACATGGTTGCCGAGGCGATCTCGCCGGAGACTGCGGGCTCCCGCGCGCCGCGCAGCGCCCCCGGGAAATACATGGCGGTAAGACGATGGGAATGGATCGGCGACTCTGCATCGGACCCGCCGTAGCGGCGCCAGTCGCGGATTGGATAGATGTTGTCGGCAATTTCCAAAAAGCCTACGCTCTCCCGGTCTCCGACCAGCACGCCCTGCACGCGCAGGCCGAGCTTGCGCTTAATCGCGTCCAGCCGGGTGACGGTCGCTGGCGTGGCGCCGAATTCGCCGTCGGAGGCGATGAGCAGATCGGCCAGCTGCCAGCGCTGGTGTTCGAGTTTGGCCATCGCCCTTTCGAGTGGCGCGCAGATGTCGGTGCCGCCGTGAAAAGCCTGCCCGAGAAAACGCGCAATACGCTCGATCCCGCCGCTGTCCACGGCCAGCTCCATTTCGACCAGTTCGTCGGGCCCGCCGAACGCAAACAGGTGGCAGGAACGCCGTTGCGCATGGGCGGTGCGCATGGCCTCGAGCACGACCGCTTTTGCCACCGCTTCGGCGCCACCCTGCATGGAGCCCGAGGTGTCGACGCACACCAGTATCGGCCCCATTTCCGGCCGCGTGCCCGGCTGCTGTTCGATATGCGGACGCAGGACGCGTGATCGGTGCAGACGCAGCTCCTGCATGCGGTCGTCGTCCTCGTAGCTGAGGAGCGTGCGTTCGGCCCGGCGCGCGTGCCATACGAGCCGCAGCAGCGGATGACCGAGAAGCATGGCCTCGGTTGGCAGCATGCGCGCGATCCGGTCGGAGCGATGCACGCCCCGGGTTTCGCCTGGCATGTCGGGCACGCGCACGGTACGGCGCTCGGGACGCTGAGCGATGGCCTCGTCGATGAGCTCCACGCTCGTCTGGTTCATCGCGTCCCGCTCCTCGGACGCTCGGGCACGCCCCAGCCCGCGTATGATCCGCGCCAATTCCGGCAGGCGCGCCAGCAGCCGGCGTATGCGCAGCACCTCCTGCCATCCCGCGGAGCGCAGCACGCCGCGAATCTGATCCCAACGCGTGCTTTTTGTGTCATCGGGCAGCAAGCCGAAAACCTCGACCAGCTCGTCGAATTGGCCGCAGCGTTCCTGCCACTCCGCTGCGAAAGCCTCTATCGCCATGCGCACAGCCTCGGCCTCACTCGCCCCGCGGTCGCGGTAGTCGACGATGAAATCCAGGTGAAACAAAACGCTCATTACGACGGTGTCCGTTAGTTCCGCCTCGCCAGCGCAATAGCCGGCGAGACCAAACTCGGTGATTGCATCGTTCAGGGCGTCGGCAATCGGAGGCGGCGGCCACAGCCATGTCTCGGCGGGCGCGAGCCGCCCGCTGTGCAATCCCGTGCGCAAAGCAAGGAGCGACTCTAGCCGCGGTTCCAGGCGACCCTGGGAGTTCGTCAGCCCGCCCAGCCAGAGCTTGCGCGCCAAGCCGTCGAGCGCCGCGAGGCGCGCCTCTTCGGCTTCGAACAGCAGTGAATGTGGAACCGGAGCGTTCAAGTTTCGGCGAGCGCCTCGTGAACAACGGGTTCCGGCACCATGCCGTCGTCCTGCTGCAGGCGCGGCAGATCGAGGAAACCTTCCCGCGCCGATCGCGCGCGCTCGGCCAAACCGTCAATTGCGGCACCCGTGGCAGCCAGAACTGCGGCGGCGCGCCCGGTCAGACTCTCATCCAGCCACAAGCTCTGCGCCCGGTAGGCGGCGAGGCTTTCCCGCTGCGTGGAGATTTCGCTAGCGTAGTCCGCAATGCGCGCGAGCAATGCGTCGATCTGGCCGACACGGGCGTCGATATGCGTCCTGCCGTAGCGGCGGTTGCGTTTGTAGGTCATGCGCGGGGCGGCTGCGCCTTGCTTGGCGTCGCCAACTTGTTCCGCCAACTCGGCCGCGGAGAAGCGCAAGCGACCGAATTCGTCGTAATCCAGATCGTTCGCATTCAGTTCGGCATCGAGCTGCGCCTCAAAGGCCTCGACTACCCGCGTCAGGCGTTCGGGCGAATATGTTTCGCGCACCCCGAGCCGGGCAGAGAGCCAGTCGGCCACAGCCGCCTGGCGCGCCGCATCGGGCCCGGTGACCCAGGGAAGCAAAAGCAGGTCCCACAGCGCGACAGCCGATCTGCCTTCGCTCGCCGCGGCGACGCGCAGCAGCCAGACGATCTTCACCCAGCGACGGTCGGATACATGGATTCTCTCGGCAGCGAAGTGCTGGCGCAGTTCGGCCAGCACCGCGACCAGCGCGGCTGGAACCTCAACCGCGGTCGCCGCGTCCGCAAGCACGGTGCGATCGTTCTTGTCCAAAGCCAGGCCCGCCGGCAGCGGCGTCCAACCGCAGTCTAGGCCGACCTCGAGCAGCGCACCGAAGCCCGCCGCGCTGACTGCGGCGACCGGCAGGCGCACCAGGAAGCGGTCGAAGAAGGCGTCGGCGACCTCGTCTTCCGGCACCTCGTTGGTAGCGCCGATGGCGCTGATCAGGGGGCAGCGCTGGCGGCCGGCGCCGTTGTCGAATTCGCGCTCGTTGAGCAGCGTAAGCAACGCATTGAGTATGGCGCTGTTGGCCTTGAACACCTCGTCTATGAACGCAATCGAGGCATCGGGCAGGAATCCGTCGGTATGCCGCTCGTAGCGGTCCTGCTCCAGCGCCTGGATCGACAGCGGGCCAAACAACTCCTCCGGCACCGAGAAGCGGGTCAGCAGGCGCTCGAAGTAGCGAGCGTCGCGAAAAACCGTATGCAGACGCCGCGCCAGTTCGCTTTTTGCCGTGCCAGGGGGACCGATGAGCAGCGTGTGCTCGCCGGCCAGGGCACAGAGCAGGCATAGCCGCACGCTCTGGCGGCGTTCCACCAATCCGCTTTCCAGCGCATCGATGATGGCTTTCAGGCGGGCGCGGTGCTTGGACTCCATGGGCAAATCAGCCGTTTACGTTGAGGGTAGGAGCGTATCCGGCAAATGTTAGCAGGTTGTCGAAGAAGGGGGGCCGGCAGAACCGCCCTATTTCGACGGGAGTCGACAGTTTACACGGCGGAAAACCATCCCGCGATTTTGTCGCGGCTGGGCACGCCGCCTGCATGCACGACCTTGCCGTCTATCACTACGCCCGGCGTGGACATCACGCCGTAGCCGACGATCTCGCGTGGTTCCTCGACTTTTTGCATAGTGACGGCAACGCCCTTGGCCTGTGCCACTTCCTCGATCAGCGCCGCAGTGGTACGGCAGTTGGCGCAACCGCTTCCAAGCACCTTGACTTCTTTCATGGAAAACTCCTTGGTTGATTTAGAGCGCCTGACGATTTTCGTTAGGCGCCTGGTTTAGGGGAGCACGAGGGGATATGTCCCCTCGTCTCGTTCCCCGCATTAGAGAACAGCATTGAATACGTAACCGACGAGCAGGATGCCCGTGGCAACCACGCCGACAAACGTGGCAATTAAGCGCATTTTCAGCACCTTGCGCAGGATTACCATCTCGGGCAGCGACAGCGCGATCACGCTCATCATGAACGCGAGCACCGTGCCCAGCGCCGCGCCCTTGGCGAGCAGCGCCTGCACGATCGGAATCACGCCTGCAGCGTTGGTGTACATGGGCACGCCGATCACCACCGCCAGCGGCACCGCCCACCACGCATCCTTGCCCATGAACGACGCCATGAAATCCTGCGGCACATAGCCGTGTATGCCGGCGCCTATGGCGATGCCGCCGAGGATGTAGGGCCAGACCTTGCCCACGATCTCGCGCACCGAAGTGAAGCCGGCGTCGAGACGCTCGCCGAGGCTGAGCCTGTCCTCGCCGACGGCTGCGGCGGTATGCGGCATATCGCGCACCCAGTCCTCCAAATGGGCTTCCATTTTCAGTCGGCCGATCACCCAGCCGGCGACGATGGCCACCGTCAGGCCCAGGCCGAGGTAGAGAAGCGCGACATTCCAGCCGAACATCGCGAACAGCAGCGTGAGCGCGACTTCATTGACCATGGGCGCCGAAATCAGGAAGGAAAAGGTCACGCCCAGCGGCACGCCCGCCTGCACGAAACCGATGAAAAGTGGCACTGCCGAGCACGAGCAAAATGGCGTGACGATGCCCAGGCTGGCCGCCATAACATTGGCCGCGCCCTCGGTGCGCCCGGCAAGCAAGGCGCGCGTGCGTTCCGGCGTGAAGTAGGAGTTGACCATCCCCATCACGAACACGATGCCGGTCAAGAGCAGCAGCACCTTGGGCGTGTCGTAGAAGAAGAATTGAAGGGCGCCGCCGAGGTGGCTGTCGCGTTCCACCGGCAACGCGGCCACCAATGCCTCGGCGGCCGGCGCCAGGAGCAGGTAAAGGCCGAACCAAGCCGAGATGGCCAGAATCAGGAACAGCAGCGGTTGCTGGCTGGGCCAGCGCCGCAGTGGGGCAAAAACCGCGTCCATGGGCGTATTTCCTTCGTCATCCCTAGCATGGGCACAGATTGCGCCCTTACCAGTGAAGACGAACGACGGCGCGAAAGGATGCAGCCTGGGCTAGCCCGGGCCGCAGCAAGCGCCATGCTGCTGAATCGGCGGGCATTTGACCGAGCCGAACGAACAGAAAACACAGCAGTCGCCGGGCCTGGGACGCAGCAGCGCGCCACAACCGCCACATTCGTAGAAGAACTGGCAGGCGTCCGTAGGCATGGTTTCCAGCCTGGCGTAGCCGCAATGCGGGCAGGTCAGCACGGATTCGAGGACGACGGCGCTCATTTTGGATCTTATGGCGCGTCGATGCCGACGGGCATCCCGGCGATCAACGCGGCCTTTGCCTTCGATGAATTCACAGTGCCTCCACTGGTTTTCCGGCGACAGGAGTAGCATAGACTCCGTACCATGGTACGGAGTCAAGGGGATGAAATTAAACGCGCAACCCAGCATCGGTGGCGTCGCCAAGGCGGCGGACGTGAACGTCGAAACCATACGTTACTACCAGCGGCGCGGGCTGCTGGATGAGCCGTCCAGGCCCTTGGGCGGACAGCGGCGCTACTCGGCCTCGGCGGCGACGCGCGTGCGCTTCATCAAGCGCGCGCAACAGCTCGGCTTCACGCTGGAGGAAATCAAGGAGCTGTTGCTGCTGGAGGACGGTCAAAGCTGCCGGGAGACGCGCTTGCTTGCCGAGCGCAAGCTGGGTCTGATCGAAAGGCGCATCACCGACCTGATGCGCATGCGCCGATCGCTCCGGGGGCTGATTGCGCAATGCGCCGATGGTAAGCGCCCGCGCTCATGCCCGATTATCGCGACGCTTTCGGCGAATCTCTAATATTGCGCTCAGGCGATCGGCGGGCGCGGCACGAAATCGCTCACCTGCCCGTCCGCATCCAGGCGGACTTGGCAGGCTTGCGTAAGCCGTTCACGCAGCCGCTTGCGCGCGCGCTGCACGCGCGACTTCGCCCCGGGCAGGCTCAGACCCTTGCGGCGCGCGTATTCTTCCTGCCGCAGACCCTGCAGATCGCACAGGGTGATCGCCTCCCTGTCCTCCGGACTCAGCTCGGAGAGCACGCGCGGAAGGCAGGCCGCGAGGCTGTCGACCGCGGCCGCCTCCTCGGTCTCGGCGCTCAGGTCTTCGGGCAGTTCCACTGTGGTGCGCTTGAGTCGAAGACGGTCGGCAAGCGCGTTGCGCGCCACCTCGAACAGCCAGGCGCGCGCATCGACGATCGCGCAGAAGCGCTCGCCCTGGCGCATGGCCTTGATAAACACATCCTGCAGCAAGTCCTCGGCGTCGACAGCGTTCCCCATCCGGTGCCGCAGCCAGCCACGCAATTCGGCTTCGTGTTCATGCCAGGCCGTCATCAGGCAATTCATATCTTGCCTCCCTCCGACTAGGACAAAGCGGGCCCGGCCGCCCACTCGCCGCGCAGCAGCTTCTCCAGCCACAACGCGCCCATCGCCGTCTTCACGTCGCTGATTTCGCCCGAGCGCACCAGCTCGAGCAGCGCCTCGGGCGCGAGCTTGAACACTTCGAGGAACTCGCCTTCGTCGAGCTTGCTGCCGCGGTGCTCGAGGCCGCGCGCGAGATAGACCAGGATGCGCTCGGTGGAATAGGCCACGGTCGGATGGATGGTGGTGAGGTAGATCCATTCGCCGGCGACATAGCCGGTCTCCTCCAGCAGTTCGCGTCGCGCGGTCGCGAGCGGCTCCTCGCCGGGGTCGATTTTGCCCGCCGGGAACTCAATGCAATGCCGGCGCATGACGTAGCGGTACTGGCGTTCCATCACCAGCTCGCCCGAATCGAGCACCGGAATGACCATCACCGCGCCGTTGTGCTCGACGTACTCGCGCGTCGCCGCCTTGCCGTCGGGCAGTCTGACGGTATCGCATTTGACCTGCAGCAGCTTGCCCTGGAACACGGTTTCGCTGCCAGTTTCGTGCTCGGTGAGGTCTTCCTGCTTCATCGCGATGTCCTATACGATGCGAGGGGACCGGGCGGGAAAGGAAGGGTCCCGCCCCCTTCCTTAGCCCCTCGTGCTCCCCTAAATTTGCCGCCTGACGGAAATACCGTCAGGCACCTTGAAATTTACGGCAGAGGTTGATTTCGTCGCGCAGCTTCAGGGCCGCCGCCCTGGCAGCCTGGGCGTAATCGGCGCCGCTGCCGGCGTAGAGCACGGCGCGCGAGCTGCTGATGAGGAGTCCGGTGCCGTCCGCGGTGGCGCCGTTCGCCAGCACTGCGGCCACGTCCCCGCCCTGCGCGCCGACGCCGGGCACGAGGATGGGCATGTCGCCGACGATGGCGCGGATCTCGCGCAGCTCCTGCGGATAGGTCGCGCCCACCACCAGCAGCACGTTGTCGTTGGCATTCCAATCGCGCGCCGCTTTTTCGGCGATAAGCTGATACAGCTTCCTGCCGTCGCTGGCGATGTCCTGCACATCGCGGGCGCCGGGGTTGGACGTGCGGCAGAGCACGATCACGCCCTTGTTCTCGTGATCCAGGAACGGCTGCAGCGAATCGAAGCCGAGATACGGATTCACGGTAACGGCGTCGGCCTGGTAGCGCTCGAACGCTTCGCGCGCATACATCTCGGCCGTGCTGCCCACGTCGCCGCGCTTGGCATCGAGAATCACGGGTATCGCCGGATAGTGCCGGCGGATGTGAGAGATGGTCATTTCCAGCTGGTCTTCGGCGCGCGCTGCCGCATAGTAGGCGATCTGCGGCTTGAACGCGCACACCAGATCGGCGGTCGCATCGACGATCGCGCGGCCGAATTCGAATATGGGATGCGCGAAACTGGAGAGCTGCCCGGGCAGGCGCGCGGGATCCGGATCCAGGCCCACGCACAAGAGCGAGCGCTGCGCGGCCCACGCCTGTTCGAGGCGGTGAATGAACTTCATCGCCTGCACCCCGCGGCAACGGCGCGCGCCGTGCGCCCGACCGGAACATGGAAATCGACTGCAGTGAAAGCGGCAAGCGGCAGAAACAGGCCCGCGCCCGGACTCACAGGGCTTTAATGGAGTAGTAACACAGGGCCATCAGCGACTGCGGCATGATGCCGAGCGCAAGCACGGCGAGGCCGTTGACCGAAATCAGCACGCTCACGTCCAGGCTGGGAGCGATCGGCGCGGTATCGGTCGGCTCGTCGAAGTACATCAGCTTGACGATGCGCAGGTAGTAGAACGCGCCGATCAGCGAGAACAGCACCGCCACCACCGCCAGCCAGGTCATGTCCGCGGCGAGCAACGGCTGCAGCACCGACAGCTTGGCGTAGAAGCCGACTGTGGGCGGAACCCCGGCGAGCGAGAACATCAAGAGCAGCATGATGAAGGCGTACCACGGGCTGCGCGCGTTCAGCCCCTTGAAGTCGTCCAGATTCTCGGCCTCGAAGCCGGCGCGCGACAAGAGCAGCACCATGCCGAAAGTGCCCAGTGTGGTCAGCACGTAGATCACGACGTAGAACATGGCGGCGCTATAGGCGTCGGGGGCATTGAGCCAGTTGCCGTTGACCACCCCGGCCAGGAGGCCCAGCAGCATGAAGCCCATGTGCGATATGGTGGAATAGGCGAGCATGCGCTTGATGTTGGTCTGCGCGATTGCGGCGAGGTTTCCAAGCGCCATGGACAGAACCGCCATAATCACCAGCATCTGCTGCCAGTCCACCGCGAGGCCGAGCAGCCCCAGCACCAGCAGGCGCATCGCCATCGCGAACGCCGCCAGCTTGGGCGCCGAGCCGATGATCAGGGTCATCGCGGTGGGCGCGCCGTGATAGACGTCCGGGATCCACATATGGAACGGCACCACTCCGAGCTTGAACGCCATCCCCGACACCAGGAACACCAGGCCGAAGGTGAGCACGATCTTATTGGGATTGGCGGTGCCGATCGCATACGCGACCTGCGAAATATCGAGCGTGCCGGTGGCGCCGTAGATCATGGACATGCCGTAGAGCAGCAGCCCTGAAGCCAGCGCGCCCAGCACGAAATATTTCATTGCCGCCTCGGTCGAGCGCGCCGAGTCCCGGTCCAGTGCCACCAGCGCGTAGAGGGACAGCGACAGCAGTTCCAGGCCCAGGTATAGCGTGAGGAAGTGGTTGGCCGAGATCATCACCATCATGCCCATCAGCGCGAACAGCACCAGTGCGAAGAATTCGCCCTTCCACATGCCGCGATCGGCGAGGTAGGCGCGCGAATAGACCAGGGTGGTGAACAGCGCGATATAAGCGCCGATCTTCAGCACGTGCCCCATCAGGTCGGCGACGAACATGTTGCTGAAGGTGTAGGTGGCAATCCCCTGGGTGAGTACGGCGACGTCGAGCGTGAGCATGGCGCTGCCAAGCAGAGCCAGTTGCGTCAGGGCGTAAGTCACGAAACGCAGCCTTTGCGGCAGGAACAGATCCACGACCAGGATGATCGACACCATGATCAGCAGGAAGATCTCGGGGTAGGCGGGCAGCAGATTGGGCATGGTGAAATTCATGGGTTCGGCCTCACAGCTTGCTTACCGTGAGGTGCTGCAGCAGGTCGTTGACCGAGGCGTGCATCACTTCGGTGAAAGGCTGCGGATAAAGGCCCATGCCGAGCACGGCGAGCGCAAGCAGCGCCAGCACCAGGAATTCGCGCGCGCCGATGTCCTTCAACTTGGCCACGTGGTCGTTGGCCACGGCGCCGAAAATCACGCGCTTATACATCCACAGGGTATAGGCGGCCCCGAAGATGAGCGTGGTCGCGGCGAGAAAGCCGATCCAGAAGTTGTACTTCACTGCGCCGAGAATAACCATGAATTCGCCGACGAAGCCGCTGGTGGCCGGCAGCCCGCAGTTGGCCATCGCGAACAGCATCATCAGCGCGGCGAACTTTGGCATGGTATTGACCACACCGCCGTAGTCGGCGATGTTGCGGCTGTGCATGCGGTCGTACATCACGCCCACGCACAGGAACATGGCGGCGGAGACGAAGCCGTGCGAGACCATCTGCACCAGCGCGCCTTCCATGCCATACGCGTTGAAAATGAAGAAACCGAGCGTGACGAAGCCCATGTGCGCGATCGATGAATACGCGATCAACTTCTTCATATCGGTTTGCGCGATCGCCACCAGTCCGATATAGACCACCGCAATCAGGGAAAGCGCGATCATGAAACCGGACAGCGCGTGGCTTGCATCCGGCAGCACCGGCAGCGAAAAGCGGATGAAACCGTAGGCGCCCAGCTTGAGCAGGATCGCCGCCAGCACCGCGGAGCCCCCGGTTGGCGCCTCGACGTGGGCGTCGGGCAGCCAGGTGTGCACCGGCCACATCGGCACCTTCACCGCGAACGCGAGGAAGAAGGCGAAGAACAGCAGGATCTGCGGCGTCATCGCGATCGGCAGCTTATGCCAGTCGAGGATGGAGAAGCTGCCGCCAGACTGGTCGAACAGGTAGAGGAAGGCGACCAGCATCAACAGCGACCCAAGCAGGGTGTAGAGGAAGAACTTCACTGCGGCGTAGACGCGGTTGGGGCCGCCCCAGACCCCGATCACTAGGTACATCGGGATCAGCGTCGCCTCGAAGAATACGTAGAACAGCATTGCGTCCAGGGCGGCGAAAACACCATTGAGCAGACCCGACATGATCAGAAAGGCCGCCATGTACTGCGCCACGCGCTTCTGGATCGACTCCCAGCCGGCCAGCACCACCAGCACGGTGATGAAACTGTTCAACAGGATGAACAGCAGCGAGATACCATCCACGCCGAGGTTGTAGTTGATGTTGAAGCGCGGGATCCAGCGCGAGAATTCGACGAACTGCATTGCGCTGGTCTGCGTGTTGAACCCGACGTAGAGCGGAATGCTCACGGCTAGGCCAAACAGCGCGCCGACGAGGGAGAGCTTGCGCACCAGCGCGGCGTGGCGGTCGCTGAACATCAGCACCGCGAGGCCGAACAGGATCGGGATCCAGATGGTGAGGCTGAGCCAGGGAGTGGAATTCATCGTCTGTCCCCTAAGCCTGGCCGAACCACAAGGTCAGCAGCACGAAGACGCCGATGATCATGGTGAACGCGTAGTGGTAGATGTAACCGGACTGGAACAGGCGCACCAGGCTCGAAATCCAGCCGACCACGCGCGCCGCGCCGTTAACCATGAAGCCATCGATGATGGTCACATCGCCGAATTTCCACAGGCCGCCGCCGATCGCGCGCGCGCCGCCGGCGAAGAACCAGTCGTTGAAGCGGTCAAAACCGTATTTCTCCATCAGGATATTGACGAGGAAGCTGAGCTTCTGCCGCAGCACGCCCGGCAGTTCGGGTTTCACGATGTACAGATACCAGGCGGTCACTGCCCCGGAAAGCGCGAACCAGAACGGCAGGCTGGTCAACCCGTGCAGCATCATGGTGATGACGCCGTGATACTCGTGCGCCATCTCCGCCAGGCCCTCGTGCTCGGGGGAGATGTAGATCGCGGAACCGAAATAGCCGCCGTAGAGCACCGTGCCTATGGTCCAGCCCGCGGCGATGGACGGGATCGCGAGCAGGATCAGCGGCCAAGTTACCACCGCCGGCGTTTCGTGCGGTTCATGGCCGTGATCGCCATGTCCGTGCTCGTCCTTGCCCGCGGCGTGGCCGGCGTCATGGCCATGGCCGGCGGCCTGCGCGCGGAAGCGCTCCTCGCCGTGGAAGGTGTAAAAGATGAGGCGGAAGGAATACAACCCGCCGACGAACACCCCGAGGAGCACCATCAGGTAGGCGAAGCCGGCGCCCGGGGTATGCGACAGATGCACTGCCTCCAGGATCGAGTCCTTGGAGAAGAATCCTGCGAACGGCGGCAGCCCGGCATTGGCGAGCGCGCCGATGAGCATTGTGAGGTAGGTGATCGGCATGTACTTGCGCAGACCGCCCATCTTGCGCATGTCCTGTTCATGGTGCATCGCGATGATCACCGATCCGGCGCCGAGGAACAGCACCGCCTTGAAGAAGGCGTGGGTCGCGAGGTGGAACATGCCGACCGAATAGGCCGATGCGCCCAGGGCCACTGTCATGTAGCCGAGCTGCGACAGGGTCGAATATGCGATCACGCGCTTGATGTCGTACTGCACAACGGCGATCAGGGACATGAAGAAGGCGGTAATGCCGCCGATCACCAGCACGAAGGACAGCGCCGCATCGGACAACTCGAACAGCGGCGACATGCGCGACACCATGAATATGCCGGCGGTCACCATGGTCGCAGCGTGGATCAAGGCCGAGATCGGCGTCGGACCTTCCATCGAATCGGGCAGCCAGACATGCAGCGGAAACTGAGCGGATTTACCCATGGCGCCGATGAAAAGGCATATGCATATCACCGACAGCAGCATCCAGGGCGCTCCCGGGAACAACTCTATGCTGGTCTTGGCCATGCCCGGCGCCTGCGCGAACACGCTGGCGTAATCGAGCGTGCCGAAGTTGGCCAGGATCAGTCCGATGCCGAGCAGAAAGCCGAAGTCGCCGACCCGGTTCACCAGGAAGGCCTTGAGATTGGCGTATATCGCCGTCGGCCGCGTGTACCAGAAGCCGATCAGCAGGTAGGACACCAGGCCCACCGCCTCCCAACCGAAGAACAGCTGCACGAAGTTGTTCGACATCACCAGCATCAGCATGGAGAAGGTGAACAGCGCGATATAGGAGAAGAAGCGCTGGTAACCCGGATCGTCCGCCATGTAGCCGATGGTGTAGATATGCACCATGAGCGAGACGAACGTCACCACCACCATCATCAGCACCGTCAGCCGGTCGATGAGGAAGCCGATCTCGAAGCGCGTTTCACCCGAAGTCAGCCAGGTGTAGACGCTGCCGTTGAACACATTGCCGTTCATCACGTCGATGAAGATCACCACCGAGGCGAAGAACGCGATCGCCACGCCGATGATGGTCACCCAATGGGCGCCGGAACGGCCGATGGCGCGGCCGGCAAGACCCGCGATCAGGGCGCCGGCAAGGGGCGCCAGCGGCACCAGCAGGTAGAGTTGTTGCATCGATGTCATAGCGTTGTGCCGGGTGACGAACGCGGGGCGCGCGGCAGTCCGTCGCGCAGACCCAGCGTCTGCACGCTCCTGCTTCCCGCCTTTTGCTCTTTACCCATTGCCTTCCTTTAGCCCTTCAATGCGTTCAGGTCGTCGACGTTGATGGTGGAGAGGTTGCGGAACAGCACCACCAGGATTGCGAGGCCTATGGCCGACTCGGCCGCCGCCACGGTCAGGATGAAGAACACGAACACCTGGCCGGAAATGTCATGCAGGTAATGCGAAAACGCGATGAAGTTCATGTTCACCGCGAGCAGCATCAGCTCGATCGCCATCAGCAGAATGATGACGTTCTTGCGGTTGAGAAATATGCCGACGACGCTGATGGCGAACAGCAGCGCGCCGAGGATCAGGAAGTGCGACAGCGATAGCGCGGGTAGCACCGGTAACGAGAACGACTGCACGATCAGTTTTCCTTTTTCTCGGACGGCATGGATATGAGACGCACCCGGTCGGCACGCTTGACCGCGATCTGTTCGGCCGGAATCTGGTGCTTGCTGTCCTTGCGTCCGCGCAGGGTCAGCGCGATCGCCGCAACGATGGCAACCAGCAGGATCACCGCGGCGAGTTCGAACGGGAAGACGTAGTCCGTATAAAGAAGCCGGCCCAGCTCCTTGGTGTTGCTGTAGCCCGCGCCGGGATCGGCCGGGTTGGGCATGTGCTCCGCGCCGAAATACTTGCCGCCCAGCACCAGCACCATCTCGACCACCATCAGCACGCCCACGCCCAGTCCGAGTGGCAGGTAGCTCCAGAAGCCCTCGCGCAGCCGGTCGAGGTTGATGTCGAGCATCATCACCACGAACAGGAACAGCACCATTACCGCGCCGACGTAGACCAGCACCAGCACGATCGCCAGGAACTCCGCCCGCAGCAGCATCCAGATCGAGGCGGCGGTGAAGAATGCGAGCACCAGCCATAGCGCCGCGTGCACCGGATTGCGCGCGGTAATGACGCGCAGCGCCGCAATCAGCAGGATCGCGGAGAAAAGGTAGAAAACAATCGGTTCGATATTCATAAGTTCATCACCGGTATTGCGCGTCGCTGGCGCGGTCCTTGGCAATCTCGGCTTCGTAACGGTCGCCCACCGCGAGCAGCATTTCCTTGGTGTAGTGCAGGTCGCTGCGCTTCTCGCCGTGGTATTCGAGGATGCGCGTCTCGACGATGGAGTCGACCGGGCAGGATTCTTCGCAGAAACCGCAGAATATGCATTTGTTCAGGTCGATGTCGTAGCGCGTGGTGCGGCGCGTGCCGTCGGCGCGCTCTTCCGACTCAATGGTGATCGCCAGCGCCGGGCACACCGCCTCGCACAGCTTGCACGCGATGCAGCGCTCCTCGCCGTTGGGATAGCGGCGCAGTGCGTGCAGACCGCGAAAGCGCGCCGACTGCGGCGTATGCTCTTCCGGATATTGAATCGTGATCTTGCGCGCAAACAGGTACCGCCCGGTGACCGCCATGCCCTTGAGCAATTCGATCAGCAGGAAGGTCTTGAAGAACTCGCGGATTTTCTCAGCCATGGCGCGTCATTTCCAGATTGAGAAGGGGGTCTGCATCCACGCGGCGATCAACACCAGCCACACGATGGTCAGCGGAATAAACACCTTCCAGCCCAGGCGCATGATCTGGTCGTAGCGATAGCGCGGGAAAGTCGCGCGGAACCAGAGGAACAGGATCAATACGCACAGCACTTTGCCGAACAGCCAGAGAAAGCCGGGAATGGCATTGAACACCGTCGAGTCGATCGGCGCAGCCCAGCCGCCGAAGAACATGATGGTGGTGAGGAAAGCCACCAGAATCATGTTGGCGTACTCGCCCATGGAGAACACGCCGAAGAGCATGCCCGAATATTCGACGTGAAAGCCGACAATCTCCGACTCACCCACGGCCATGTCGAACGGCGCACGCTGGGTCTCGGCCACGCCGGAGATGAAATACACCAGCAGCATGGGCGCGAGCGGCAGCCAGTTCCACGAGAGGAAATTGAGCCCCATGTCGGCGAAATAGCCTTTCTCCTGGCCGCTGACGATGTCGGTGAGGTTGAGGCTTTGCGACACCAGCAGCACGCACACCAGGGCAAAACCCATGGCGATCTCGTAGGAGACGATCTGCGCCGCCGCGCGCATCGCGCCGAGGAACGCGTATTTCGAATTCGACGCCCAGCCGGCAACGATGATGCCGTACACGCCCATCGACGTGATCGCCATGATGTAGAGCAGTCCGGCATTAACGTCGGCCAGCACCACTTTCGGGCTGAACGGCACCACTGCCCATGCGGCCATCGCCACGGTCAGCGTAATCACCGGCGCGAGCACGAACAGAATCTTGTCGGCGCCGGACGGGATGATGATTTCCTTGAACACCAGCTTGACGCCGTCGGCGATCGGCTGCAGCAGGCCCAGGGGGCCGACGCGGTTGGGCCCGATGCGCACCTGCATGTAGCCGATGACCTTGCGCTCGAGCAGCGTCAGGTAGGCCACGGCACCGAGCAGCGGCGCGACGATGAGCATGATCAGCACCGAAGTCTTGACCAGGGTGAAAATTGCCGCGCCGAGCTCCGGGCCGAACAGGCCCTGGGTGAATTCCAGCCCGATGGCGATGATTTTGGCGTACATACCAAGCACGTCCATTACTGCGGCTCCACGCTGAGTTCGCCCGACATCGGGCCCAGCTTGCTCGTCGCCGGATGCGCTGCAACAAGGCGCACGCAGTCCTGCGGCAGCTTGTCATCGCGCGCGACGTTCACCGCGGCCTCGCCTTCGCCCTGGCGGATCTTCACCGCCTGCCCGTCTTTCAGACCGAGCCTGGCCAGCAGCGCGGAATTCATCCACGCGCGCGGCGGCGCGGCATCGTGCGTCTGTTGCAGCGACGCGGCGCGGCGCACGATCGCATCGCCTGCATAAATGGGAACGTCGGCGATTCGCTGCAGGCCTGCGGCAGCCGCCGGAGCCTGCAACGCAACCCCGCTCAGCCTGTTGTCGAGCTTGGCCGCTATCTGATCGGGATTGGCGATCTCGTCGCGCACTTGTTCGCTGGAGTCGTAGTCAAAACCATCGAGCCCGAGCAGGTTACCGAGCACGCGCAGCACTTTCCACGCCGGACGCGCCTCGCCCCGTGGTTTGACCACGCCGTTGAAGCTTTGCATGCGGCCCTCGGCGTTGACGAACGTGCCCGAGGTTTCGGTAAATGGTGCAATCGGCAGCAGCGCATTGGCGTAGTCGGGAGCAGACCCCTTGTACGCCGACAGGCAAATGACGAAATCCGTCGCGTGCATGGCTTTGAGCGCCGCATGCGGATTATGGCAATCGAACTCGGGTTCGGCGTTCAGCAGCACATAGGCTTTGCGCGGCTGGGCCAGCATGGCGGATGCATCGAGACCGCCCGCTCCGGGCACGGCCTGGGCCAGGTAACCGCCTACGCTGTTTGCAGCCTCGCCGAAAAAACCGAAGCTTGCGCCCAGCAGTCCGGCCAGTTCCTGCACCAGCAGCCGCAACTGCGTCGCCTGCGGGTCCTGCGCGGCCAGATTACCGAGGAATATGCCGGTCTTCGTTCCGGAGGCGAGGCTGGCTGCAATGTTCTTCGCGGCCTCGCCGACATTCACGCCCGCCAGCGCGGCGGGCACCGGCTGCTGTTTCGCCTCGGCCGCCGCTTTCACCACCTGCGCCAGCACCCCGGGCAGGTCCCGCGGCGGCACGATGGCCTTGTTCGCGATCGCCATCAGCAGATCGTCGTCGGTGGCGTGGATCAGGTTGATCTGCTGCCCGCGCTTTGCGGCCTGGCGCAGACGATTGGCGAGGAGCGGATGATCCTTGCGCAGGAAGGAGCCTACGACGAGCACCCGGTCGAGGTTGCCAATGTCGTCGATTTTCATGCCCAGCCAGGGAGCGCCTGATTGCTTCTGGTCTGCCGAGAAGTCCGAATGGCGCAGGCGAAAGTCGATATTCTCGCTGCCGATGCCGCGCATCAGCTTACCCAGCAGGTGCAACTCTTCCAGCGTCGAATGCGGCGCGGCGAGCGCGCCTATCGCCTGCCCGCCGTGCTGCGCCTGTGCATTCTTCAATCCTTTCGCCACGGCGGTCAGCGCCTGCTGCCAGTCCACTTCCTGCCACTTGCCGTCGATCTTGAGCATGGGTTGCGTCAGGCGGTCGTCCGAATTCAGCCCCTCGTAGGCGAAGCGGTCACGATCGCTGAGCCAGCATTCGTTCAGTTCCTCGTTTTCCAGCGGCAGCACCCGCATGACCTTGTTCGCCATCACCTGCACGATGAGGTTCGAACCCAGACTGTCGTGCGGACTCACCGATTTCCTGCGCGCAAGCTCCCAGGTGCGGGCGCTGTAGCGGAACGGCTTGCTGGTGAGCGCGCCCACCGGGCACAGATCGATCATGTTCCCGGAAAGTTCGGAATCGACGCTGTTGCCGACAAAGGACACGATTTCCGAATGTTCGCCGCGTCCCATCATGCCCAGTTCCATCACGCCGGCGATCTCCTGGCCGAAACGCACGCAGCGGGTGCAGTGGATGCAGCGGGTCATCTCCTCCATCGAGATCAGCGGACCGACGTTCTTGTGGAACACCACGCGCTTCTCTTCCTGGTAGCGCGAGGCACTCTTGCCGTAACCTACCGCGAGGTCCTGCAATTGGCATTCGCCGCCCTGGTCGCAAATCGGGCAGTCGAGTGGATGGTTGATGAGCAGGAACTCCATCACCGACTTCTGCGCGGTCCTGGCGTACTCCGAGTCGGTAAACACCTTCATGCCTTCGGTCACCGGCGTGGCGCAGGCCGGCAGGGGCTTGGGCGCTTTCTCCACCTGCACCAGGCACATGCGGCAGTTCGCGGCGATCGAGAGCTTCTTGTGATAGCAGAAGTGCGGAATGGCGATGCCGAGCGCGTTGGCCGCGTCCATCACGGTGGCGCCGTTCTGCACCTCGATCTGCCTGCCGTCTATTTCTACTGTGGGCATGTTGTTCTCAGGCCGCCTTCTCGGCGGTGGCAGCACCAGCGGTGAAATAGCCGCCGGGGACGCTCACCAGGCAGCGCTTGTGATCGACGTGATACTGGAATTCGTCGCGGAAATGGTTGAGGAAGCTTTTTACCGGCAGCGCCGCTGCATCCCCGAGAGCGCAGATGGTGCGCCCGGCGATGTTGTCGGCGACGTTGGTGAGCAGGTCCAGATCTTCCTGCCGCCCCTTGCCGTGCTCTATGCGGTGCACCATGCGGTACATCCAGCCGGTACCCTCGCGGCAGGGCGTGCACTGGCCGCAGGACTCTTCGAAATAGAAATACGACAGGCGCTCCAGCGCGCGCACCATGCAGGTGGTCTCGTCCATGACGATCACCGCGCCCGAGCCGAGCATGGAGCCGGCCTTGGCGATGGAATCGTAGTCCAGGTCGGTCTGCATCATGATGTGCCCGGGCAGGACCGGCGCCGAAGAGCCGCCGGGAATCACCGCCTTGATCTTTCTGCCGCCGCGCATCCCGCCCGCCATCTCCAGCAGCGTCGCGAACGGCGTGCCCAGACGCACTTCGTAATTGCCCGGCCGGTTGACGTGGCCCGAGACGGAGAACAGCTTGGTGCCGCCGTTGTTCGGTTTTCCGAGGGCGAGGAAGGCATCGCCGCCGTTGTTGATGATCCAGGGCACCGCAGCGAAAGTCTCGGTGTTGTTGATTGTGGTGGGCTTGCCATACAGACCAAAGCTCGCGGGGAACGGCGGCTTGAATCGCGGTTGCCCCTTCTTGCCTTCGATCGACTCGAGCAAGCCGGTTTCCTCGCCGCAGATGTAGGCGCCCCAGCCGTGCACTGCGTGCAGTTGGAACGAAAAATCGGTGCCGAGAATGTTGTTGCCGAGGTAGCCGGCGGCGCGCGCCTCTTCCAGCGCCTGCTCGAACAGCTCGTATTCGGCCCAGATTTCGCCATGGATGTAGTTGTAGCCGACCGCCGTGCCCATCGCGTAGGCCGCGATGATCATGCCCTCGATCAGCATGTGCGGGTTGTAGCGGATGATGTCACGGTCCTTGAACGTGCCCGGCTCGCCCTCGTCGGTGTTGCACACGAGATATTTCGGCCCGGTGTACTGCTTCGGCATGAAGCTCCATTTGAGCCCGGCCGGGAAGCCGGCGCCGCCGCGGCCGCGCAGCCCCGATTTCTTCACTTCGGCGATAACCGCATCGGCTGTCATTTTTTCGCCGAGCACCTTTTTCAGCGCGCCATAACCGCCGCGCGCTTCGTAGTCCTTGAGGTGCCAGTTCGAACCGTCAAGGCCCTTCATCAGGATAGCGTCGGGACCGTAGTCGAGCATCACTTCAGCTCCGCGAGCAGTTGATCGAGCTTGTCGCGCGACATGTTGCTGCACATGCGCTTGTTGTTCACCAGCAGCACCGGCGCATCGCCGCAGGCACCCATGCATTCGCCCTGCTTGAGTGTGATGCGGCCATCAGCGGTGGTTTCGTTGAAACCCACGCCGAGGTGGTGCTTCAGGTGCTCGGCCGCGTCGGCGCCGCCTGAGAGCGCGCACGGCAGGTTGGTACAGACGGTGACCTTGTGCCTGCCGCCGGGTTCAAGGTTGTACATATTGTAGAAGCTCGCGACCTCGTACACCGCGATCGGCGGCATGCCCAGGTAATGCGCAACGTAGTCCATGGTCTCGCTCGAGAGCCAGCCCTTTTCGTCCTGCGCGATGGCAAGCGCCGCGATCACCGCCGACTGCTTGTGTTCGGCCGGGAACTTGGCGACCTCGCGATCGATTCTCTTCAATGATTCTGCGTTCAGCATGTCATCCACCAAAATACTTGGTACCCTTTCTCACCTGTCGATCTCGCCGAACACGAAGTCCAGCGTGCCAATGATCGCGACCACGTCGGCGATCATGTGGCCGCGCGACATCTCGTTCAGTCCCTGCAGGTGGTTGAAACCGGCGCCACGGATCTTTACGCGGTAGGGCTTGTTCGCCCCGTCCGAGACTATGTAGACACCGAACTCGCCCTTGGGATGCTCGACGGCAGCGTAGGCTTCGCCCGCGGGCACGCGAAACCCCTCGGTAAAGAGCTTGAAATGATGGATCAGCTCTTCCATGCTGCCCTTCATTTCGACGCGCGCGGGCGGTGCGATCTTGTGGTTGTCCACGATCACCGGGCCGGGATTGGCGCGCAGCCACTCGACGCACTGGCGGATGATGCGATTGGACTGGCGCAGTTCCTCCACCCGACACAGATAACGGTCGTAGGTGTCGCCGTTGACGCCTACCGGTATGTCGAAATCCATGCGGTCGTAGACTTCGTAGGGCTGTTTCTTTCTCAGGTCCCAGGCGACGCCCGATCCGCGCAGCATGACGCCGGTAAAGCCGAGTTCGATCGCCCGTTCGGGCGAAATCACGCCGATGCCGACCGTGCGCTGCTTCCAGATGCGGTTGTCGGTGAGCAGGGTTTCGTATTCGTCGATATGCGCCGGGAAACGCTCAGTGAAATCTTCGATGAAGTCGAGCAGGCTGCCCGAGCGGCTGTCGTTGAGTTTCGCCACCTCGCCGGCGCCGTGGATTTTCGTCGGCACATAGCGCGGCATGACGTCGGGCAGGTCGCGATACACGCCGCCGGGGCGGTAGTAGGCCGCATGCACGCGCGCCCCCGACACCGCCTCGTACATGTCGAACAAATCCTCGCGCTCGCGAAAGCAATACAAGAACATGGTCATCGCGCCGATATCGAGGCCGTGGGCGCCGAGGAACAGCAGATGGCTCAGAATGCGGGTGATCTCGTCGAACATGACGCGGATGTACTGGGCGCGCTCGGGCACCTCGATGCCGAGCAGACGCTCCACCGCCAGGCAATAGCCGTGCTCGTTCGCCATGACGGAGAAGTAATCCATCCGGTCCATGTAGGGCAGCGCCTGGACGTAGGTCTTTTGCTCGGCCAGCTTCTCCGTCGCGCGATGCAGCATGCCTATGTGCGCATCGGCGTTCACCACCACCTCGCCGTCCATTTCCAGCACCAGGCGCAGCACGCCGTGCGCCGCCGGGTGCTGCGGCCCGAAGTTCATCGTGTAATTTCTGATCTCGGCCATGTCAGTGCTTACCCAGATCGCCGTAGTGATCTTCGCGGATGATGCGCGGCGTGATTTCGCGCGGCTCGATCGTGACGGGCTGGTAGATCACCCGCTTTTGCTGCGGGTCGTAACGCATTTCGACCTGGCCGGAAATCGGGAAGTCCTTGCGGAACGGATGGCCGATGAAGCCGTAGTCGGTAAGTATCCGGCGCAGGTCGGGGTGGCCGGAGAACATGATGCCGAACAGGTCGAACGCCTCGCGCTCGTACCAGTTGGCATTGTTCCAGACGCCGGTGAGCGTGTCCACGACCGGGAAATCGTCGTCCGTCGCAAACACCCGCAGCCGCACGCGCCAGTTGTGCTTGAGCGAAAGCAGCTGCGATGTGGCGGCGAAGCGGGCGCCTTTCCACTCGCCATCGCCGTAGGCGGAATAGTCCACACCGGCGAGATCCATGAGTTGCGCGAAGGCCAGGCCGGGTTCGTCGCGCAGCGTCTGTGCCACGCCTACGTAATCGGCCGCGCCTACCACCACGGTGATTTCACCCAATGCCTGGGTCAGGCTGACAATTCGGCTGCCGAGAGCGGCTTCCAGATTGTTCTTGAGTTGTTCCAGCTTACCGGACATTTAGCGGGCGATCATCTGAGTGGGTGTTGGCGAGCGATAGTCTGAGCGAGCGTTAGCGAGCGATTGTCTGAGCGAGCATTAGCGAGCGATAGTATTTGTGCGTTTAATCTTGTTTTGCAGCTGAATGATGCCGTAGAGCAAAGCCTCGGCCGTGGGCGGACAGCCTGGCACGTAGATGTCGACCGGCACAATGCGGTCGCAGCCGCGTACCACCGAATAGGAATAGTGATAGTAGCCGCCGCCGTTGGCGCAGGAGCCCATGGAAATTACCCAGCGCGGCTCGGCCATCTGATCGTAGACCTTGCGCAGCGCCGGCGCCATCTTGTTGCACAGGGTGCCGGCGACGATCATCACGTCCGCCTGGCGCGGGCTGGGACGGAACACGATGCCGAAGCGATCGAGGTCGTAGCGCGCAGCGCCGGAGTGCATCATTTCGATCGCGCAGCAAGCCAGGCCGAAGGTCATCGGCCACATTGACCCGGTGCGGGTCCAGTTGATCAGCTTGTCCGCCGTGGTGGTGACAAAGCCTTCCTGCAGTATCCCTTCTATTCCCATTCCAGTGCTCCTTTCATCCACTCGTAGATGAAGCCAACCACCAGAATACCGAGGAAAATCATCATGGAAACGAAACCGAACAGACCGATTTCATTGAGCACGATCGCCCAGGGAAACAGGAACGCGATCTCTAGATCGAACAGGATGAACAGAATCGCGACCAGGTAATAGCGCACGTCGAACTTCATGCGCGCGTCTTCGAAAGCCTCGAAGCCGCACTCGTAGGGGGAAAGCTTTTCGCTGTCTGGACGGTGCGGTCCGAGTATCGCGCCGGTGACGATCGGCCCGATGCCGACGGCAAGGCCGATGAAAATGAACATCAGAACAGGAAAGTAATTTTCGAGCACGGAGCGTCAGTTTCTGGAGTCGATGATCAAAGTATTGATGTAGGTTATTTTTTCAATCATACAGGCAGGCGACATGGTCTACCAATGAGCGCGTCGCGGAGTTGACATAGATCAAACGCGCTCTTTTTGTTTGGCCTTCATTCACTTTTCATTCGACAAGTCGCAGACCCCAAAATTCCGCAAGGCCCTCGCTCCAAGTTCATCAATCCAAAAATCATTGGTGCCGACGGCGAGACTCGAACTCGCACAGCTTTCGCCACTACCCCCTCAAGATAGCGTGTCTACCAATTTCACCACGTCGGCAGTCTAGCAACTAGAGACTGGTGTCCAGAAACTAGATGAACCGCCATGTCCTTGGGGCTCCTGGTTTCCGGCCTCCAGCCACCAGTCTTTACTTAGGTATGTCGTTCGCCTTGGACCCCGACGGCGCGCTTGCCGGTTTGGGCGCATCGGCCGGTTTGGGCACGTCTTCCAAGGGCGTGACCGCAGGTGCAGGCGGCGCGGTCACGCCCTGCATCACGCTGCCCCCTGTCTTGGGCTTGTGCGTCGCCACGTAGGCCAGGCCGAGGCTGGTGAGGAAAAATACCGCCGCCAGGGCTGCCGTGGTGCGGGAAAGAAAATTCGCCGAACCGGTGGCGCCGAACAGGCTGCCCGAAGAACCGCCGCCGAAAGCTGCCCCCATGTCCGCGCCCTTGCCGTGCTGAAGCAGCACCAGAAAGATAATCGCCAGCGCCACCAAAACGTGCATCGTCAAAATCACTGTCAACCAGATGTCCATTCCTCACTCGCTATGACTCACCCGCCGCATGACGGACGATAAAAACTCTGTACAATCGATGATGCGCCGATTCGCCGGGCCGCACCCCCTGCCCCACGCCGTTTATGCCCCGCCCGCCGCAGCGCTAATCGCAATGAATTCCTCCGCCACCAGCGCGGCACCGCCGATGAGCCCGCCATCTATATCGGGCATGGAAAACAGTTCTTTCGCATTGGCTGCCTTGACGCTGCCGCCATATACAATGGTCAAACCCGCGGCGAGCTTGGCATCCTGCCTGCCGACGACCCCGCGTATGAACGCGTGCACCGCTTGCGCCTGCTGCGGCGTCGCGGTCCTGCCGGTACCGATGGCCCACACCGGTTCGTAGGCGATTACTGCGTTCACCAGCGTGCCAACGCCACTCGAATCGAGCACGGCTGCGAGCTGGCGCCCGACCACGATTTCGGTCACTGCACTCTCACGCTCCTGCAGGGTTTCGCCCACACACAGGATCGGAATCAATCCCGCCCCCTGCGCCGCCTGAAACTTGGCCGCTACCTGCTTGTCGCTCTCGCCATACAGCGCTCGCCGCTCGGAATGGCCGACAAGCACATGGCGGCAACCGAAGTCGCGCAGCATCGCGCCCGACACTTCGCCGGTGTACGCGCCCTGAGCATGTTCGCTCAGATTTTGCGCCCCCCAGGCGATGGACGTGCCGGCCAGAGCTGCTTCAACCTGGGCCAGATACGGGTAAGGCACGCATACCGTATGCTGCACCCCGGCACTCGCCTGCAAGCCAGCCTTCAGGGCGTCGAGCAAGCGCCGATTGGCAGCCAGGCTGCCGTTCATTTTCCAATTACCCGCGACCAGCCGGCTGCGCATTGCCTTGATTCCTAGGAAAAGCCGCCGTTAGGCGTCAGAACCGTCGGATTTTACAGCGTTTAGACAAAGCCGGTCAATCAAATGCCGCCTCTGGCGCCGCGGCCAGCGGTCCGATTTCAAACGCGGCGCGAGGCTAAGAGTCTGATTCGAAATGAAGGGCAGCGCATCCCCTCCTGCTCCCCTGCTCGGACTGCCGCAAAACTCATATTGCGGCGGCGAATTGGATGCTCCGGCGTCAATCTCCTGGCGTGACAATCTGGATGTGTTCGAGGCTCACATTGATGAACGGAGCGTTAAGAACGTGACGATTGCCCAGTTCCCAGACCTCGGCATCCGTGACCGCGATAAAGTCCTTCGATTCCACTAGGTAGTCCGTCACCCGGGCGCCGGGCAAGAGCTCGATATAGCCCTTGACGCGGTAGGTCCCGGTCAGAATGGTCACCTTCGTCCTGTTTTCGTCCGTAGTCATAGAATCGCTCCGTGGCTAACCCGCACTGTCGTTCGGTTGCAGCGGCCAATGCGTGATCGGTATTGCCGCAGTGCCGCTACGCCCAAGGGGCATTTTGCGCCTCGCGCCGCGCTCGTTCAATAGCGCGCCGCCAGGCGGCGCTCGCCCGCCTCAGAGCCTGCGACTAAACTACTTCTGCTAGGTGAGCTTACAAGCCTGCGCGGCACAGCAAGCGCCCATGATCGGCGCCGCCGGCCATCAGCGCGGCGAACTCCTGCGGCGGCACCGCCGGGCTGAAAAGATAGCCCTGGAAGCGCTCGCAGCCCTGAGCGCGCAGGAACTCCAGTTGCAGCGGCGTTTCCACTCCCTCAGCGATCAGTTCAAGCTTAAGACTGCGACCCATGGCGATGATCGCCGTGGCGAGCGCTACTGCGTCCTCGTCGTGCGGCAGGTCGTGCACGAAGGAGCGGTCGATCTTGAGCGCATTCAACGGAAAGCGGCGCAGGTAGCTCAGAGACGAGTAGCCGGTGCCGAAATCATCGATCGCCAGTGCGACTCCCAAGTCACGCAATCCCATGAACAGGGTCAGCGTCGCCTCCAGGTCGCGCGCAAATACGCTTTCGGTCAGTTCCAGGCCCAGACAATGCGGGTCCAGGCCGGCGTCCTCGAGAGCGCTTGCAACCGCGTGCGCGAGGTTCGCGCGCTGCAGGTAGGCGGCGGAAATGTTCACCGCGACGTGCACCGGATCAAGACCGGCGAGTTGCCAGGCGCGCGCCTGCCGGCAGGCCTCGCGCAGCACCCACTCGCTCAGCGGAACGATCAGCCCGGTCTCCTCTGCGAGCGGGATGAATTCGCTCGGCGGGACGATGCCGCGATCCGGGTGGCGCCAGCGCAGCAGCGCCTCGGCACCGACGATGCTGGCGTCCGCGATTCTTATGATCGGCTGGTAGTACAGAACGAACTCCTCGCGTTCGAGCGCTTTGCGCAGACTCGATTCGAGCGCCAGTTTCTGGAATGCCGCGGCTCCGATGGAATGGCTGTAGTACTGGTAGTTGTTGCGGCCATGCTCTTTTGCGTGAAACATCGCCGCATCGGCGTGGCGCAGCAGTGTCTCGACGTCGCCGCCGTCATCCGGGCACATGGCAATGCCGATGCTGGCGCTGGCGACGATTTCCTGCGCGCCGACCACGAACGGTTGCGCCAGCGAGGCGAGCAGGCGCCGCGCGATCAGGGCCGCGTCGCTGTCTTGTTTCAGATCGGCGAGGAACAGGGTGAATTCGTCCCCGCCATGCCGACCGACCAGCCTGGCCTGGTTGTCGACATCGACGAACTGTTCCTCGTAGTTGCGACCGGTGGTGTCGCCCTGGCGCAGGCAACTCTTTATCCGCTCTGCCACCGAGGCGAGTATCTGGTCGCCGACCGAATGGCCAAGGGTGTCGTTGACGCGTTTGAAGTTGTCCAGGTCCAGGAACATGACCGCAAGCCTGCCGCTCGAGCGCGGCGCGCGCAGGACCGCGCGCCCGAGCTGCTCGCAAAACAAGGTGCGGTTGGGAAGCTTGGTCAGGCTGTCGTAGTAAGCGAGATAGCGGATCCGATCCTGGGCGAGATAGCGCTCGGTGACGTCCTGCACCGTACCCGCCATGCCCACCTCGCCATCGCCGCTGTCGCGCACCATCTCGGCCTGAAGCTGGAGCCAGCGCACGGCCGCATCGGGCGGTACGATGCGAAAGTCGGTGCACAGAGGCTCACCCGAGGCGACGGCCTGCCGCACGGCGTCAATCACCTGCGCGCGGTCTTCCGGATGCACGAGCCGGATGGCGCTCTCGCCGGTCCCGTCCAGGCCCGCGCCGCGCAGATGAAGCACATCGAGCGTCTCGTCTGAAACTGCGAAGCGCCCCTCGTCCGTACGCCACTCCCAGTTTCCCATGCGCGCAATGCGCTGTGCGGAGGCGAGCCGCTGGCGGCTTTGTGTCAGATTCACAAACGCGCGGCTGGCGCGCAGCATGTAGCGCACGCGATGCGCGAGCAGTCCCCAGTTGTTGGATTTGCTCAGAAAGTCGGTCGCCCCGGCCTCGTAGGCTCTCTGGATGGACTGCAGATCTTCGTGGCCGGTGAGCATCAAGACCGGCAGGTCCGCGCCGCCGGGACGGCGGCGCAACTCGCGGCAGCACTCATATCCGTCCATGCCCGGCATGTTCACATCGAGCAGCACGATATCGGGCCGGTGCGCCGCGAATGCGGCCAGCGCCTCTTCCGCATCCGCGGCCTGCTGAACCTGCAATCCTTCGTCGGTAAGCGATATTTCGATCAGCAAGCGCGCCGCCTCGTCGTCATCGACGATCAATACCAACGGCAGGTTCTCGCGCGTGTCGTTCATACTGACCCCGCGTCCTCCAGTTGCTCCCGCACCAGCCTTGACGCGTCGGCGTGTGCGCTCACCGCCGCAGCGACAAGGCTTGCGGCATCGGCGACGCGGCCCTCGTTGGCCGAGCGCTCCAGCTTGCGGCAAATATCGGCCAGATTCACCGCACCTACGCTGCGGCTGCTCGACTTGAGCGAGTGCGCGGCGCGACTCATGCGATCCAGGTCGTTCTTCGTCGCACCCGCCTGCATTTCCGCGATCAGCACCGGCGCGTTTTTGAGATAAATGTCGAACACGCGTCGGACCACGCCGCGGCTGCCGTCTTTGTCCAAGGCACGCAGCGCGTCCAGGGCGCTCTCGTCCAGGGTTTCGCCGGATTCGGCCGGCGACGCCACGCCTGCTCCCGCGGCGCCGTCGGCTGGTGACCTGCCAACCGCCAGATGCCGCTGAATCTCGAGACTGAGTTCTGTCTGAGCGAAGGGCTTGATGATGTAGCCGTCCATTCCCGCTTCGATGCACCTCTCCCTGTCGCCAACCATGGCATGCGCCGTGAGCGCGACGATGGGCAGCCGGCCCTCGCCGGTCGCGAAGCACTCGCCGCGAGCCTCCAGATCGCGAATCGCGCGCGTGGCGCTGAAGCCGTCCATCTCCGGCATCTGGCAGTCCATCAGCACCAGCGCATAGCGCCCTGCGCGCAGCGCCTCGATTGCGGCGCGCCCGTGCGGCGCGACCTCGCAGCGGTAGCCCAGGACCTCCAGCATCTCCTTGCCCACTATCTGGTTTACCTCGTTGTCCTCGACCAGAAGGATGCACGCCTCGTGCAGTATAGAACGCGGCTGCGACGTCGCGTCCTGCGCAACCGCAAATCCGTTCCCGCTATCGAGCAATGCATCGAGCGAGGCCAGCAGTTCTTTCTGGCGCACCGGCTTGGCAAGCCAGCGCCGAATTCCCAGTTTGCGCAACGTGGCCGCGCGTATGTCTTGCCCGACCGAGCTCAGCATCAGCAATTCGGTGCGCGCGAGCGCAGCATCCTCGCGTATGCGGCGCGCAAGTTCCAACCCGTCCATTTGCGGCATATGCATGTCGAGCACCGCAATGCGGTACGGATCACGCATCGCCATCGACTGCAGCATCGCCAGCGCTTGCGCCCCGCTCGGCGCACTGTCGGCGCAGATCCCTTCCGCGCTCATTTGCTCGCACAGGATATCCCGATTGGTGGCGTTGTCATCGACGACCAGCACATGCAACCCGCGCAGACGACTCCACGGTGGCTGCACCTCGGCCGCGCTTTCGGCAACGCGCTCGAAAGGCAGGACGAACCAAAACGTCGAACCCTGCCCCAGCCTGCTCTGCACGCCGATTTCCCCTCCCATCAGCTCGACCAGTTGCCTGCAGATTGCGAGGCCCAGACCTGTGCCGCCGTAGCGCCGGGTGGTGCTGGCATCGCCCTGCCGGAATGCCTGGAAGACGCCTTTCCGCTGGCCATGTTCGATGCCGATCCCGGTGTCCTTCACCTCGAATCGTAGCACCGCCTCGCGCTCGCTGCTGCTCGCCGCAGCGATCCTCAACACTATTTCGCCCCCGTCGGTGAACTTGACCGCGTTGCTCAGCAGATTGCTCAGCACCTGCCTCAGCCTGCCGGGATCGCCGCGCAACCAGCAGGGCAGCCCCGGTTCCAGGTCGCTGACCAGTTCCAGGCGCTTGGCGATCGCCGGTTCCGCAAGCAGATCCAGCGCGTCCTCGACCACGCGCTGCAGGTCAAACGGGATGCGGTCGATTTCGAGCTTGCCGGCCTCGATCTTGGAAAAATCGAGAATGTCGTTGATGACAGTGAGCAGCGCCGCGCCGGATTGGCACACGGTTTGTGCGAGCCGCCGCTGGCGCTCGGACAGTTCTGTCTGCAACAATAGCTCGGTCATGCCGAGCACCCCGTTCATCGGTGTGCGGATTTCATGGCTCATGTTCGCGAGAAACTGCGATTTCGCCCGGCTTGCGGACTCGGCCATAAGTTTGGCCTGCATGAGTTCCGCTTCACGCCGGCGCTGATCGGTGACATCCGCATTGATGCCCGTCATGCGCAGCGCCCGGCCCGCCGCATCGCGCTCATAGACGTGGCCGCGGGTCTGCACACAGATCCATTCTTCGCCCGCCACGCCGCGTACGCGGTGCTCGGCCTGGTAGTGGGCAGTCCGGCCCTTCAACACGCTGTGCAGCTGCTCGCGCAATTGCGGCAGGTCATCGGGATGCACCAGTGACACGAACTCCGCAAACGTGATGCGTGTCGATTGCGCGGGTCCGCCGCGGCTCTCGGACCAGCGCTCCGAAAGCGAGACCCAGCCACCGCTTATATCCCAGTCCCACAGCGATAGTTGTGAAGCCTCCAGTGCAAGGCCCAAGCGCGCGCTGCCGCGCGCAAGTTCGCGGTCGCGTGCCTGCATCTGATCGAGCAGGCGGTTGATTCCCCCGCCCACCTGGCCAATCTCGTCGGAACCGCTCACCGGCACGCGATCGCTGTAGTCCCCGTTCGCAGCCACGGCGTGCACGGCGTTTGCGATGGTGAGGAGCGGCGCCGCGAGCGCTCGCGCCAGACGCGCGGACACGAGCAGCGCGAATGCCAGTGCAAATGTCGCGAATGCTCCCATGGCGGCGGCATTGCGACCCGCACTCGGGTGCTCACGCCCGAGCCCGGCCTCGAAACCGAAACCCCAGAGCGAGACGGCAAGCGTAAGCGCAGATGCCGACAATGCCATGAGCGCCATTGCGAGCGTCAGTTTGCGCCGGAATGATTGCGCGAAATATTCGCGCATGCGCCGCACGAGCCGCATCAGTGCCTCCCGGGCACGCGCGATCCACGCTGCCAAAAGCGGGCAGGCGAGACGGGGGGTGAAAAGCTAGCGATGCCAGCCATAGGCGTGTTTTCCCGGTCCGCTGCCGCGCGGGGCGGCAGCGGACATACTTTTACTCTTCTGATCATTATCGGCAGCCGCCACGCAATCTTGACCCCGGTGGAGCCGATCGGACGCTGGGCCGCCCTCAGCGGCGGTGGCTACCAATGCGCACCAGCACGACGTCATGCGCCCACAGTAGCACCCGGCGCCTTCTCAAGCCGCCGGAACAACGCTGCAATTGCCGTCCATTTCATGAGGGCAAGCGATGCCGCACGCGACCATGACGGCAGCAGCGCAATTCAAAGGCGCAGCGATCTGGGGTATATTGAAAATCCCCTGAACAACGGCGTCCGTCGCAAAATGCGTCTTGCATCGAGTCCAGCCGTTGCGTAGGGGCAGGTCTGGCGCGCGGGCATACCGCAGCGCAACGCCGTCGGAATCCGCGATCAGGAGCAAGCGATGCTAATTGGCGTGCCGAGGGAAGTCAAAAGCCAGGAATATCGCGTCGGCCTCACGCCCGCAAGCGTGCGCGAGCTCTGCGCCCATGGCCATCAGATTGTCGTCGAGCACGATGCCGGGGCCGGTATCAACACCGCCGACAGCGTCTACCAGGCGGCTGGCGCGGACATCGTCAGCAGCGCCGAAGAAGTCTTCGCGCGCGCGGAAATGATCGTCAAGGTAAAAGAGCCGCAGCCGGAAGAGCGCAGGCGCCTGCGGCCGGGCCAGATCCTTTTCACCTATCTGCATCTGGCGCCCGATCCAGAACAGACCGCTGAACTGGTGGAAAGCGGTGGGATCTGCATCGCGTACGAGACCGTCACCGCGCCCGACGGCGGCCTGCCTCTGCTCGCCCCCATGTCCGAAGTCGCCGGGCGCATGTCGGTGCAGGCGGGCGCGCACAATCTGGAAAAGCCCCAAGGAGGGATGGGCATCTTGCTCGGCGGAGTGGCCGGCGTGCCCCCGGCGAAGATCGTCATTCTCGGCGCCGGCGTGGTCGGTTCGAACGCCGCTCAGGCTGCAGTGGGCAGTGGCGCCCAAGTCGTGGTGCTGGACCGCAACATCGACGCGCTGCGGCGCATCGAGCGCCTTCTCGGCGCGCGCCCGATCACGGTGTTCTCCAGCCGCGACAACATCGAGCGCCATGTGCTGTCGGCCGACTTGGTGATCGGCGGTGTGCTGATCCCCGGTGCCGCGGCGCCGAAGCTGGTGTCGCAACAGATGGTGGGCGCGATGAAGGCCGGTGCGGTGGTGGTGGACGTGGCCATAGATCAGGGCGGCTGCTTCGAGACCTCGCATCCGACCACCCATGCCGAACCGACCTATGTCGTCGGCCACGTCGTCCACTATTGCGTCGCCAACATGCCGGGCGGCGTCCCGCGAACTTCGACCTTTGCCCTCAACAACGCCACCCTCCCCTATGTGCTCCTGCTTGCCGATCAAGGCTACCGGCGGGCGCTGCAGGACCACCCGCACCTGCGCGCGGGGCTCAACGTCTGCCGCGGCAAAGTGACCTGCGCTGAGGTCGCCGCAGCCCTGAATTACCCCTTCCACGACCCACTTCACGCTTTGGCAGCTTGAGGCTGCGATCCATGAGCGGCGCTCCGGCGCTCGAATTTGAACGCGTAATATTCGTGTAACAAAGCGGCCATAACATCGCCGCTTGGTACCCGCGACCAGGGTAGCAACGTAAAACTCTTACTGGAGACTTCCACATGAAACTGGCTCATCGTATGTTCACTCCGGCGCTGCTGGCGCTGGGAATCTGCGCCGCAACGACCGCGACGGCCGCAAATATCACCGGCGCCGGCGCCACCTTCCCCTACCCCGCCTACGCCAAATGGGCCGAGGCCTACAAGGCCAAGACCGGTACCAGCATGAACTACCAGTCGATCGGCTCGGGCGGCGGCATCAAGCAGATCAAGGCCAAGACCGTCGATTTCGGCGCTTCCGACGCACCGCTAAAAGCTGAGGAACTGGAGAAGGACGGCCTGGTGCAATTCCCCACGGTAATGGGCGGCGTGGTGCCGGTGGTCAATATCGAAGGGGTCAAGCCCGGCGAAATGAAACTCTCCGGCACAACCCTGGCCGACATCTATCTGGGCAAGATCAAGAAATGGAACGACCCGGCGATTGCCGAGCTCAACAAGGGCATGAAGCTGCCGGATGCTGCGATCACTGTGGTGAACCGTTCTGACGGCTCGGGCACCACCTTCATCTTCACCAACTACCTGTCCAAGGTCAGCCAGGAGTGGAAAGACAAGGTAGGCAATGACAAATCGGTCGCCTGGCCCGCCCCCACCGGCGCAGGCGGCAAAGGCAATGAAGGCGTAGCCTCGTTCGTGCAGCGCATCAAGGGGGCGATCGGCTATGTCGAATACGCTTATGCCAAGCAGAACAAGATGGCATACACCCTGCTGCAGAACCGGGATGGCCAGTTCGTCGCCCCTGAGGACAAAACCTTCCAGGCCGCGGCCGCGGGCGCCGACTGGAAGAACGCGCCCGGATTCTACGAAATCCTCACCAACGAACCCGGCAAGGACAGCTGGCCCATCACCGGCGCCACGTTCATTCTGATGCACAAGACCCAGGCCAATGCCGCCACTGCCAAGGAAGTGCTCAAGTTCTTCGACTGGGCCTACAAGAACGGCGACAAGCTGGCATTGGAACTGAATTACGTCCCCATGCCTGACGAGGTCGTAGCGCTGATTCACGCCGAGTGGAAGGAGAAGCTCAAGGACTCGAGCGGCAAGCCGATCTGGTAGGCTCTGTGACAAGGGCCGCCGGGGAAGGCTAAAATGGGCGCCGTTGACCACAGTATTGAAGCCCCGCAAGGGGCTTCTTTTCAAGTAGGCATGTTGCACACCATTCCCGAAGGCCAGCTGAAGCGACAGCATCTGTACGACTTGGCGTTTCGCGGCGTTACGCGGATATTTGCCTTCCTTGTGCTGACAATTCTGATCGGGATCCTGATATCGCTCCTTATCGGTAGCTGGCCGGCGATCAAGGCCTTCGGCCCGGGATTTCTCACCAGCCACGAATGGAATCCGGTTACCAAGCAATTCGGCGCGCTGGTGCCGATTTTCGGCACACTGGTCACCTCGTTCATCGCGCTTCTTATTGGCATACCGGTGAGTTTCGGCATTGCGGTATTTCTTACCGAGTTGTCGCCGCTGTGGCTGCGGCGCCCCATCGGCACCGCCATCGAACTGCTCGCAGCTATCCCAAGCATCATTTACGGCATGTGGGGCCTGTTCGTCTTCGCCCCGATCTTCGCCGAATACATTCAGCCCTGGATGATCGAGCACCTCGGGCCCATCTGGATCATCGGCCCGCTGTTCAGAGGCGCACCGCAAGGCATAGGCATGCTCTCGGCCGGAATCATTCTCGCCATCATGGTCATACCGTTCATCGCGTCGGTGATGCGCGACGTGTTCGAGGTTGTTCCAGCGATGCTGAAGGAATCGGCCTATGCCGTAGGCGCAACGACCTGGGAGGTGGTCTGGAACGTGGTGCTGCCCTACACCAGGATCGGCGTAGTCGGCGGCATACTGCTGGGACTGGGCCGGGCGCTGGGCGAAACCATGGCGGTGACCTTCGTCATCGGCAATGCCCACAGGCTGGGCACATCGCTGTTTTCCCCGGGGAACAGCATCGCCTCGGCACTGGCCAACGAATTCACCGAAGCGGACGGTGTGTTGTATACCTCCGCATTGATAGAACTCGGACTGATCTTGTTTCTGATAACCTTCATCGTGCTGGCATTGTCGAAAGTTCTGCTATACCAACTCGCCAAAGGCGAGGGCACACGCACCTGACTCATCCATGAACGCACTTTATCGCCGTCGGCGCGTAATCAATTTCATCAACCTGGGCATCTCGATGCTGACGGTGCTGTTCGGCCTGTTCTGGCTGTCGTGGATACTGTGGACCCTGTTTGCGCAGGGATTTAACTCTATCGATCTCACCATGTTCACCCAGAGCACGCCGCCGCCGGGCAGCAAGGGCGGACTTGCCAACGCCATCTTCGGCAGCCTGCTGATGTCGCTGCTCGCCACCCTGATAGGCACGCCGATCGGCATCCTCGCCGGCACCTATGTTGCCGAATACGGCCGCCGTGGCTGGCTTGCGCCGGCGACACGCTTCATCAACGACATCCTGTTGAGCGCGCCTTCCATCGTCATCGGCTTGTTCGTTTATACAGTCTATGTCGCCAACGTCAGGCATTTTTCCGGCTGGGCCGGCGCCTTCGCCCTGGCGCTGATAGTCATTCCCGTGGTTCTGAAGACCACCGAAAACATGCTGCGGCTGGTGCCGGACAGCATGCGCGAGGCGGCCGCCGCGCTGGGCGCGCCGCAATGGATAGTCGTATCCTTCGTGACGCTGCGCGCGGCGCGCGCCGGCATCATCACCGGCATACTGCTGGCGGTCGCGCGCATCAGCGGCGAAACCGCGCCCTTGCTGTTCACCGCGCTCAACAACCAGTTCTGGTCGTCCGACATGGATGCGCCCATGGCTAACCTGCCCATGGTCATCTTCCAGTTCGCGATGAGCCCGTACCGCGACTGGGAAGCACTCGCCTGGGGCGGCGCCTTGCTGATCACGCTGAGCGTATTGGGGCTGAATATCCTCGCGCGCATCATCTTCCGGCAGAAATCGACGCTGGCCTGACCAATTCAATTCGCGATTCGAGACTATGGACACCGGCAATCAGACGTCGCACGACACAAGCATCCAGGCGCCGCCTGCTGTCAGCAAGATCAGGGCTCGCAATCTCAATTTCTACTACGGCACTTACCAGGCGCTGACGAACGTCAATCTGGAAATCGCCGAAAGAAGAATTACCGCCTTCATCGGCCCTTCCGGCTGCGGCAAATCCACGCTGCTGCGCATCTTCAACCGCATGTACGACCTGTATCCTGGGCACCGCGCCACCGGCGAGATCATGCTGAATGACAGCAACATACTCGATCCGCGCCAGGATGTGATCGCGCTGCGCGCCAAGGTCGGGATGGTATTCCAGAAGCCGACGCCGTTTCCGATGTCGATTTACGAGAACATCGCTTTCGGCGTCAAGCTGTACGAGAGGCTCAGCGGCGGGGAGATGGACGAGCGCGTCGAATGGGCGCTGCGCAAGGCGGCGCTATGGGACGAAACCAAGGACAAGCTGCGTCAAAGCGGACTCAGCCTTTCAGGCGGGCAGCAGCAGCGCCTGTGCATCGCGCGCGCGGTCGCGGTCAAGCCGGAAGTGCTGCTGCTGGACGAACCGACCTCGGCGCTGGACCCCATTTCCACGGCGAAAATCGAGGAACTGCTGAATGAACTCAAGGCGGACTACACCATCGCCATCGTCACCCACAACATGCAACAGGCGGCGCGTGTGTCCGACTTCACCGCCTACATGTACCTGGGCGAGCTGATCGAATTCGACATTACCGACAAGATCTTTATCAACCCCGCCAAGAAAGAAACCGAAGATTACATCACTGGTCGTTTCGGTTGAAACGACCAGTGATGTAACGGCGTAGGCTAACTTGCGCGCAGCGCAAGTTAAGGGCTGAAAGCCCGGCCGGAGGCACTACATCACAGGCCGATTTGGCTGAAACGAACCGCAATACAAACGGTGTATGTCAACTTGCGCGGACGGCGTCCCGTCCGCGCGGATCGCCGATTGCGCGCGAATGAAAAGCACATTCGCGCGCAATCGGCGATCTCGTTACAAATCAACCCCAAGCCGTTGTTGCTTTTACACATAACCGTGTTTTCTGTATGGATGTGCTATTCATCCATACAGAGAACACGGTTGGCGCGCGCAGCGCGCAGGCGTTGGAAAAACCTGCACATCCGTCTAGTTGAGCTAGGCCTGCGCGGCAGCGCGCACGCTCTCGGCCAACAGGGCCGCCAGCGTCTCGACCTTGGCGCCATCCTCGCCTTCAACCATGACGCGCAGCACCGGCTCGGTGCCCGAGGGCCGCAACAGCACCCGCCCGGCCTTGCCCAGTTCGCGCTCGGCTGCTTCCTTGGCTTTGCCCACCGCAGCGTTCGCCTCCCAGCTAAAGCCCTTGCCGACCTTTACGTTCACCAGCTTCTGCGGATACAGCGTCAGCCCACGGCAGAGTTCAGGCAGGGTGGCATCGCTCTCGCGCACCGCGGTCAGCACCTGTAGCGCGGACACCAGCGCGTCGCCGGTAGTGTGCTTGTCCAGGCAGATGATGTGGCCGGAATTCTCGCCGCCCAACTGCCAGCCTTTCGCCTGCAGCAGTTCGAGCACGTAACGGTCGCCCACCCTGGCGCGCTCGAAAGCGATGCCCTCCGCCTCCAGCGCGCGCTGCAGAGCCAGATTGCTCATCAGCGTGCCGACCACGCCGGGAACCGCACCCTGCCTGGCGCGCATGCGCGCGATCACATACAGCAGCTGGTCGCCGTCGTAGCTGTTGCCGCGTTGGTCGACCATCAGCAGGCGGTCGCCGTCGCCATCCACTGCGATTCCCAGGTCGGCCTTGTGCTGTTTTACCGCCAGCTGCAGCGCCTTCGGGCTGGTGGCGCCGACCATGTCGTTGATGTTGAGGCCGTCCGGGTTGACGCCTATCGCCACCACATCGGCGCCGAGTTCGTGGAACACATGCGGCGCGATGTGATAGGCCGCGCCATTGGCGCAATCGACCACAATCTTCAGGCCGCGCAGGTCGCGCTTGTTGGGAAAGGTGCTCTTGCAGAACTCGATGTAGCGGCCGGCGGCGTCGTCGATGCGCCGCGCCTTGCCGAGGTCCGCCGAAGCCCGGCAGCGCATCGGCAGTTCAAGCTGTGCCTCTATCTCGGCTTCCACCGCATCGGGCAGCTTGTTGCCGTCGCCGGAAAAGAACTTGATGCCGTTGTCGGGATAAGGATTGTGCGAGGCGCTGATCACCACCCCGGCCTGCAGCCGCAACGCGCGGGTGAGATAGGCCACCGCCGGCGTCGGCATCGGACCCGACAGCATCACGTCGACGCCGGCCGCGGCAAATCCCGCCTCCAGCGACGCCTCCAGCATGTAGCCGGAGATGCGCGTGTCCTTGCCGATCAGCACCGCCGGCCGCTGGCCCGGGGACAAATGCGCGCGGCGCACCAGAACCTCGCCTGCGGCATAACCCAGGCGCACCATGAAGTCCGGGGTAATCGGCGATTCGCCCACCAGGCCGCGTATGCCGTCTGTTCCGAAGTATTTTCTTGTCATTGAGTGCCTATTACGAGATGAGAGGATACCTCCCCTCATACTCCTCTACATCGGTGGACATTTCGGTAATTCCGAAACGGCCTTTAGGTATTTTTCACCGCCGCAAGCACCGCGAGCGCGTCGCGCGTTGCCGCGACGTCGTGCACGCGCAAAATCGCAGCGCCATTTTGCGCTGCAATCAGGGCGGCGGCAATGCTCGCAGCAAGACGCTCGCCGGCCGGCTTGCCTGTGATCTTGCCCAGCGAGGACTTGCGCGACCAACCGGCCAGGACCGGCACGCCGAGCGCGGCGAACTCGCCAAAGTGACGCAGCAGCTCGAGATTGTGCTCAAGGGTCTTGCCGAAACCAAAGCCCGGATCGACGACCACGCGCTCCAACGCAATCCCCGTCGCGACTACGCTCCCGATGCGCTCGAGCAGAAAAGCCTTCACCTCCGCCACAACGTCGCCGTAGCTCGGATCCTGCTGCATGGTGCCGGGACTGCCCTGCATGTGCATCAGGCACACGGCGGCATCGCTGGCCGCCAAGGCAGCCAGCGCACTTGGCGCGCGCAATGCATTGATATCGTTTATCATTGCAGCACCCTCGGCGAGCGCGACGCGCATCACCTCGGGCTTGACCGTATCCACCGACAGCGGCAGGTCGCGCAAGCCCTGCAGCACCGGCAGCAGCCGGCGCAGTTCTTCCTCCGCGCTCACCTCTGCAGCCGCGCCCGGCCGGCTGGACTCGGCGCCCAGATCAATGAGGTCTGCGCCCTCCTCCATCAGTCGGTGCGCGTGCGCAATGGCGGCGGCGGGATCGAGAAACCGGCCGCCATCGGAAAAAGAATCGGGCGTGATATTGACCACGCCCATGATGAGCGGCCGATCAAGCGCGAAGCGAAAGCGGCCACAGTGAAGCTGGGCGATCATTGGATCGGGTACGCAGCGACGGCCGGGAGTCGACCGCGGGCGCGATAATCGCCCCTTTGTCGGCGTCTATTCGCGGGGGGGGGATATACGCCCCGAAGGAAGTCCTCCTGGGGGACAAGGGGGGGCGCGCCCCCCCTTGTTCGTGCATTCAGCGCTTTTCCCTTGCCGGAGACACTCTGATTGTTCCCAGACTGTCCCGTTTAAGTCGCAGCGGGTGCTGCAGCGCCGGCTGCGTCGTCCTTAGGAGGTGACGGCGGCGGCGTGGTACTGGACTGGGTCGGCCGCGGCGCGCGCGGCGGCTTGCCTTCCATGATGTCGTCCAACTGGTCGGAGTCCAGGGTTTCCCACTCGAGCAGGGCCTTGGCCATCGCCTCGACCTTGTCCCGGTTCTCCTCGATCAGGCGCCGCGCCAGCGCATACTGCTCGTCGATTATGCGGCGGATTTCCTGGTCGACCTTCTGCATGGTCACCTCGGAAACGTTCTTGTGCGTGGTGATCGAGCGGCCGAGGAACACCTCGCCTTCATTCTCGCCGTAGACCATCGGACCCAAAGCATCGGACATGCCCCATTGCGTCACCATGCGCCGCGCCATCTCGGTAGCGCGTTCGAAGTCGTTCGACGCGCCGGTAGTCATCTGGTGCATGAATATCTCTTCCGCGATGCGCCCGCCGAACAGTACCGCGATCGTGGACAGCAATCGCACGCGATCCATGCTGTAGCGGTCTTCCGCCGGCAACTGCATGGTCACGCCCAGCGCGCGCCCGCGCGGGATGATGGTGACCTTGTGCACCGGATCGGACTTGGGCACCAGCTTGGCCACCACCGCGTGGCCGGACTCGTGATAGGCCGTGTTCCTGCGCTCCTCCTCGGGCATCACCATGGAACGCCGTTCCGCGCCCATGATGATCTTGTCCTTGGCGCGCTCGAAATCGTCCATGTCCACCAGGCGCTTGCTCTTGCGCGCCGCGAACAGCGCCGCTTCATTCACAAGATTGGCCAGATCGGCGCCTGACATGCCCGGCGTGCCGCGCGCGATGATGTCGGCCTTGACGTCGGGCGCCATCGGCACCTTGCGCATGTGCACCAGCAGGATCTGTTCGCGCCCGCGGATGTCGGGCAGCGGCACCACCACCTGGCGGTCGAAGCGGCCCGGGCGCAGCAGCGCCGGGTCGAGCACATCGGGGCGGTTGGTGGCGGCGATGACAATCACGCCGGCGGTAGCCTCGAACCCGTCCATCTCCACCAGCAGCTGGTTCAGCGTCTGTTCGCGCTCGTCGTTGCCCCCGCCCAGGCCGGCGCCGCGCTGGCGGCCGACGGCGTCGATCTCATCGATGAATACGATGCAGGGAGCATGCTTTTTCGCCTGTTCGAACATATCGCGCACGCGCGCCGCGCCCACGCCGACGAACATCTCGACGAAATCCGAGCCAGAAATCGAGAAGAACGGCACCTTGGCTTCACCCGCAATCGCCCGCGCCAGCAGCGTCTTGCCCGTGCCCGGGTTGCCCACCATCAGCACGCCCTTGGGGATGCGCCCGCCCAGCTTCTGAAACTTGGTTGGATCTCGCAGGAAATCGACCAGCTCGGACACCTCGTCCTTGGCTTCCTCGCAGCCGGCCACGTCGGCGAAGGTGACGGTGTTGGTGGATTCATCGAGCATGCGCGCGCGCGACTTGCCAAACGAAAAAGCGCCGCCGCGTCCGCCGCCCTGCATCTGGCGCATGAAGAACACCCACACGCCGATCAGCAGCAGCATCGGGAACCAGGAAACGAAGATGTTCATCAGCAGCGACGGCTCCTCTTCCGGCTTCGCCTTGACCTTGACCCCGTATTTCAACAGGTCGGAAATGAGCCAGATGTCGCCGGGGGAGTAGCTGGTGATGGACTTGCCGTCGGTCGTCTTCGCTTTGAGGTTGCGGCCCTCGATCACCACCTCGGCGATATGCCCGGCTTTGACTTCCTCGTAGAACTGGGAATAGTCCATCGCCGCCTGGGACGTCTGGCGCGTGTTGAACTGATTGAACACGGTCATCAGCACCATGCCGATCACCAGCCAGATCACGAGATTCTTAAACATGTTGTTCATTGGGTTCCTATGCGACTATTGCTGCTAATGCTGCTCGTTGCCCATTTTACAGGGTTAGCGGGGAGCGGGGCTAGCCGCCGCAATACCCCTGCGGCTCTCGCCGGATAGCCATAAAAGTGGCCGCGCGGGAAGAAACGGTTCCGCCCTTTGCATATCCCCTTTTATACGCCTGATTTCAGACCCTTCCCCAGCAAATACATCTCGCTCGAACGTCCGCGCGAGGCTTCCGGCTTGCGCGACCCCACTTTGGCAAAAGCCTTGCGCATCGCCGTCAAAAATTCCGTGAATCCGGCTCCCTGAAACACTTTGACCACCAACGAGCCGCCCGGTTTCAGGCATTGCCGGGCAAATTCCAGCGCCAACTCGGCCAAGTACATGGCTCGCGCCTGGTCGCTTACGCCGATACCTGAGATATTGGGGGCGAGATCGGAGATTACAAGGTCCGCCTTGCTCCCGCCCAAGGCTTGGATCAGCGCATCGAGCACGGCCTGTTCGCGAAAATCGCCTTGCACGAAATGCACCCCCGGCAACGGCTCCATCGGCAGTATGTCCACCGCAACCAAACGGCCCCTGGCGCCGAGCTTTGCTGCCGCCACCTGCGACCAACCCCCGGGGGCCGCGCCCAGATCGACCACCAGCTTCCCGGGCGCGAGCAGCCGGTCTTTCCGGTCCAATTCCAAGAGCTTATACGCGGCGCGCGACCGATAGCCCTCGGCCCTGGCCTTTTGCACATAAGGATCGTTGACGTGCTCGCGCATCCACGCCTTGCTCGTCTTGCTGCGGCTCATTTCCGGCTCAGGCTGTTACAATTAGACTTTGCGATAGCATTCAAAATGAAATCCCTCTCTCCCGCCGAGCGCAAGCTGCTCAAAGCACGAGCTCACGCCCTCAGGCCCGTGGTCACGGTGGGAAACGAACGCCTGTCAGCTGCGGTGCTCAAGGAAATTGAAACCAGCCTAAAGGCGCACGAGCTGATCAAAATACGCGTCACAGGCGACGACCGCGACCTGCGCCAGGCACTGCTCGGCGAAATCTGCAACCGAACCGGCGCCTCCCCGGTGCAGCACATCGGCAAGATACTGGTCGTGTACCGTGAACATCTGGAACCGCCAGCGACCACGCCCGCGCCGAAGAAACGCGCCGTGCGCAAGCCGCCGCGCCGAACGAAGCAAAGCTACCAGGGCGAGTAGGTCGAGCCGATCTTGCGCGCTATTCGTAGCGCGCGTCGAAAATTTCGAACTCGCGTACGCCTCCCGGCGCCTGTACCTCTACCACGTCGCCCGCGACCAATTTTACGAACACGGGCGACTACCGCTATTCGTAGCGTACATCGATTATTTCGAACTCGCGCACGCCTCCCGGAGCCTGTACCTCGACCACGTCGCCCGCGACCGAATTTACGAACACGGGCGACTCCCGCTATTCGTAGCGTACATCGATTATTTCGAACTCGCGTACGCCTCCCGGAGCCTGTACCTCTACCACGTCGCCCGCGTATTTGCCGATCAACGCACGCGCGATAGGCGAGCCGATGGAAATCTTGCCGTGCTTGATGTCGGCCTCGTCATCACCGACGATCTGGTAGGTCACCTTGTCACCGCTTGCCTGTTCCTGCAGGTCCACGGTCGAGCCAAACACGCAGCGCCCGTCAGCGTCGAGCAGCTTGGGGTCGATCACCTGCGCATTGGCGAGCTTGCTCTCGACTTCGGCGATCCGCCCTTCAATAAAGCTCTGCCGCTCCTTGGCCGCGTCGTACTCGGCGTTCTCCGACAGATCGCCGTGCGAGCGCGCCTCGGCGATCGCGGCGATCACGCTATGCCGGTCTATCGTCTTCAGACGCTGCAGTTCGGCGCGCAACAGCTCCGCGCCCTTGACCGTAAGGGGAGTCTTGCTCATGTTCGTTCAATCCTAAGTCGGGCCAGCCGGAAGCAAACAAGCTGTCTTCGGCCAGGGAAAAACCCCTAACCAACGGAAAAAGGGGGTGCCAAGGAAGCGGGAGGGACCCTTTCCCGTCCCGCTCTTCGCCAATTCTATCAACTCTGAGTTAGTTGGAGACCACTAAATCAGCTTTTGGTGCAGGCCCTGCAAAGCGTAGGGAACCAGATCCTGCAGGTGGCGCATGCCGGTGCAGGCGGCGCGAGCACCAGCAATGGTAGTGTAATACGTGACGCGGCCCTGTAGCGCGCCGTTGCGTATCGACCAGGAGTCCTGCACGGCGCTGCGTTTTTCGTCGACGGTATTCACGATCAGGCTGACTTCGCCGTTCTTGATCATGTCCAGAATATGCGGCCGGCCTTCGCCCACCTTGTTCACCGGTGTCGCCGAGATACCGTTCTCGGTCAGAACCTGCGCCGTGCCGCGCGTGGCGAGCAGGCTGAATCCGAGTTCGAGCAGCTCGCGTCCGACCTGTACCGCCGCGTTCTTGTCGCTGTTCCTCACGCTGATGAATACCTTGCCTGAATTGGGCAGCTTCACCCCGGCGGCCAGTTGCGACTTGACGAAGGCCTCGCCGAAAGTCTGCCCCACTCCCATGACCTCGCCCGTGGATTTCATTTCCGGCCCGAGTATGGTGTCGACGCCGGGGAACTTGATGAAGGGGAACACCGCCTCTTTCACAGAGAAATAGGGTGGAACCACGTCCTTGACCATGCCGTTATCGACCAAACCCTGTGCCTGTAGCGACGTCCCAGCCATGCAGCGAGCCGCGATCTTGGCCAAAGCAAGGCCGGTTGCCTTGGATACGAAGGGCACGGTGCGCGAGGCGCGCGGATTCACTTCGAGCACGAACACCGTGCCGTTCTGGATCGCGAACTGCACGTTCATCAGGCCGACCACATTCAGCGCCAGCGCCATTTGTACGGTCTGCTCCCGCAGTTCCGCCTTCAGTTCGGCGGAAAGCGAGAACGGCGGCAACGAACAGGCGGAATCGCCTGAATGCACACCCGCCTGCTCGATATGCTCCATGATGCCGCCGATCAGCACATGGCGGCCGTCGCAAATGGCGTCCACGTCGACTTCGATGGCATCATTCAGAAACCGATCGAGCAAAACCGGCGAATCGTTGGAGACTTTCACGGCCTCGCGCATGTAGCGCTCCAGATCGCGCTGTTCGTGCACGATTTCCATCGCGCGGCCTCCAAGCACGTAGCTCGGGCGCACCACCAGGGGGTAACCGATTTCCGCGGCGAGCGTGAGCGCGTCGGCCTCGTTGCGCGCGGTCCGGTTGGGCGGCTGCTTCAGTTTGAGCTCGTGCAGCAGTTTCTGGAAGCGCTCGCGGTCCTCGGCCACGTCTATCATGTCCGGGCTGGTGCCGATGATGGGCACGCCGTTCGCCTCCAGGTCGCGCGCAAGCTTCAGCGGCGTCTGCCCGCCGTATTGCACCACCACGCCGTAGGGCCTCTCCTTGTCGACGATCTCGAGCACGTCCTCGAGCGTGAGCGGCTCGAAATAGAGGCGATCGGAAGTGTCGTAATCGGTGGAGACGGTCTCCGGGTTGCAGTTGACCATGATCGTCTCATAACCGTCTTCGCGCAGCGCCAGCGCCGCGTGCACGCAGCAGTAGTCGAACTCGATGCCCTGGCCGATGCGGTTCGGGCCGCCCCCCAGCACCATGATCTTCTTGCGATCGGAAGGATTTGCTTCGCACTCCTCCTCGTACGTCGAGTACATGTAGGCGGTATTGGTGGCGAATTCGGCGGCGCAGGTGTCGACGCGCTTGTACACCGGGCGCACGCCTAGCGCATGACGGCGCTCGCGCACCTCGCGCTCGCTTGCGGCAAGCAGGATCGCGAGGCGGCGGTCGGAGAAGCCGTTGCGCTTGAGCGTGCGCAACGAACCCGCGTCCACGTCTACCAGACGCCGGCCCCGCAATTCCCCCTCCTGCCGCAGCAGATCCTCGATCTGCGCGAGGAACCAGGGATCGATTCGCGTATCGCGCTGGATCTGCTCGAACGACATGCCGCAGCGGAAGGCATCGGCCACGTACCAGATGCGCTCCGGCCCCGGGTCGCCTAGCTCGGTCTCGAGCACCTCCGCATCGGTGGTCTTCTCGTCCAGTCCGTCGCTGCCGGTCTCGAGGCCGCGCAATGCCTTCTGGAACGACTCCTGGAAGGTGCGGCCTATGGCCATCACCTCGCCCACCGATTTCATCTGCGTCGTCAGGCGGATATCCGCCTGCGGAAATTTCTCGAAAGCGAAACGCGGGATCTTGGTGACGATGTAGTCGATGCTGGGCTCGAACGAGGCCGGTGTCGCGCCGCCGGTGATCTCGTTCGCGAGTTCATCCAGCGTATAGCCCACGGCGAGCTTGGCCGCCACCTTGGCGATCGGAAAACCGGTCGCCTTGGAGGCCAGCGCAGATGAGCGCGACACGCGCGGGTTCATCTCGATCACCACCATCTTGCCATCGGCCGGATTGATCGCGAACTGCACATTCGACCCGCCGGTCTCCACCCCGATCTCGCGCAATACGGCGATCGAGGCATCGCGCATGATCTGGTATTCCTTGTCGGTCAGCGTCTGCGCCGGCGCCACGGTGATCGAGTCGCCGGTGTGCACGCCCATCGGATCGAGGTTCTCGATCGAGCAGATGATGATGCAGTTGTCCGCCTTGTCGCGCACCACCTCCATCTCGAACTCTTTCCAGCCGATCACCGATTCCTCGATCAGCAGCTCCTTCGTCGGCGAGGCATCCAGGCCGCGCTCGCAAATCGCGACGAATTCCTCGCGGTTGTACGCAATGCCGCCGCCGGAGCCGCCCAGCGTGAACGAGGGCCGGATCACCACCGGGTAGCCGATGGCGGCCTGCACCTGCAGCGCCTCCTCCATGCTGTGCGCGAGCGTCGAGCGCGGGCATTCCAGGCCGATCGATTTCATCGCCTGCTTGAATTTCTCGCGGTCTTCGGCCTTGTCGATGGCTTCGCGCGAGGCACCTATCATTTCCACGCCGTATTTTTCGAGCACGCCGTGCCGGGCCAGGTCGAGGGCGCAGTTCAGTCCCGTCTGCCCGCCCATGGTCGGCAGCAGCGCGTCGGGGCGCTCCTTCGCGATGATGGACTCGACCATCTGCCAGTTGACCGGCTCGATATAGGTGACGTCGGCCATCTCCGGATCGGTCATGATGGTGGCCGGGTTGGAGTTGACCAGGATGACCTTGTAGCCCTCCTCGCGCAGCGCCTTGCACGCCTGCGCGCCGGAATAGTCGAACTCGCACGCCTGGCCGATGATGATCGGGCCGGCGCCAATGATCAGAACGCTGCGGATGTCGGTACGTTTCGGCATGCTATTTCTTCGCGCCGACGGGCTTGCCGCCCTTGGCATCGTCCATCAGTTTCACAAAGCGATCGAACAGATAGCCGATGTCATGCGGGCCGGGGCTCGCCTCGGGATGGCCCTGGAAGCAGAAGGCGGGCCGATCGGTACGCGCCATGCCCTGCAGACTGCCGTCGAACAGCGAAACATGGGTCGGCCGCAAGTTGGCCGGCAGCGTCGCCGCATCGACGGCAAAGCCGTGATTCTGACTGGTGATCGCCACCTGTCCGGTGTCCAGGTCCTTCACCGGGTGATTGGCGCCGTGGTGCCCGAACTTCATTTTCATGGTCTTTGCGCCCGATGCCAGACCGAGCAACTGATGGCCGAGGCAGATGCCGAATGTGGGTATGCCGGCATCGATGATTTCGCTTATCGCTTCGATGGCGTAGGTGCAGGGTTCCGGATCGCCCGGTCCATTGGAAAGGAAGACGCCGTCTGGGTTAGCGGCCAGCACCGCCTTTGCCGGCGTCTCGGCCGGGTACACCGTCACCTTGCAGCCGCGCTCGGCCAACAGGCGCAGGATGTTGCGCTTCACGCCGTAGTCATAGGCGGCGACATGGAAACGATGGCTGTCGATTTTTCGATATCCCTCGCCCAGCGCCCATGCACCATCGCTCCAATCGTAGGCTTTGCTTACCGACACCACTTTCGCCAGATCCATGCCGGCGAGGCCCGGAAACTCGCGCGCCAGCGCAACGGCACGCGCCACGTCAGCGTCGCTCAGCGACTCGCCTTGCGCTGCGGCGAGCAGGCATCCTGACTGCGCGCCATGAGTGCGCAGAATGCGCGTGAGCTTGCGCGTATCGATGCCGGCGATTGCAACGATCTTGCCGGCCCGGAGATAGTCGGACAGGCTTTGTTCGCTGCGAAAATTCGATACGCGCAACGGCAGGTCGCGGATCACCAAGCCGGCCGTGTGCACCTGCGCCGATTCCTGGTCTTCCCGGTTGATGCCGGTGTTGCCTATATGCGGATGGGTCAGCGTGACGATCTGACGGCAATAGGAGGGATCGGTGAGGATTTCCTGGTAACCGGTCATGGCGGTGTTGAACACCACTTCGCCCACCGTACTGCCCGCTGCGCCGAATCCGGAGCCGTAAAATATGGTCCCGTCGGCGAGCGCAAGAACGGCGGGCGGAAACGGCGAGGACACGGCTAACTCCAGGATTTATATATAGAAACGGGACAGGCACCACGCAGGTCCCGTCCCGTCATACCGGGTGATTATAACTCGGAACACTACTTCGCGCCAAACACGCCGGCGCGGTGTGGCGCAAAGCGTGAGCGAGCAAAAGACGATGGATTACTTCAGGCCAAGCACGTCCTGCATACCGTAAAGACCCGACGTCTTTCCCTCCAGGAATCGCGCAGCATGGGCTTTTACGCCGGGCTGCGCCCGTTCAGCGCAGACCGAGCACGTCCTGCATGTCGTAAAGTCCCGAGGCCTTGCCCTTGAGGAAGCGCGCAGCCCGCAGGGCACCCGCTGCATAGGTCGTGCGGCTTTGCGAGCGCACCGTGATTTCGATGCGCTCGCCGCTCCCGGCAAACATCACGGTGTGCTCACCGACGATATCGCCGCCGCGAATCGCGTGGAAACCTATGCTCTTGGCGTCGCGCTCGCCGGTGTCGCCCTCGCGCCCGTACACGGCACAGTTTTTCAGGTCACGGCCTAGCGCCGCAGCGACTACTTCGCCAAGCTTGAGCGCCGTCCCCGATGGCGCATCGACCTTGTGCCGGTGATGCGCCTCTATGATTTCGACGTCATAGGCGTCGCCCAGGATTTTCGCCGCGACCTCGGCCAACTTGAAGGTGGCATTGACGCCGATGGCCATATTCGGCGCAAACACGATGGCAATTTGCTTTGCTGCGGCGACGATGCGCTGCTTGCCCTCGGCGCTGAAGCCGGTCGTACCTATCACCATGTTCGTGCCCGCCTTCACGCAGGCGTCCAGATGCAGCAGGCTGCCTTCGGGCCGCGTGAAGTCGATCAGGCAGTCGGACGCGGCGATGCCGGCGGCATAGTCGGCGCTGACCGCAACGCCGCAGGCGCTGCCCAGGGCCTCGCCTGCATCCTTGCCCAGGTATGCGCTTCCGACGACGTCCAACGCTGCGGACAGCTTCAGATCCTTGCCCGACAGCACTGCCTCGATCAGGCTGCGGCCCATGCGTCCTGAGCTGCCTGCAATAGCGATCTTCATACCGACGCCTTCAAAATCATGCGGTCACGTAAGAACTTCTCTTTGAGCCGTTGCCGCCAGCTTTTTTACTGCGGCTTGCCGTCCGCCGGCGGTGGGGGCGCGGCCGCAGACTGGTCCGTGTTTGCCGCGGAATTGTCCGCGCCGGCCGCGGGCTTCACGTCGCCGTCGACGCGCTTCAACTTGCCGTCCTCGAAGAACACCGCGATCTTGCGCTGCTCCAGCTCGCGCGAGTTGGCCCTTTGCCGCCGGAACACATAGTCCCAGCGATCGGCATGAAAGGTGTCGGTGATCAGCGGCGTGCCCAAAACGAAGCGCACCTGGTCCTTGCTCATACCGGGCTTAAGTTGCGACACCATTTCCTGCGAAACGAAATTCCCCTGCTGAATTTCGATCCGGTAAGGCTTGAGGTCCGGTATCGGCAGCCCGCCGGAACCGCAGGAAGCGAGGAGTAATGCGGCCATTGCGGGCAGTGCGCGTAAAAACATAGATAGGATTCGTTCTCTGGTAGGGTGCAGCGCTATATGATAACCTAGTTTTTCCGCATCATTGAGCAGCCCCATCGACCCCTATGAGCAAACCAGAAGATCTCAAGACTATCGGCCTCAAGGCCACCGCGCCCCGGCTCAAGATTCTCAATCTGTTCGAGAAAAGCAAGGTGCGCCACCTGTCCGCCGAGGACGTATACAAGCTTCTGGTAGCGGAAGGACTGGACACCGGCCTCGCCACGGTCTATCGCGTACTGACGCAGTTCGAGCATGCCGGCCTGCTGCAGCGGCATCATTTCGAATCCGGCCGCGCCGTGTTCGAGCTCAACGCCGGCAGCCATCACGATCATCTGGTATGCATGCAATGCGGGCGGGTCGAGGAGTTCTACGACGCCGAGATCGAAAAGCGCCAGAACAAAATCGCCAAGCAGCGGGGCTTTGTCATCACCGAGCACTCGCTGCATCTGTACGTCGATTGCATCAAGCCAGACTGCCCGCATAAGAAATCCTGAAGCCGCGCGACGCGGCATATAGTCCGCCCGCCGTCATCGGGGAGCAGCCGCCCTAAACGCGGCGGCAGAGCGTCATTGCTTATATCATCCCCCGATCGCGGGCAAATCCCCTTGGAAGCCTTCCTTACCTCCACCCTGCTGGTCGCCGTCGCCGAAATCGGCGACAAGACACAGCTCCTCTCCTTCATACTCGCGGCGCGCCTGCGCCGGCCCTGGGCCATCATCGCCGGCATTCTCGTGGCGACGATTGCCAATCACGCGCTGGCGGGCTCGCTCGGCGCCTGGCTCGCGCAACTGGCCGGACCCGGCGTGATGCTGTGGGTGACCGGGCTGCTATTCATCGGCTTCGGCCTGTGGGCGCTGCATCCGGACGCGCTCGATGACGATCCGAAAATCCATCGCGCCGGCGCCTTCGCCACCGCGCTGATCGCTTTCTTCCTCGCCGAGATGGGAGACAAGACGCAGCTCGCGACGGTGGCGCTGGCCGCGCGCTTCGACAGCCTGGCGGCGGTGGTGCTGGGCACGACGCTGGGCATGATGCTCGCCAACGTGCCCGCGGTTATGATAGGCGAGAAGCTTGCCGCACGCCTGCCGATGAAAGCGATACGCCTGGCAGCGGCCGGCCTGTTCGTCCTCACCGGCGCGCTTACCCTGCTCGGCTGGCCGGCCTAGCCTTCCTACTGTAGAAAGCGGCCGCATTTTGACGCAAGCGGATTGCACGGAGACGAATAGCATGACTCAGAACGAAGCTGAATTCACCGCGGAACTCCTGCTCTGGCGTCATGCCGACGCCGAAGACGGAATACCCGATTCCGGGCGCGCCCTCACGAAGAAAGGATTGAAACAGGCGAAGCAGGTAGCGCAATGGCTCAAGCCGCGACTGCCTGCCGAGTGCACGATCTTGGTCAGCCCGGCCAAGCGCGCCCAGCAAACCGCCGCCGCGCTGGATCTGCCATACACCACCGAAAAGCGCATCGGCGTGCACGCAAGTGTCACCGATATCATCGCCGCAAGCGACTGGCCGCGGCGCAAAGGCGCGGTCCTCGTAGTCGGCCACCAACCCACCCTGGGGCAAGTCGCCGCCCAGTTGCTCGCCGGTGCGCCCGACGACTGGACCATCAAGAAAGGCGCGCTGTGGTGGTTTTCGAATCGCACGGGCGAGATCATCCTGCGCGCCGTCGTCGCCCCGGACTTGCTATAGAGCTAAGAGGTCATTGCAGAATTAAAGAAATGGTCCCTGATTTAGGGGAGCGTGAGGGGATGTATCCCCTCATTTTGAAATAGGCTCTAAGGCAGGCTTGCCTGACCGTAGAGGCGGTGGGCGTATTGCGCGAACAATCTGTCGCCGGCCGCAATGTGATCGGCCAGGCAGGCCTGCATCGACGCCGCCAGGTCGTTCGGCGCAATGTCGCCAGCCGCGCGCTGCTCTAGCTGCTCGATTTGCGATAACACCTGCTGATGTTCCGTTCTATGCGCGTCGAGTCCCGGGTACGGGACCAGGCGCATCAAAGCTTCTTCGACGTCAAAGTGAAATTGCAGGAAAGTCTTCGTGCGCTGGAACAAGGCGCGGACCTCGTTCCCGGGCGCATTGTGTTGCACAGCATTTTCAAACAAAGCGATGAACTCCATCAACTTTCGGTGATGAGCATCAATGTTGCGTATGCCGGTCGCGTACTCGGTCTTCCATTCCATAACGAATATCCACTCGGAGTATGGGCCGTCCTCAGTCGCGCCGAGATATATCCCGAAACGGCGCGGTTTGAAACAATTGCGTAGACCTTAGTGTGGATGAAAAGTTCGATGCAGCCGCGGCCTGGCGCTGCCAACGATGATTAGGAATAAGCGCAAAGACTGATCCCGGCATCGGCGCACCCTATTTTAGGGCTTGCGCTTAACCGGTCGTCAGGCCGCCTTGGCTCCAGTATCGCGCAGCGGCTTCGTTTCCAGCCGCAGCCCGATCGATTTCCATTGGTCCGCTTCATCGGCCAGCGCGGCCGCGATCAAGGGGCGGTCCTCCAGCAGGTCCGGCGGCAGCAGCAGGCGAAAGCCGCTCTCTGTCAGTTCGCAGGCAAGCCGCGGCAGATCGAGATCGGTGCGACTGCGGCAGAAAAGACTCGCCAGGCGCAGGCAGAACACCAGCGCCCAATCGTCGGGAACCGGGCTCAGGTCCTGCAGCTTGGCCAGCTTGCCGCGATGGGCGAGCGCGAGCCGCGCCAGCTGCGACTGCTCCATGCGCGAGAACCCGGGCATGTCGGCATTGGCGATGATATAGGCCGAATGCTTGTGATAGCCGTTGTGGGCGATGGAAATGCCGATCTCGTGCAGGGCGGCGCCCCAGGCGAGCGTCTGTTCCGCATTCGGGTCGCTCTCGCTCCCGCGCAGATTGCGATGCAAGCTCGCCGCCAGCTCCGCCACGCGCCGCGCCTGCGCCGTATCGACGTGATAGCGGCGCATGAAGTGCTGCACCGTGACTTCGCGCATGTCGTGCTTCTGCACGCGGCCTAGCAGATCGTAGAGCACCCCCTGGCGCAGGGCGGCGTCCGAAACGCTCATGTGTTCGATGCCCAGCTCGGCGAACGCGGCGCACATGATGGCCAGGCCGCCAGGTAGTATGGAAGCGCGGTCCTCGCGCAAGCCGGGCAAGTCCAGGCGCTCGACCTCCCCCGCCTTGAGGAAAGCGCTTCTCAACTTGTCCAGCCCCGGCGCCGATATGCCGTGCTCGCTCCAGCCGTTGGCTTCGAGAATGCTGGCTATCGAGCGCGCGGTCCCGGACGCGCCTACGGCCTCGCCCCAACCGTGCCGGGTGTACTGCTTGACGATGGTCTGCAGTTCGTTTCTCGCCGCAAGTTCGGCTTGCTTGAACGCGGACTTCTCGATCCTGCCGTCTGCGAAGTACCTCAGGCTGAAGCTGACGCAGCCCATGTACAGGCTGTCCATGAGCACCGGCTCGACGCCGATGCCGATGATACATTCGGTCGAGCCGCCGCCTATGTCGATCACCAGGCGCTTTTCGCGGCTTAGCGTCAGACTGTGCGCCACGCCGACGTAGATCAGCCGCGCTTCCTCGCGTCCGGCGATGATTTCTATCGGAAAGCCCAGCGCCTCCTTGGCCTCGGCCAGGAATTGGCGCGAATTCTTGGCCACGCGCAGCGCGTTGGTGCCGACGACGCGCACCGCCTCCGCGGGAAAGCCGCGCAGCCGGTCGGAAAAACGCCGCAGCGCATCCAGCGCGCGCACCTGGGTGGCGCGGTCGATGCGCTTGTCGCGCGTCAGCCCGGCGCCCAGGCGCACCGGCTCGCGCATGCCGTCGAGCAGATAGATCTGATCGTCGACGATACGGCCGATTTGCAGATGAAAGCTGTTGGAGCCGAGGTCGACCGCGGCAAGAGTCTCGTATTGCATGGCGCGAATACCTTAGCACCGCGAACATGGGCACGCAACAGAATTACTCGACCTGCGCCGCCAAGTTGCGTGGCGCGGCCATCGCCGCGGACTACGATTTCACCGCCAGCTCTATTTCATCCGCGCTCAGATGGCGCACATCCTTGCCCATGATCATGTAGACCACGTATTCGGAAATGTTCTTGGCGTGATCGCCCACGCGCTCCAGCGCCTTGGCGATGAACACCGTGTCGAGGGTCGCCGATATGGTGCGCGGGTCTTCGATCATATAGGTGAGCAGCTCGCGCAGGATGGCGCGAAAAGAGTCGTCCACTTCCAGATCGCGGCGCGCGATCGATGGCGCCGTTTCCGCATCGAGGCGGGCAAAACCGTCCAGCGCGTCACGCAGCATATCGATGACGATCCCGGACATGCGCTGGATCTCGGAATAGCGCGGCATATGGCCGCGCCCGCTGCGGAAGAACTCGCGCGCCATCAGCACAATCTTCTTCGCCTCATCGCCCACCCGCTCAAGGTCGGTGATCGTTTTGACGACCATGGTCACCATGCGCAGATCGATCGCGGTCGGTGTGCGGCGCGCGATGATGTTGGTGCATAGCTCATCAATCTCCATTTCCAGCGCATTGACCTGGAGTTCTACATCCAGCACCTGCTCGATCAGATACATTTCGCCCGCCTGCAGCGAGCGCACCGCCAAAGACAGCTGGTCCTCGACCGCGCCGCCCATATGCAGGACTTTGGAGCGAATCTGCTCCAACTGGGCATCGAATTGGCTGGAGGTATGCTTGTGCTGCATGAGGGATGGCTGCCCGACCCGATAGTCCATTGGATCGGAGGATGCTAGCAAGCGAATATGACGGGAATATTGCTGCGCCCGCGATTGGGGTAATATGGCTGCAACATGCAGAGCTTACGCTATGTTGTTTAAGAAGAAAGACTCAATGCTCCCGCCGCAAGTGCTGTTTCTCAACCGGGAAATCGGCATCCTCGAGTTCAACCGCCGCGTGCTGGCCCAGGCCGAGGATGCGGACACGCCGCTGCTGGAGCGCCTGCGCTTTCTTTGCATCGTCAGCAGCAACCTGGACGAATTCTTCGAGATCCGCGTCGCCGAACTGAAGGAGACGATCAGCGTTAATCTGTCCAGCGCCGGCCCCGACGGCATGAACCCGCGCGACGTATTCGCCGCGGTCAGCCGCATCGCACACGAACTGGTGGATCGCCAGTACCGGCTGCTCAACGAGAATATCCTGCCGGAGCTGGAAAAGGCCGGCGTGCGCTTCCTGCGCCGCAATGATCTGAACGAAGCGCAGCGCAACTGGGTGCGCGACTATTTCTTCAACGAGATGATGCCGGTGCTCACGCCGATCGGCCTGGATCCGGCGCACCCCTTCCCGCGCGTGTTCAACAAGAGCCTGAACTTCGCCGTGGAACTGGAGGGTCGCGACGCCTTCGGCCGCGCCTCGCGCGCCGCAATCGTGCAGGCGCCGCGCATCCTGCCGCGGATGATCCGGCTGCCCGGCGAGCTGCAACCAGGCAAGGAACAGAGCTTCGTTTTCCTCTCCTCCGTGCTGCACGAACACGCGTCCGAGTTGTTCGCGGGCATGAGCGTGCGCGGCTGCTACCAGTTTCGCGTCACCCGCAACAGCGACCTGTTCGTGGACGAAGAAGAGGTAAAAAACCTGCGCACGGCGCTGCAGGGCGAGCTGCCTTTGCGCAACCTGGGCGCCGCGGTGCGCCTGGAGGTCGCCGACAACTGCACCCAGGGCATGGCCGAATTCCTGCTGCAGCAGACTGGTCTCAGTGCGGAGGATCTGTACCAGGTCAACGGCCCGGTCAACCTGGTGCGTCTGATGCAGATCCCCGAACTCGTCAACCGGCCCGACCTCGCGTTCCCGGCGTTTCGTCCGGGACGCCCCGCCGCCTTGGCGAAGCGGGCCGACATTTTCGCCGCAGTGCGCAAGGGCGACGTGCTGCTGCACCACCCGTTCCAGTCGTTTACGCCGGTGGTCAATTTCGTCCAGGAAGCCGCCAAGGACCCGCAGGTGGTCGCGATCAAGCAGACGGTCTACCGCATCGGCACCGACTCCGCCATTATGGAAGCCCTGATCGAGGCGGCCGCCAGCGGCAAAGAAGTGACCGTGGTGGTGGAACTGATGGCGCGCTTCGAGGAGGTCGCCAACATCAATTGGGCCGAGCGTCTGGAGGAAGTCGGCGCACACGTGGTCTATGGCGTGGTTGCGCACAAGACCCATGCAAAAATGGCGCTGGTGGTGCGGCGCGAGGAGGGGAAGCTGCGCCGCTACGTGCACCTGGGCACCGGCAATTACCATCCGCGCACCGCGCTCCTTTACACCGACTTCGGCCTGTTCACCTGCAACAAGGACGTCTGCGCCGACGTCAACGAGGTGTTCAAGCAGTTGACCGGCCTGGGCAAGGCAGGGAAACTGCATCACGTGTGGCAGGCGCCGTTCACGCTGCACGCGAACGTCATCGCCGCGATAAAAAACGAAACCCGGCTCGCCAAGGCAGGCAAGCCGGCGCGCGTCATCGCGAAAATGAATGCCCTGCTCGAACCTACAGTAATCGAAGCCTTGTACGAGGCCTCGCAGGCCGGGGTGCGCGTCGACCTCGTGGTGCGCGGGGTGTGCGCGCTGCGCCCCGGGGTGCCGGGGCTGTCAGAGCGAATCCGCGTGCGCTCCATCGTCGGCCGTTTTCTCGAACATACGCGCATTTTCTATTTCCATAATGGCGGCAAGGAAAATGTCTATCTCTCCAGCGCCGACTGGATGGATCGCAACTTCTTCCGCCGCGTCGAGCTTTGCTTTCCGGTGCTGGACAAAAAACTCAAACAACGCGTCATCAAGGAGGGGCTCAAACCCTACCTCAAGGACAACCGGCAGGCCTGGGACATGGACGCCGACGGAATATACAAGCGCAAGAATCCGCGCGGCACCCTGCCGCGTTCGGCGCAATTGATGCTGCTGGGCGAACTCGCGCGCGAGTAAGTTCCCGCGCACCGGCCACCGCTGCCTGGTTTCTTTAAAAAATGCGGCACGGCAGTTTTTTTCGGGACAGCGCCTGCGTCTATTGCTACAATCCTGCCTCGAAAAGGCGGCGATTGCAGAAGCCGCCCAGCTCGTTAATAACCAATAATTCCATCTTCCAGTCGAGGTCGCGATGTTCAGTCGCTTCATGCCGCGCGAGGGCAAATTCTTCGATCTGTTCAATGAACACGCGGCGCTGATACTGGAGGGCAGCCGCGAATTGGCGGCGCTGATGGCCAGCGGCGACGATCTCGAGCGGCGCGCACGCAACGTCGAGACGATAGAAAAGCGCGGCGATAAGATTACCCGCAACACGATCGAACTGCTGCACAAGACCTTCATCACGCCGATCGACCGCGACGATATTCACCAGCTGATCTCCGAAATGGACAATATCCTCGACCTGATCGAGGACTCGGCGCAGCTCATGTTCCTGTACGACGTGCGCGTCCTGTCGCCGGACGCTAAAAAACTCGCGGACATCTGCGTGGAATGCTGCGACAAGGTAAAAAGCGCCGTGGCTTTGCTCTCCAGCATGGACAACGCCGATGCGATCATGGCGATATGCCGGGAAATAGACCGGCTCGAGTCCGACGCCGACCACGTGATGCGCGCGGCCATCGGACGCCTGTTTCGCGACGAGCCCGACGTGCGCGAGCTGATCAAGCTGCGCACGGTGTACGAGCACCTGGAGACAGTGACCGACCGCTGCGAGGATGTGGCCAACATCATCCAGGGCATCGTGATCGAAAACGCCTGAGCGCGGCCTCCGCCAATGAGCCTCCATGAACTCGTCTTACTGATCGCGCTGGCACTCGCTTTCGATTTCCTCAACGGCTTCCATGACGCGGCCAATTCCATCGCCACCATCGTGTCGACGCGCGTCATGCGGCCGCAGTGGGCGGTCCTGTGGGCGGCGTTTTTCAATTTCATCGCCTTCCTGTTCTTCGGCCTGCTGGTCGCCGCCACCGTGGGCAAGGGCATCATCGATCCGGACATCGTCGATCACTATGTTGTATTCGGCGCGCTCATCGGGGCGATCAGCTGGAACATCATCACCTGGTATTTCGGCATTCCCTCGAGTTCCTCGCATGCCCTGATCGGCGGGCTCGCCGGCGCGGCGGTGGCCAAGGGCGGGGTGGAGTCGCTGGTGGCGGCCGGCTTTCTCAAAACTACCGCCGCGATCGTGCTGTCACCGCTGCTGGGCATGGTACTCGGCGGGACACTGATGCTTGCCGTATCGTGGATGTTCTCGCGCACTACACCGCGCCGCGTCGACCGCTGGTTCCGCCGGCTGCAGTTCGTCTCGGCCTCGCTCTACAGCCTCGGGCACGGCGGCAACGATGCGCAAAAAACCATGGGCATCATCTGGATGCTGCTGATCGCGGGGGACCAGCTCGGCCAAAGCGATCCGCTGCCGTTCTGGGTAGTGATGGCCTGTCAGTCGGCGATGGCGCTCGGCACGATGTTCGGCGGCTGGCGCATCGTCAAAACCATGGGCCAGAGAATCACCAAGCTCAAACCCGTGGGCGGCGCCTGTGCCGAAACCGGCGGTGCGATCACCCTGTTTCTCGCCACCTGGCTGGGCGTCCCGGTTTCCACCACCCACACCATCACCGGCGCCATCGTCGGCGTGGGATCGGTGAACCGATTCAATGCCGTGCGCTGGGGCGTGGCCGGCAATATCGTCTGGGCCTGGATACTCACCATACCCTGTTCCGCCTTCATCGCCGCGGTCGCTTGGTTCCTGGGCCAACAGTATCTTTAATTGGCCATGAGGGAAGGATATGCCCTCATTTTCAAACAGGCTCCAGCCTGCGCCGCCCCGGCGCACAATCCGGGTCTGCAAACCGTTCCGCGCTTTGCTTGCGCCCCTGCCGCCCTACCCGCGCGCGCCAGGAACTGTTGCGCTTGGAATCAAAAATATATCTGACCAATGGGTGCGCGAACCGGGCGCGCTTGAGCGCGGTTTCTTCGGGTGCAGGCATCGCTGGCATTTGTGAAATCCACTCGCGCCGGGTCACGGCAATGACGGCGGCGATGGTTTGTCTGAGCTCGGTCGGCCGCGCGCTCCGATCCGCGCGGTCGGCGGCCGGAACAGCCCTCTTCTGGTCGGTCATGATCAAATTCTCCTCTACAGATTGTGATATCCAAAGGCAGTCCGGATCAGGTCTGCCGCAAGATGCCCACAATAGAGGTGAAAAGTGACAGTGCTTTGACGGAAATGTGAATTGTCTCTGACTCTGCGCCGTACTTTGTTCTCGTCAGTGTTTTCAGAATGAAATCGTGCTAACGCTCGGCTTCGTCTATCGCCTTGCGGCAAATGGCGACGATGTGCCGGTACGCCGTCTCACGCTTCTTGCGCGAGGCGTACTGCGGAATCCCTTCCACTTTCCTGATTGCCTTCTTGCATGCGAGCAGCAAGTGCTTCGCGCCGGCGACGAGCTTGGGATTTCTGCGTATAGCGGAAATATCCTTGCGCGAAAGGATTTGCAGAACCTTCTGTTGAGCGCCGGTGACCCTCATCTCCTTCATTGCCCCTCCCTATCACTTATTGTCTGGCTTCAGTCTTGATCTGCTGCGTGACAGAACAGCTCAATTCGCCCGCCGCAATCGGACAGCGTGAAATTTTCACGGCAGCCGTGTCGCGCACTACATCGCGCAAACCTCGACTCACGGGAAATTACCCACAAAATCTGTGGATATGCCTGTGCAAAACTTCGCTGCGGCCGCGCAAGTCGGCGATCTGCCGGCGTTTTTCCTGTCTGCACAGATAATAGTCTGCCACCAGCGGTGTTACAGAACGATGACAGCGCGCCCGACCCGGGGGAATTCCGCGCGCTCAACTTCGTCCAGGTCCGCCCTCTCCCTTGAACTCGTCCGCTTTCGGTTGGTCTTGTCTTACCGCGCACCGAATTTCTGCAAGACGCTTTGACCTGACGCAAAGGGCGTAACATTGTCCGACGGCATCATTGCCTGCGCGGGCACAGCGGCGTGCCGCGCACTATCAAGGAGAACGCAGATGAGCAGACAAGTCGTGGTAGTAAGCGGTGTGCGCACCGCAATCGGTGATTACGGCGGCGCGCTCAAAGACATTGCGCCGACCGAACTCGCGGCCAAAGTCGCGCGCGAAGCGGTTGCGCGCGCCAAAATCGATCCGAAAGACGTCGGCCACGTGGTGTTCGGCCACGTCATCCATACCGAACCCAGGGACATGTACCTGTCGCGCGTCGCCATGATCGATGCCGGCCTCGCCCACCACACGCCGGCAATGACGCTCAACCGCCTGTGCGGCAGCGGCATGCAGGCGATCGTCAGCGCCGCGCAGGCGATCCTGCTGGGCGATGCCGATATCGCGCTTGCGGGCGGAGCGGAATCGATGAGCCGCGGCGGCTACCTGATGCCGACACTGCGCTGGGGCCAGCGCATGGGCGACGGCGGCACGGTGGACATGATGGTGGGGGCGCTCACCGACCCCTTCGACACCGTGCACATGGGCATCACCGCCGAGAACGTTGCCGCGAGATGGAGCATCACACGCCAACAGCAGGACGAATTCGCGGTGGAAAGCCACCGCCGCGCAATCAACGCGATTCAAAAGGGCTACTTCAAGGAGCAGATCCTGCCGATCGAACTCAAGACGCGCAAGGGCGTGACCGTGTTCGATACCGACGAGCACCCGCGCGCCGATGCGAGCATGGAAGGCATGGCTAAGCTCAAGACTGTGTTCAAGAAAGACGGCTCGGTCACTGCCGGCAACGCCTCCGGCATCAACGACGGCGCGGCGGCGGTGGTGCTGATGGAGGCCGCAGCCGCTGCGAAGCAAGGCCTGAAGCCGATGGCGCGGCTGCTCGCCTACGGGCATGCTGGCGTCGATCCCAAATACATGGGTATCGGCCCGGTGCTCGCGGTGCAGTCGGCGCTCGCGCGCGCCAAGCTCAAGGTGAGCGACATGGACGTGGTCGAATCCAACGAGGCGTTCGCAGCCCAGGCCTGCGCCGTGGCCAAGGATCTGCAGTTCGACCCGACGAAGACCAACCCCAACGGCGGCGCCGTGGCGCTGGGGCATCCCATCGGCGCCACCGGCTGCCTGCTGACAGTCAAGGCGCTACACGAACTGCAGCGCTGCGGTGGCCGCTATGCGCTGGTGACCATGTGCATCGGCGGCGGTCAGGGCATCGCGGCGGTGTTCGAGCGCGCGTAACGCTGTCATCAGCCAGTGACCGGGCGGCAGCCTTTGCCGCGCCGGTCACTGGCGCGGCATAGCTGAACACGCCGCACATGCCGCACTCTGCCGGCTGAAGCCACGGACCCGCGCAAGCACAACTGCAACAAAGACGTAATCATTCCGCAATGTGATTTCCATATCGTGTCGCCGACCAGTCCCGCGTGGTCTGGCCCCGACTTCCTCAACCCGATATGGAGTATTTCCAATGCACATGAAAACGATTTGCCTGGCGGTGGCGGGCAGCATGGCGCTGGCCGCATGCGGCAGCAGTGACAACGGCAGCAGCGCCGCACCCCAGCTCACCGGCGTCCTTTCCGACTCGGTCGTCAAAGGTGTCAGCTACACCAGCAGCAGTGGCATCTCCGGGTCGACGAACGCCAACGGCGAGTTCAAGTACGCCGCCGGCGATACTGTCAGCTTCAAGATCGCCAATGTCACGCTGGGCTCCGCCGACATGGCCAGCGTTGCCCTTGGCACCCAGGGTGGCAATCTGGTCGTTCGCCCGAAGGATCTGGCCGGGGTCACCGACGAGACCGATGAAAAATCGCTCGCCGTCGCCCAGGTAATCCAGACGGCCGCGGCAGCCTCGCCCACCGACACCAGCATCGATGTCGGCGTCCATGCCGCCAAATTCTCGTCTGTGGCAGCCACCACCATCGACTCCCTGGATGCGGCGAACACGGTATTGGCGAGCGCGGGTCTTACACCCACTGCGCTGGACAAAGTCGCCCAGCATCTGCTTTCGGCTCCGGCAGACGTGAAGTCGGTCGAGTTCACGCCTACCGACATCAGCGGCCTGAGCGCCGCCCAGCGTGCGCTGACCTATACCAGTTCCACGGTCAAGGTGACTTACGCGGATAACACCACCAAGGAGTTCCCGCTTTCCTACGTGAACCTGTTCAACAACACCGACACGGACAAGACCGCGGACGGCGCCGCGGCCGCAGCGGTCCGCGACAAGAGCGGCAACATCCTGAAGGACGTCAACGGCAAGCCCTATGTGCCGCAGACGCCGGACGCCAATTCGCTGATGAATATCGGCGGCACGCCCTATCTGGTGACCCACTTCGAATACGAAAACAACGACAGCGCGGGCAACAACTGGTATGGCAAACTGCCCATGCTCATGACCCTGGCCAAACTCAGCCAGAGCAGCACTGACGGCAAATTCACGGTCGACTCCGTCAAGCAGGTCGATTTCTCCGCCGTGAACGGACTGTGGATTCCCTGTGCGGGCAGCCGCTCGCCCTGGAACACCCACCTCGGCTCCGAAGAGTACGAGCCGGATGCGCGTTGCGAGGCGGATACCACCTACGCGGCCAGCAGTTCCTGCACCAGCATGGAATACACCGCGCGCATGGATGCGTTCCGTACGCTGTACGGCGATACGACCGCATCGCCCTACAATTACGGCCGGGTTCCCGAAGTCAGCATTGCGACGGACGGCAGCAGCACCGTGCAAAAGTGGTATACCCTCGGCCGGGTATCGCGCGAGAAGGCGCAGTTCTTCGGCGATTCGCGCACCGCGATCCAGGGCGATGACGGCACCTACACTTCCTTGACCATGTTCGTCGCCGACAAGGCTGCAGATCTGTCCACTGGCACCCTCTATGCCGCCAAGTGGAACCAGGTATCCGCCGACGGCACCGACGGCGGCAAGGCCACGCTGACCTGGATCAAGCTCGGCCATGCCACGCACGAAGACATCAAGAAGGCCGTGGATGCCGGCGTCAAGTTCAGCGACTTGTTCGATGTGGACACCACCGGTGGCGCCGCGCCGGCCGCGGGATTTACCCGGATCAAGCATGGACATGAAACAGCGACGGTGGAAGACCTGAAGCTGAAGACGGGCACCTTCGGCTCGACCGGCGTGGACATCGCTACACTGGCGGCCTTCCTCGAGACCCGCCGTTATGCCGCCTACAAGGGCGCCACCGTCGAATTCGAAAAATTCGAGGGCGTCGCCTACAACGCCAAGGACGGCAAGGCTTATGCCGCGATGACGCGCATGACCAATGGCATGGAGAACAAGTCCGCCGATCCCGCCAACGACATCCGCCTGAAGAAGAACTCCTCCGGCGCGGTCTATCAGTTGACGCTGAAGCCGAATCAGGTGGACAGCAGCGGCGAGGTCATAAACAGCGATCTCGTGCCCGTCGTAATGGAGGCGCTGGTGGTGGGCGAAGACATGAGCGCGGATACCGACGGCAACAAGTCGCAGCTGGAGAAGATCGCCAGCCCGGACAACGTAGCCTTCTCCGAGCGCATGCGCGTGCTGTTCATCGGCGAGGACAGCGGCAATCACGTCAACAACTATCTCTGGGCTTATCACGTCGACACCGGGAAACTGGTGCGCATCCTGTCGTTGCCGATGGGCGCGGAATCCACCGGCCTGCAGGTAGTGGACAACATGAACGGCCACGCCTACATCATGAGCAATTACCAGCACGCGGGCGACAAGAACGGCACCACGCAGGCGACCTACGACGCCATCATCGGCGGCATCAACCCAGACAAGGCGGAAGTGGGTTATCTCGCTGGCGTTCCCGCGATGCGATAGATCGGGCCGCCTCGATCGACGTCCAGTCGATCGTATCTGCTTAAGCCGCGGACGTTTGACCCGCGGCTTTTTTTGCCCCCGGTTGCTCCGGCGGCCAGCCCTGATTGGTTCAAACCGCCGCAATCGAATCAAAACGCATGCGATCGGGTGCGCGCAGGCAGATCCAGAGTGCCCAGATTCATATTTCGTTGCCGCAAGCATATTGCGGCTCTGCCGGCAATCACATGTTTTGATGCGGCGCATCACGCAAAGAGATCACCGCCGGTCAGCATGATCACTTGGCCCGCAATATAATGCCGCCTGTTGTTCGCCACCGCGACGCCCGCGCGCTGGTCGAGCGTTGCCGTACTCAGACTCGACCAACGCGGCGGCAGTAACGCAGACAACGACCCCAAGGACATTCCCTATGCCGCGACTCCTCGAAAATCCTGATCAAGAAGTGCTACACCTGAATGCAATGAAGGCGCTTGCAGTCGAAACCGGGCATGAGTTCGCGATGGTGAAACAAGTCTACGAGTTCGAACTCGCCCGATTGCAGGCGGAGGCGCACATAACCGAATTCGTGTTGCTGCTTTCCTCCAGGCGGACGCGGGAGAGGCTGCGCAAACCGGCGACGCCACTTCGATCGCAGCCGGTTCCAGCATAATCCGGCTTTCTCCTCGCTCTGCGACAGCCGTTCCTGCATCGGCGATCCGGCGACACACTAGTGTCTTTTGACTGCATCTCTTGCGGCGCATGCTGCGCCTACTCGGAGACCTGGCCGGCATTCATCGGCGACGGCGACGCCGCCGGCATCCCGGACGAGCTTATCGACTTCGAGCACGGGCGCATGCTGTGCCACGGCAAGCGCTGCGCCGCGCTGGTGGGGGAGCTGGGACGCCGGGCAAGCTGCAGCGTCTACGCCAACCGACCCCTGGTGTGCCGCGAGTTTCAGTCGGGGTCGGAGGACTGCATCAGCGTCCGGCGCAGTTTCAATCTGCCTGTCGCCTAGCGCCGAGCAGCTAGAACTCGATACTTTCCTGGATCGCGGCAATGCCCGCCTTGGCGCAGGCCTCGTCGGCATCGCCCCCCGGTGCGCCGGAGACACCGATCGCACCTAACATCTGGCCGCCGCCCTCGATCATCATGCCGCCGCCCAGGATGACGACATCGGGCAGGTTGCGCACGCCGCTTTGCGCCTTGCCAGGCTGCGTCAGGTCTACCAGGGCGCCGGTGTTGCTGCGAAAACTCACCGCGGTCCAGGCTTTGCCGCTCGCGGTGCGCGGGGTATGTGCCCCAGCGTAGCGATCGCGCAGCAGCACCTGCACTGCGCCGCTGCGATCGACCACGGCGACTGCCGCCTGCCAGCCGCTGTCGCGACATTTCTTCAACGCCGCCTGCGCCGCCTTGAGCGCGGTCTCCACCGTCAGGTTGCGCGTGGTGTAAGTGGCTGTTTCCTCGGCCCGCGCCTGGACTGACAAGGCCAGCAGCGCCGCACCCAATACCAATCCTGATGCTGCTTTCATAATTCCCTCCTTATGCTGTGCCGGCAGGCGAGGCTGCTGTTGGCAGCTCCGACACCGGCGATGTTGCATTCTGCGCGGCGAAATCACCGCCCGGAAATTGCCTCAGAGCGCAGCCTGCATGCGCTCGACGATGGTCTTGAGGATTTTGACGCGCGCGAAATACTTGTCCTCCGCCTCGACCACGGTCCACGGCGCGATCTCGGTGCTGGTGCGGTCTATCATGTCACACACCGCCTGCTCGTATTCGCCCCATTTCTTGCGGTTGCGCCAGTCCTCCTCGGTAATCTTGAAGCGCTTGAAGGTCGTTTTCTGCCGCAGGTTGAAGCGCGCCAGCTGTTCGTCCGCGGTGATCTGCAGCCAGAACTTGCACACGATCGCGCCGCCGCGCGTCAACTGCTCCTCGAAATCGTTGATCTCGCTGTAGGCGCGCATCCAGTCGGCGACGCCGCAAAAGCCTTCGACGCGCTCCACCAGCACGCGTCCGTACCAGGATCGGTCGAAAATCGTGATGCGCCCGCGCCGCGGCGCATGGCGCCAGAAGCGCCACAGATAGGGCTGCGCGCGCTCCTCCTCGGTCGGCGCGGCCACCGGCACCACCTGGAAATGCCGCGCGTCGATGGCGGCGGTAATGCGCCGGATCGCCCCGCCCTTGCCCGCGGCGTCCGAGCCCTCGAACAGCAGGATCAGCGAGTGCTTCTTGAAATACTTCCTTTCGCGCGACAGCAGGTTAAGCCGCCCCTGCCATTTTTCCAGCTGGATATCGTACTTGTCCTTGGCGAGCTTCTGCTTCATGTCCAGGTCGCGCAGCAGGCCGAGGTTGTCCATTTCCGGCAGTGGCGGCACCTGCACCCGGCGCTCCTTGTAGCTGCTTTTTTCCAGCCGCTTCTTCATCGCCTCCAGCAGCATCTTGCCGACGGTGAGGCTGCGATAGCGCGCATCCATGCCCTCGACCACGGTCCACGGCGCGTTGGCGCTGCTGGTTTCGCGCAGCGCGCGCTCCGACACCTCGCGAAAGACGTCGTACATCTTGAAGCGCTCCCAGTCGAGCTTGGTCACCCGCCAGCGCGTGAGCGGGTCCTTCTCCAGTTCCTGCATGCGCTTTTTCTGCTGCTTTTTGGACAGGTGAAACCAGAATTTCAGCAGCAGCACGCCCTCGTCGCAGAGCATTTTCTCGAAGCGCACGATCTCGTCGAGATTGCCCTTCAGAGCGGCGGGATCGGACTGCCCCAGCACCCGGTTCACGATCGGGGCGGTATACCAGGAGCCGAACATGATGCCGATCTTGCCCTTGGGCGGCAGTTCGCGCCAGAAGCGCCACATGCGCGGCCGTTCGGTTTCCTCGTCTGACGGCTCGCCGAAGGCGCGCGTCTGGATGTGGCGCGGGTCCATCCATTCGTTCAGCAGATTGACGGTCTCGCCCTTGCCGGCGCCGTCCACGCCGCCGATCACGATCAGCACCGGGAATTTGCGCGCCTCCGCCAAATCGAATTGCGCGTTGAGCAGAGCCTCGCGCAGCTTGGGCTCCTGCCGGGCATAAACCTGTTTCGAGACTTTGTGGCCAAGCTCTGCGGATTCAAACATGGCTAGCTCCTTCGATTAGGAATTTGCATGCGGTGATTTCCAGAAAGGCTTTTGCCGCTTCCAGCGGTCCCACGCGGGATCGAGGGCGTGAAGCTGAAGGTGCGTGCTGGCCGCGCCCCAGCCCTGAATCATGCCGGCGATGCGCGCGTCGGGCGCGCGCACACCCGCCATGACTTCCTCCAGCAAGTGCAGCTGCGTCGCCGCATCGTTCAGCCCGCCGAGCACGTCCTGCATCGCGGCGAGCGACTGAACATAGGGCCGCACGCGCCGCTTGGGAAACAAGGTGGAAAAGAATTCCGCCGCATAGCGCAGCTTCTTCGCGGCGATGCGCAGACGATGGCGC
>JACZJU010000101.1 GCA_014860395.1 Burkholderiales bacterium | reverse complement strand
CTTGGTGTAGCACAGGTCCAGCGCATCGACCACCATGCGGATGTCCGCCGAGTTCTTGCCCGACTGGCGCACGTGCGGGATCTCGATCAGTTCGAACGCGGCTTCGTGCATCGGCGCCTTGAACTCGCGGTAGCGCTCCCAGTCGCAGTAGGCTTTCTTCACCACGATGCTGCCCTTGAGCAGCAGCCGCTCCAGCACCTTGTTGATGTCGAACTTGTCGTACTTGGATTCGCGCACACCGAGCGCGACGTTTTCGAAATCGCAGAACAGGGCCATGTTGATGTCGGCTGCCGCGGTCATGGTGGTCTCCGGTAAATTGAGGTTGCGCGGAAGTGGCCAGGAGCCGTGCGGTCGGCCGAACTTGGGCGCGCGCGAGCGCGCCTGGCATATTTTCCGTCGTGCTTTGAGTCTATCATGATGAATATAATGCGCCAGCGTGCGAACCGGCTGATTGCCCTCCGATGGTGCCGGCGAGGGCGACGGCGCACAAAAATATGGCACCACACGGAAATCCGGATTGCGCGCACAATTCAACGAGTTGAAATAAAGCCAATAATCAAACTGGCATAGGGTGTGCTTAAGGTTGGTGATAACGCTTATAATGAATATCGCGGTTTTCTCAATCTGTCCTACTGGAGCAACTAACCATGAATCTCAAGCGCAAGGCTATCGTTTCCTTGATGGGTTTGACCATGGCGGTCGCGGCCGGCGCGGCCGGCGCCAAGCAGACGGTCAAGCTCGTATTCATCGGCCCGCTCACCGGCGGCGTATCCGCCAACGGCATCGGCGGGCGCAATTCGGCCGATCTGGCGGTGCGACTCAGAAACGAGGATCCCAAGGCCAAATACAGCTATGAGCTGATCAGCTACGACGACGAGTGCAAGCCCAACATCGCCGTGCAGGTGGCGACCAAGGCCGCCGCCGACAATACCATCATCGCCGGCGTGACGCACTATTGCTCGGTCACGGCGGTTGCGACGGTGGACACCTATCACAAGTTCGGCCTGCCGGTAGTGGTGTGGGGCGCGGTGCTTCCTGCCATCACCTACGGCAACAAATACGCCGAAGTGCATCGCGTCAACGGCACCATGATCAACCAGAACGACGTCGCGGCGAAGTTCATGACCGACATGAAGTTCAAGAAATGGGTGGTCATCCACGACACCACGGACTATGGCAAGGGCCACAACCAGTACTTCAGCGAATTCCTGAAAAAAGACGGCGGGCAGATTCTCGCCACCTTCGGCGTGACCGCCGACCAGCAGGACTTCACCACCGAGCTCACCAAGGCGAAGGAACTCAAGCCCGACGTGATCTACTTCGGCGGCCTGACGCCGCTGGGCGTGCGCATCCGCTCGCAGATGGAGAAGCTGGGAATCCACGCGGTATTCGAAGGCACTTCCGGCATCAAGTCGGATGCGTTCATCGAAGGCCTGGGCAACAAGCTCGCCGAAGGCACCTTGTCCTTCATCGAGGGCGCACCCTGGGAGAAGCTGCCCGGCGGCCTGTTCTTCACCGGCAAATACTCGCTGCAGAAATACAACGAGCCGCCCGAGGCCTATGGCCCGTTCGCCTACGCCGCGGCCAACCTGATCATCGACGCGATCGAGAAAGTCGGCCCCAATCGCAAGAAAGTGACCGCCGAGCTCGGCAAAACCAAGGATCGCGATTCGATCGTCGGCAAGATCACTTTCGACGACCACGGCCAGAACATCGTGCCGCTGATCACCAAGTACGTGGTGCAGGACGGCAAGTGGGTGGTATGGGAGGACAGCGAATACGCCTCCGGCAAGCGCAAGCTGAAGGGTCAATAAGCCCTCAAGCATCTGCGCGGGTCGATTTTGCGCGGACGAGAAACCGTCCGCGCGGATCGGCGATTGTGCGCGGATGAAAAGCACATCCGCGCACAATCGGCGATCTTGTGGAAAAACGAAGCCAAGCCTTGTTAGATTTTCACCATAACCGTGCTTTCTGCGCGGATGCGCTTTTCATCCGCACAGAAAGCACGGTTGGCGCGCGCAGCGCGCAAGCTTTTTAGATTACTTCCATGACCCTCGGTCTACTCAGCCAATACGTCTTCAACGGCCTGATGCTGGGCATGATCTACGCTATGGTGGCGGTCGGGTTCACGCTGTTCTTCGGCGTGCTCGACGTGATCAAGTTCTCCCACGGCGACGTGCTGATGGTGGGCGCGTTCACCGGGCTTGCAACCTACCTCGGCCTGCAGGCGTTGGGCGTCGACTCGGCCGTGGTGCAATTGTTGGTGATGACGCTGGTGGCGACCCTGTCGATGGCGCTCTTGGGCGCGCTGATTGCAAAATACCTGGTGTTGCCGCTGCGCCTCGCGCCGCCGCTCAATACCCTGCTGATCACGCTGATGCTGGGCACGGTGCTGCGCGAATCCGTGCGCCTGTTCTATCCGCAGGGCTCCAATCCGAAGCCGTTTCCGCGTTTATTGCCTACGGATTCGCTGAGCTTCGGCAGTTTCACCCTGCGCGCCGATAGCGTGATCCTGCTGCTCGCGGGCTTGGCCGCCATCGTCGCGGTGCATCTGGTGATCAACCGCACCAAGCTTGGCCTGGCGATCCGCGCCGTGGCGCAGGACGCGGAGACGGCGCGCATCATGGGCATCAATTTCGAGTTCATCGTGCTGCTCACTTTCGCGATCGGCTCCGGCATGGCGGCGCTGGGCGGCCTCATGAACGGCCTGTACTACAACGAGATCAACTTCGGCATCGGCCTGCTGCTAGGTGTGATCGGGTTCTCCGCCGCCGTGGTCGGCGGCCTGGGCAACATCTACGGCGCCATTCTAGGCGGGTTCCTCTTTTCCGCGCTGCAAAGCCTGGGCGCGGTGGCGCTGCCGGCCATGTTCCCGGGCACGTCCACCGCCTACAAAGACGTGTTCGCTTTCGCCGTAGTGATCATCTTCATGGCCTGGCGGCCCACCGGCCTCATCGCCGAGAAAAAGAGCGAGCGCGTATGAAGCGTCTCATCGATCCCGCCTCGGTTTTTCCCGCGCTCGCCAGCATGGCGGGCATCACCCTGTTCGCGGTGCTGTTCCTGCATGCCGAATCGCAGGAAGCGGTGCTCGGCCTCAGCGCCGGCGCCGTGGTGATCCTGTTGCTGCTCGCGCGCTTCGGCTGGAACACGCTCGCGGCGGCCTCGTTCGCCGGCCACAGCCGCACCGGGCAGGGCGCGGTGGTGATCGGCGTGCTGATCATCGTCGCCGCGTTCTACGACCAGCATTTTCCGCTGCTGATGCTGGCCACGGTGCTGCTCTACATCGTGGTCTGCCTGGGACTGAATCTGCAGTTCGGCTATGCCGGGGTGGTCAACTTCGCCGGCGCGGCGTTTTTCGGTATCGGCTGCTACACCGCGGCGGTGCTGGCCGGACATACGGCGTTGCCGCATTTGCTGGTGGTGCTCGCGGGCGGCGTCATGGCCGCGGTCATAGGCTCGCTTTTGATCCTGCCGGTGCTGCGCACCTACGGCCACTACGCCGCGCTGGTCACCATCGCCTTCAGCATCCTGTTCCGCGTGTTCATCGAGGTG
>JACZJU010000100.1 GCA_014860395.1 Burkholderiales bacterium | reverse complement strand
GGCCGGTGCCGTTTTCCTGCTGGGGCACCGGGTCGAGGACTGGCTCTACCGCGTGCATAACCTGAAGCTGGGGCTCGCTGCTGTCGCCGGCGTATTGGCCGCGGTCGGCGGCGGGATGTTGTTGGTTCGTATTTTTCGCGGTCGTCAACAGACGCGCATTTAGGAAACATGAAAACCGGCATGAACGCTTTATCGGCAGGACACAGGGAAGAGCGCATTCTCGCGATCCCCTGGCGCGTCACGCGGTAGATTGAAAAAAGTGATCGTCCGGGCAATGGGCGTCGCGCGAATCGACTTCGCGCGGCAGATATTGCCCAACTTAAACGCAGTACTCAATGGAGTCTTTTTATGAATCGCTTCAAAGCAATTTCCGCTATCATCCTCGCCGTTCTGCTGACGACGGTTCTCGGTTGCGCGCCTGCCCCCACCCGGGAGGGCACGGGCGGCTATATCGATGACACCGTCATTACCGCCAAGGTGAAGGCGGCAATCTTTAACGAGCCTACGCTGAAGTCGTACGAAATCAATGTCGAAACCTTCAAGGGCACGGTCCAGCTCAGCGGCTTCGTCAAGGACAAGGCAGAAATGAGGAAGGCGGTGGAAGTCGCGCGGCACGTCCCCGGCGTGACGGAGGTCAAGAATGACATGCTGTTGAAGTAACAACTCCGGGGCGGCTGGTTTCCTGCCGTCCCGGTGTCGTCCCGGCGCGACCAGCGGCCGCAGTTTTGCCAATCAGCAAGGATTACGATGTCAGCCGGATCTGGAAATGCAGCAGGCCGCAATGCACAGAAGGAGGCGCTGGAGCGCGCGCCTGCGGCCACACCCCACAACCAAACCTTTGCGGTCCTCGCCGTTGCGGTGCTTGGCGTGGTCTACGGCGATATCGGCACCAGCCCGATTTACGCCTTGCGCGAATGCTTCGCCGGCAAAATTCCGATACCGGTGACGCCTGACAACGTCCTCGGCATTCTCTCGCTGATATTCTGGACGCTGGTGCTGGTGATTTCGCTCAAGTACATGGTCTATGTACTGCGCGCAGACAATCGCGGCGAAGGCGGCACTTTCGCCCTGCTCGCCCTGCTGCGGCCGGAACGGGATCAAGCGCGCCGCAGCCGCCGCGCGCTGATTCTGCTTGGCGTGCTGGGCGCTTCCATGCTCTACGGCGGCGCCATGATCACGCCGGCGATCTCGGTGTTGAGCGCGGTGGAGGGACTGCAGCTGGCGGCGCCGGTTCTGCACAGCTACGTGATACCGATTACCGTGGTCATCCTGGTGCTGCTGTTCGCGGTGCAGCGCCATGGCACAGCGACCATCGGCGCCGCATTTGGCCCGCTGACGCTGATCTGGTTTGCCGTGCTCGCGCTCCTCGGCATCCGCGGCATCCTGCAGGCGCCACAAGTGCTGTTCGCGCTCAACCCATGGTACGCAGTCAGGTTTTTCGCGGACAACGGCATGACCGGGTACTTCGTCCTTTATGCCGTGTTCCTGGTCACCACGGGCGGCGAAGCGCTGTATGCGGACCTGGGCCATTTCGGGCGCAAGCCGATACGCCAAGTCTGGTTCGCTTTCGTGCTGCCGGCGCTGCTGATCAACTACTTCGGCCAGGGTGCGCTTCTGATCGCCGAGCCGTCGAAGAATATTCATCCTTTCTTTCACCTCGCGCCTTCCTGGGGGCTGTACCCCCTGATCATTCTTGCCACCGCCGCGACCTGCATCGCATCACAGGCCGTGATTACCGGCGCCTATTCCCTGACGCGGCAGGCGATGCAGCTCGGCCTGTTCCCGCGGCTCACGGTGCAGCAGACCTCCGCCGACGCGCGCGGACAGATTTACATGCCCGCGGTGAACTGGATACTGATGGTGGCCGCGGTCGGGCTGGTGCTTGCGTTTCGCTCTTCCGGCAATCTCGCGGCGGCCTATGGCGTGGCGGTGAATTCCACGATGGCGATCACGACGGTACTGGCATTCAAAGTGGCGCGCGAGCGCGGCGGCTGGAGCCTGCCGGCGGCGCTGCTTTTTCTGCTCGGTTTCCTTGCCATCGACCTGGGATTCCTCGGCTCCAACCTGCTCACGATACCCGATGGCGGCTGGCTGCCATTGGTCATCGGCGCACTCTTGTTCATCGTGATGACGACCTGGCGCCGCGGCGCCGGTCTGTTGGCGCAGCAGATCGCGAACACGACGCCGAACCTGGAGACCTTCATCGGTCGCGTGACCAACGAGAAGATGCCCCGCATCCCCGGCACTGCAGTGTTCTTCACCGGCCGGCTGGAGCAGACGCCGCCGTCGCTGCAGAAGCTCGTGCGCCACACCGGCGTGGTGTACGAGAATGTGATCGTGGTGACGGTCGTGATTGAACCTGTGCCTACGACCAATTTGGACGAGCGTATGGAATTCACGCAGCTGGACATCGGTTTCTATCGCGTCGTGCTGCGCTACGGCTTCATGCAGACGCCCAACATTCCTTCCGAGTTGAGTGCTTGCGCGGAGCTTGGCCTGGCGCTGGATCTGGACCAGGTCCATTACATGATCGGTCACGTCGACCTGCTCGCCGGGCGCAAGCGCCACGGCATGATAATTTGGCGCGATAAACTGTTTTCGTTTCTCGCCAGGAACACGGAGGATGCGACCGCCACTTATCACCTGCCCGCAGCCCAGACCATGACAGTGGGCTTGCAGGTCGGGATTTGAGCGCCGCTCGACGCCGCGCGGCTACAGCGATTTGAGAAGATATTCGGACAATTGATCGATCAGCGCGCGGGCGGCGAGTTTGGGAATTGCGCAAGACCATGATAAGAGCCTCGCGCAAAAGGTGAATGCTGTGAATACTGATAAGCGTCAACCCACATGGCTACGCAGCGAGCTGTTGCATCTACTCTCCCTGTCGGGAACCTTGGCGGGGTTGTGCATCACGGGCGTAACCCTGCTCGATACCGTCGGCAAACAATCGATCCCGAGCACCATCGCAGACGATGCGCTGGCATTTTCGGCGCTCTTGTTCCTGATTTGCACATACGCGATCTTTCTTGCGCTGCGAACCAGGAACCAGTCATTCGCCATCAAACTCGACAAGTTCGTCGACGCCCTGTTCGCAATAGCGCTTACTGGAATGGTCGCGTCAGGATTCATCATGGTCTACACGTTATGGTAGGCCGCGCAATTGCCGGAAATAAGCAGGTGGAAGCGGAAGTTTAGGTGGCGCGAGCGCGCCAAAATTGAATGGCAAGTCGAAGCGTATGCGGCGGTCCTAGGGAGGCAGATCATCACCCTGGTCGAACTGCCTTGCGACTTGCCTAGGTAAAGGACTGAGAATTAAGGTAAAATACCGCCTCAGCAATACTGACCTAGTGCCTTTGGTGCCGAGGAAGGGACTCGAACCCCCACAGTGTTGCCACCGCATGGACCTGAACCATGTGCGTCTACCAATTCCGCCACCTCGGCACAAGGTGCGCAATTCTATAGGAATCAATAATTTTGTCAACGCAGAAGCCATCCAAAGGTAGCGCTATTGGGCGCACGCGACAAGCGCGCGATCCTCACTATGCGCGCGAAGCCGAGCGCTATGAAAATCCGCTGCCCAGCCGTGAATTGATTCTCGACACGCTGGCCAAGGAAGGCATCCCGGTGCAGGAGGAAACCCTGTGCCAGCTGCTGCATATCGAAGCGGACGAGGCCGACAGTTTCCGCCGGCGGTTGCGCGCGATGGAGCGCGAAGGCCAGATCATGCGCAATCGCAAGTATGCGATCCTGGTCGCGGACAAGTTGGATCTCGTCGCCGGCCGCGTCGAAGGCCATCCGGACGGCTTTGGCTTTCTCGTTCCGGACGAAGGCGGGCCGGACATGTTTCTCTCCGAAAAGGAGATGCGCAAGGTGTTGCACGGCGATCGCGTCATGGCGCGGGCGAGCGGCGTCGATCGGCGCGGGCGTCCGGAAGGCGCGATTGTCGAAATCATTTCCCGCGCCAATACGCGCCTCGTCGGCCGTTTGCACAAGCCGCACGGCGTTGCCTTCGTCGCCGCCGAAAACCGGCGCATCAGCCAGGACATTCTGATCCCGCCTGGCGCTGAGATGGGGGCGAAACCCGGCCAGGTGGTGACGGTGGAAATCGTGGCCCAGCCGGACAAGAATGCGCAGCCCGCGGGGCGTATCGTCGAGGTGCTGGGCAATTACGCCGACCCTGGCATGGAAATCGAGATCGCGCTGCGCAAGCACGAATTGCCGTACGAATTCTCCAGCACGGTGATGCGTTTCGCGGAAAAGCTGCCGGACGAGGTGCGCCCGAACGACGCGAAGGGGCGCGAGGACCTGCGCGCGCTGCCGTTGGTCACCATAGACGGCGAGACGGCGCGGGATTTCGACGATGCCGTGCACTGCAAGCGCGAGGGCAAGGGGTTCCGCCTGTGGGTGGCGATCGCGGACGTGAGCCACTACGTGCGTCCCGGCGATGCGCTGGACACTGCCTCGCGCGAGCGCGGCAATTCGGTGTATTTCCCGCGCCGCGTGATTCCGATGCTGCCGGAGAAGCTCTCCAACGGCCTGTGCTCCCTCAATGCAGATGTGGACCGTCTGTGCATGGTGTGCGAGATGAGCGTGGATGCGCATGGCGAAATCGGTCCCTACCGCTTTTATGCCGCGGTGATGCGCTCGCAGGCGCGCCTGACCTACAACCGCGTGGCGGCCGCGCTCGGCCTGCAGCCGCAGAAGGGCGAGCCGGTGCCGGCGCATCTGCTGCCGCATCTGCAGGATCTGTATGCGCTGTATCACGTGCTCGCCAAGGCGCGGGAGAAGCGCGGCGCCATCGATTTCGAGACTATCGAGACGCAGATGCTGTTCGACGCGCAGGGCAAGATTGAGAACATCGTGCCGACGCTGCGCAACGACGCGCACCGCCTGATTGAGGAATGCATGCTCGCGGCAAACGTCTGCGCTTCCGATTTCCTGCAAAGCCGCAAGCACCCGGCGCTGTACCGCGTTCACCAGGGGCCGACGCCGGAGAAACTGGAGGCGCTGCGGATTTTTCTCAAGCAGTTCGGCCTGGATCTGACCGGCGGCGAAACTCCGCACGCGAAGGACTACGCCAAGCTGCTCGCCAAAATCAAGGGGCGTCCGGACATCCAGCTGCTGCAGACGGTGCTGCTCCGGTCATTGAAGCAGGCGCAGTACAGCCCGGACAACGTCGGGCATTTCGGCCTCGCCTACGAGGCCTACACGCATTTCACTTCGCCGATACGGCGCTATCCGGACCTGGTGGTGCATCGCGCGATCAACGCCGCGCTCGCGGGAAAAAGCTACAGCCCAGGTGAATGGGACGAGTTGGGCGCGCATTGCTCCATGACCGAACGCCGCGCCGACGAAGCGACACGCGACGTCGAGTCCTGGCTCAAGTGCTATTACATGCAGGATCGCATCGGCGAGGAGTTTGCGGGATCGATCAGCGCGGTGACCGGCTTCGGCATATTCGTCGCGCTGGACGACGTCTATGTCGAAGGGCTGGTGCATATCTCAGAGTTGGGCGAGGACTACTACCATTTTGACGCGGCCCGGCATCAGCTGCTGGGCGAGCGCACGGCGCGGCGTTTTCGCCTTGCCGACCGGGTGAAGGTGAAACTCGTGCGCGTGGATCTGGATTCGAGCAAAATCGATTTCCGGCTCGCCGAAGACGAAGACGGCGCGCCGCGAAAGAAGAAGAAGGCACGGAATTGAGCGCGACCAGCTTCATTCACGGGTTTCACGCAATCACCGCACGCCTGCGCCTGGACGCGAAAAGCGTGCACGAGCTGTATTGCGACAGCGCGCGCGCCGACCCGCGCATGCGCGACCTGGTGAAGCTCGCCGAGAGTCTGAAGCTGCGCGTGCTGCAGGTGGACGCAAGACGCCTGGACGGCATGGCGCCGCCGGGCAGGCACCAGGGCGTGGTGGCCAGGGTGGACGCGTTGCGCCGGCACGTCGCGCTCGACGATCTGCTCGACGAGCTGAAGGAACCGCCGCTGCTGCTGGTGCTCGACGGCGTGCAGGATCCGCACAATCTCGGCGCCTGCCTGCGCGTGGCCGACGCCGCGGGCTGCCATGCGGTGATCGCGCCCAAGGACCGCGCCGTGGGTTTGTCGGCCGCGGTGATCAAGGTCGCGAGCGGCGCCGCCGACAGCGTGCCTTACATCGCCGTCACCAACCTCGCGCGCACGCTGCGCGAGTTGAAGGAGCGCAATATCTGGGTGGTGGGCGCGGACGCGGACGCGAACGAGGAACTCTACTCGGCCGAGCTGCCCGCGGCGATCGCCTGGGTGCTGGGCGCCGAAGGCGAGGGCATGCGGCGCCTCACGCGCGAAACCTGCGATCAGCTGGTGAAAATTCCCATGCTGGGGCAGGTAGAGAGTCTCAACGTCTCGGTGGCGAGCGGGGTCGTGCTGTTCGAATCGCGCCGCAGACGCGCGACTGCGCGGGCATGAGAAATATTTGCCTTACAGGGCGCTTTCCCTTTATAATCTCGCGCTTTTCGCTGATTGCCGGGTTTCTTTGATCCGGCTCACCTTGCCTCACCGCTACGCATGGCTGGAGGCTTAACCCATAAGGAGACTGCATGCGACATTACGAAATCGTATTCATCGTCCATCCCGATCAAAGCGAGCAAGTGCCCGCGATGATCGAGCGCTACCGCAGCACCATCGCTGCCCGCCAGGGCTCGATCCACCGCCTCGAGGACTGGGGCCGGCGCCAGATGACTTTCCCCATCGCCAAGATGCACAAAGCGCATTACGTGCTCATGAACATCGAATGCGACCAGGAAACCCTGGACGAGCTCGAGCATTCATTCAAGTTCAATGACGCTGTCCTGCGCCATCTCACCGTGCAGATGAAGGCGGCGGTCTCCGCGCCTTCGCCGATGATGAAGGAAGAGAAGTCGCGCTCGGTGCTGGCAGGCGAGGCGCCGAAGGTGGCCGAAGCCGCCAAACCGGCTGAAGCAGTCGAAGCGGCCGCAGCGGCACCCGCTCCCGCCGCCTGAGCATATTGGACAATCAGTTCGTGCTGTCCGGCAAACTGATCGAACTCGACGCGCTGCGCTATACGCCCGCCGGCATCCCGGTGGTGAATTTCAGGCTCAGCCACGCGTCCGAGCAGATCGAAGCCGGCGCCGCGCGCGCGGTGCAGTGCGAGGTGGCCGGTATGGCCTTCGAGCGCGAAGCGCGCCTGATGGCGGCGGCCAAACCCGGGATGCAGGTGAAAGTCGCCGGATTTGTGGCAGGCAAGAGCCGCGACAGCAAGCAATTGGTACTACACGCAACCAACATTGAATTCGTAGAAGGAGTTTGACATGCCACCACCAAGAAGAGGCGCCAAAGGCAAAGGCCGCAACGCCAAGAAAGACGATAAGAAAGGCGGGCGCCAGCTGTTCAAGCGGCGCAAGTTCTGCCGCTTCACCGCAGAGAAGATTGAGTGGATCGATTACAAGGACATCGAAATACTCAAGGACTTCATCAACGAGAACGGCAGGATCATTCCGGCGCGCATTACCGGCACCAAGGCCGGCTATCAGCGGCAGCTGTCCACGGCGATCAAGCGTGCGCGCTACCTTGCGCTGCTGCCTTACACCGATCTGCACTGAGAGTTTCTAACAATACGAGGGGATACTTCCCCTCGTGCTCCCCTAAATCGGCCATAACAAAATGACTTTTGTTATGGGTTTGAAGGAATAACGCCATGCAAGTGATACTGCTGGAAAAAGTAGTCAACCTCGGCGGCCTCGGCGACGTGGTCAAGGTAAAAGAGGGCTACGCCCGCAATTTCCTGATCCCGCACGGCAAGGCCAAGCGCGCCACGCCAGAGAATCTCGCCGCATTCGAAGTGCGCCGCGGCGAACTGGAGAAAGCGCAGAATGAGGCGCTGGCCAAGGCGCAGGAAATCGGCGCCAAGATCGACGGTCTGACGGTTCAGGTTACGCGCAAGACCGGCGTGGATGGGCGCCTGTTCGGTTCAGTCACCACGCACGACATCGTCGAGGCGCTGGAGGCGCAGGGGTTCAGCGTCGAGCGCGCCGCCATCCGCCTGCCCGAGGGCCCGTTGAAGCAGATCGGCGATAATTCCATCGCCATCGGCCTGCATTCGGACGTGGTCGTGCACATCACAGTCTCGGTATTGGGCGAAGCCGCGGAGTAGCAGCCAAGCCGTTGATTAAAAAAAGGCCGGACTTCCGGCCTTTTTTCATTCCAGATCGCCGATTGCGCGCTGCGCGCGCCAACCGTGTTTTTGGTACGGAGATGAAGCGTGTCCGTACCAAAAACACGGTTATGAATAAAAACTTATGGATAAAGACGGGAACATCTTGGAGTAGAATTTGCATTCCCACAAAGCGCATCCCATGGCACAGGCAAATCCTCAAATCGTGAATGACCCGCAGCTGGCGCAGCTGCGCGTGCCGCCGCATTCGATCGAGGCGGAGCAGTCGGTGCTGGGCGGCTTGCTGCTCGACAACCAGGCTTGGGAGCGCGTAGCCGACATTCTCGCGGAAGCAAATTTCTACCGCGACGACCATCGCCGCATCTACCGCCACATCGGCAAGCTGATGGAGAAGAACCGGCCGGCGGACATGGTCACGGTGTTCGAATCCATAGAGCAGAGCGAGGACAAGGACAAGACCGGAGGCCTCGCCTATCTGGGGGCGCTGGCGCAGAACACGCCCTCGGCGCACAACATCCGCCGCTATGCCGAAATCGTGCGCGATCGCGCGACCCAGAGGAGGCTGATCGAGGTGGGCACCGGCATCGCCGACACCGCGCTGAACCCGATGGGCAAGGACGTGAAGCAGCTGCTCGACGAGGCCGAGTCGCGCGTCTTCGAGATTGCCGAGGCCGGCGAGCGCGGGCACCAGGGCCTGGTCGAGATCCAGCCGATCCTGGCGCAAGTGATGGAGCGCATCGACATGCTCTATCACCGCGACAACCCTTCGGATGTCACCGGGCTTGCCACCGGCTTTCACGACCTCGACCAGAAGACCTCGGGACTGCAGCAGGGCGACCTGATCATCGTCGCGGGGCGGCCGAGCATGGGCAAGACCGCCTTCGCGCTCAATATCGCCGAGCACGTGGCGGTGAACGACCGCCTGCCTGTGGCCGTATTCAGCATGGAAATGGCCGGCTCGCAGCTCGCCATGCGCATGCTCGGTTCGATCGGGCGGCTGGACCAGATGAAGCTGCGCACCGGGCGCCTGACCGACGAGGACTGGAGCCGGCTTACCGACGCGGTAGGCAAGGTGCACGACGCGCCGATTCACATCGACGAGACGCCGGCCTTGAACTGCCTCGAACTGCGCGCCCGCGCCCGCCGCATGCACCGCCAGTACGACGGACTGGGCTTGGTGGTGGTCGATTATCTGCAGCTTATGTCGTCCACGTCCTATGGCGAAAACCGCGCCACCGAAATTTCGGAGATATCGCGCTCGCTCAAGGCGCTGGCGAAGGAACTGCACGTGCCTGTGGTGGCGCTGTCGCAGCTCAACCGCGGACTGGAGCAGCGCCCGAACAAGCGACCGGTCATGTCCGACCTGCGCGAGTCGGGCGCGATCGAGCAGGACGCCGACGTGATCCTGTTCATCTATCGCGACGAGGTCTACAACCCCGAATCCGCCGACAAGGGCAAGGCCGAGATCATCATCGGCAAGCAGCGCAATGGCCCCATCGGCACGCTGAACCTCACCTTCATCGGCGAGTACACGCGCTTCGAAAACTACGCCGACCCAGGCCGGTATTGACTTGGGTCGGCGTAGTTTCGGCGTAGACTAACCTGCGATAGCAGGTTATGTCGGAGCCAAAATTATGCGGATCCAGTCCGGTATTGATGCGGGTACGCATAATTTCGGCGTAAACTGGTAGTTTCCAACGCACGCAGGTGCGAACCCATCCGGAGGTCTTATGGCTGAACCTGCATGTCCGCAAAAGAAACCTTATGTACTCGAACTGGCGCCCGGTGATTACTGGTGGTGCGCCTGCGGCCAGTCGAAGAACCAGCCGTTCTGCGACGGCTCGCACAAAGGCAGCGAATTCACGCCGGTGAAATTCACCGTCGCCGCCGCAGAGAAGAAGGCGCTATGCGGATGCAAGCGCACGAAGTCGCCGCCGTTCTGTGACGGCACGCATAATTCGTTGTAAAGCAGTACCTAAGTGCTTTGGCGCAGCTCACACTGCAGCGGCCGGCTTGCGCGGACGGCGACCCGTCCGCACGCAATCGGCGATCTTGAATTAACCCCAAACTGCCTTTGGTTTTATTCATAACCCTGTTTTTGTTGCGGATACGTTTTTCATCCGCAACAAAAACAGGGTTGGCGCGCGGAGCGCGCACTGGCCATCCGGCTACATTGATGGACAAGACCGGATACGTCGAACAGCGGATGTCCTAAAGCACCTCGGCCGCATGGTCGGCCAGGCGCGAGCGCTCGCCGCGCTGCAGCGTGACATGGCCGCCGTGCTCCCAGCCCTTGAAGCGATCGACGACATAGGTGAGGCCGGATGAGCCCTCGGTGAGGTAGGGCGTGTCGATCTGCGCGATATTGCCCAGGCATACCACCTTGGTGCCGGGGCCGGCGCGGGTGATCAGCGTCCGCATCTGCTTGGGCGTGAGATTCTGCGCCTCGTCGATGATCAGGTATTTGTTGAGGAAAGTGCGGCCGCGCATGAAATTGAGCGACTTGACCTTGATGCGCGAACGGATCAAATCGCTCGTTGCAGCACGCCCCCAATCGCCGCCTTCATCATCGGACTTGTTGAGCACGTCGAGATTGTCTTCCAGCGCACCCATCCACGGGTTCATTTTCTCTTCCTCGGTCCCGGGGAGGAAACCGATGTCCTCGCCCACAGGCACGGTCACGCGGGTGATGATGATCTCGGAATAAAGCTTGTCCTCCAGCGTCTGCATCAGACCGGCGGCGAGCGTCAACAGCGTCTTGCCGGTGCCGGCCTGACCAAGCAGGGTGATGAAATCGACTTCCGGGTTCATCAGCAGATTGAGGGCGAAATTCTGCTCGCGGTTGCGCGCCGTAATGCCCCAGACGTTGTTTTTCTGGTGCGTATAGTCCTTGACGGTTTCGAGCACCGCGGTGCGCACGGTCTGTTCGCGCACGATGGCGTGCAGCGGTCGCTCGCTTTCCTGATACACGAACTCGTTGACCTGCAGATGCTGGCATAACGGCCCTTTGACGCGGTAATAGGTGCGTCCCTCTTTCTTCCAGGACTCCATGTCCTTGGCATGTAGATCCCAAAAGTCCGCCGGCAGCTCGCGCACGCCGGTGTAGAGCAGATCGATGTCCTCCAGCACTTTGTCGTTGAAGTAATCTTCGGCGGCGAGCCCCAGCGCACGCGCCTTGATGCGCATGTTGATGTCCTTGGACACCAGGATGACCTGACGCTGCGGCTGCTCCCGCTGCAGGGCCATGACCACACCGATGATGTGATTATCGGCTTTGCCCATGGCGAGCGACTCGGGCAGGGAACTGTCCAGCATTTGTGTCTGCAGGAACAGCTTGCCAGCGGCGAAATCGGCCTTGTCACGCTTGAGCGGGATGCCCGCATCGATGCGGCCGGCGACACTGCTGACGATTTCGTCCAGGTAGCGGCTCGCCTGGCGCGCGTTGCGCGCGACTTCCGACAAGCCTTTCTTGTTGTGATCGAGTTCCTCCAGCGTCATGATCGGCAGGAACAGGTCGTGCTCCTCGAAGCGGAACAGGCTGGTGGGATCGTGCATCAACACATTGGTGTCGAGCACGAACAGTTTGGTCGGCGCCTTGCCGGTTTCGTGGCTGCTCTTGCGCTTGGTCATGGGCGTGTCGTCGGCATTCTCATTGGATGCGGTATTGTTATTTGAGGGTTGCAGCAAAATCGTACACCTCCTGTGCATGACCGGGAACCTTGACTCCGCGCCATTCGCGCCGGATCACACGCTCGCGATCGAGAATGAAAGTGCTGCGTTCGATCCCGCGCACCTGCTTGCCGTACATGTTTTTCAGCTTTATCACGCCGAATTGGGTGCATACCTTTTCTTCCGTGTCGGCGAGCAGATCGAAAGGAAGGCCGTGTTTCGCCTTGAAGCCTTCATGCGATTTGAGACTGTCGCGCGAGATGCCGTAGATGCCGCATTCCAGTTTGCGGAATTCCGGATACAGGTCGCGAAACTGAATGCTCTCGTTGGTGCAACCGGGGGTGTTGTCCTTGGGGTAAAAGTACAATACCAGGAACTTGTCCGCGACCTCGGAAAGTTGAAAAATCGTGCCCCCGGTGCAGGTCACAGAAATGTCATCAACTATATGTTTTTCCATATATTCCTATAGTCTGACCGAGACCGGCCTTCGAGCGTATTGTTGATGAATCGACGCGGGAACGCAACTGCGTCGATAACCGCCTGCGCCCGCTTTCTCAAGCTAGAAAGCTCTCCAGCTCGCGCGTGACTTCCACGGGTTGCTCCTCGGGCAGGTAATGGCCGCAGTCCAGCGCCTTGCCGCGCACTTCCCGCGCCACAGCGCGCCATTCGGCCAGGCAGTCGAACTGCTGTTCGATCACGCCGTGTCTTCCCCACAGGGCGAGCACCGGGTAGCCGAGCTTCTTGTCCGCGTCAGCGGCATCGTGCTCGAGATCGATGGATTCGGCCGCGCGGTAATCCTCGCAGCTGGCGTGGATGGTGGCGGGGTCGGAAAAACAGCGCACATACTCGGCCATGGCCTCAGGCGCGAATACATCCAGGCCGCCATGGCGCCGGCCCATCTGGTATTTGATGAAAAATTCCGGGTCGGCGCCGATCAGGGTTTCCGGGAAAGGCGCCGGCTGGATTAGAAAAAACCAATGAAAATACGCTTTGGCGAAGGCGCGGTCGGTGTGCGCGTACATTGACCTGGTCGGGCAGATATCCAGCACGGCGAGCCTTTTCACGCTCTGCGGATGATCGAGCGCAAGCCGGTGCGCGACGCGGCCGCCGCGGTCGTGGCCGATGAGATGGAATTCCTTGTGGCCCAGGGCCTGCATCACTTCGACCTGGTCCAGGGCCATGGCGCGCTTGGCGTAGTTGCTGTGATCGGGCAGGCCGGCCGGCTTGGACGAATCGCCATAGCCGCGCAGGTCGGTCGCCACCACCGTGTATTTTTCCGCCAGGCGCGGCGCGAGCTTGTGCCAGATGCAGTGCGTCTGCGGGTAGCCGTGCAGCAATAACACCGCCGGACCCTGGCCGCCGCGCACCAGGTTGATGCTTGCGCCGCCCACCTGGATCCGCTCTCGCTCGAAGCCGGGAAACAGTGTGCTCACCTCAGAAACTCTTTTCCCTGCAGCGCGAGCGTGCCCGATCTGCCGGGAATTTCGCCCATGACCAACTCGTGCCGCGGCAGGTTCTCCGGCTTGAGTTCGCGCAACAGTTCACGTGTGGGGACAAGCTCATAGCCCATGGCTTTCCAGCCCGCGAGCAAGGCCTCGAATATCGGCAGGAGTTTCATGCCCTCCAGTTCGGCATGCAGGGTGTAAACATGGCCGGTGGGCGGCGGATTCTCGGACAGCTTGAGCAGATGCGTGGCGACGTTGTCGGCGGTCAGCCCGTCGACGCCGATGAGTTCGTCCAGGGTCGGAAGCGTGGTGGGCAATTGCGGGCAGGCGATGATTTCGCCGCGGTAGACCGGGATGAAAGGACAGCGGCCGCGCGTGTCCGAGCAGTAGTCGAAGCCCAGGCGCTGCGTCAGGCGCAACGCGTGCAGGTTCATCTGCCAGCCGGCGGCGCCGTGGGTGTGCGCCGGTTCGCCGAA
>JACZJU010000099.1 GCA_014860395.1 Burkholderiales bacterium | reverse complement strand
GAACAGCCTGCGCCCTGCCACCAGCCCGAGGCCGACCCCTACCTGCTGGGCGAGTTCACCCTCCCCGACGGTACGCCGGTGAAGCCTGCTTTTCAGCTGCTGCTGGAGCGGGTGAAGGACTACACGCCGGAATGGGCAGAGGGCATTACCGGCATACCGGCGGCGACCATCCGGCGTCTTGCGCACGAGATGGGCGTGACCGCACGCGACCAGAAGATCGAACTGCCCATCGCTTGGACCGACAGCTGGGGCACCGAGCATGAGAGCGTCACCGGCAATCCGGTGTCGTTCCACGCGATGCGCGGTCTGGCGGCGCATTCGAACGGGTTTCAGACCATACGCGCGCTCGCCGTGCTGATGAGCATCCTGGGCACCATTGACCGCCCGGGCGGATTCCGCCACAAGGCGCCGTTCCCGCGCGGCATTCCGCCGATGGCAAAGACGCCCAGGGGGCCGGAGGGCGTGCGGCCCGACACGCCGCTCGCCGGGCTCGCGCTCGGCTGGCCGGGCACGCCCGACGACCTGTTCATCGACGCCGACAACAAGCCGGTGCGTATCGACAAGGCGTTTTCCTGGGAATATCCGCTGTCGGTGCACGGCATGATGCATAACGTCATCACCAACGCCTGGCGCGGCGATCCCTACCGCATCGACACGCTGATGATTTTCATGGCCAACATGGCATGGAACTCGAGCATGAATACGATGGAAGTGCGCAGGATGCTCAACGACAAGGATGAAGGCGGGGAGTACAAGATCCCGTTCATCGTCGTGTGCGACGCCTTCCAGTCGGAAATGACGGCGTTCGCCGACCTGATCTTGCCCGACACCACCTACCTCGAGCGCCACGACGTCATGTCCATGCTCGACCGGCCGATCTCGGAATTCGAAGGCCCGGTGGATTCGGTGCGTGTGCCGGTGCTGCCGCCGACCGGGCAGTGCAAGCCGTTCCAGGAAGTGCTGATCGAGCTTGCCGGCCGGTTGAAGTTCCCCGCCTTCGTCAACGCCGACGGCAGCCGCAAGTACCGCGATTACCCCGATTTCATCACCAACTACGAGACCGAACCCGGCTCGGGCATAGGGTTTCTCGCGGGCTGGCGCGGCAAGGGCGGGGAAAAGTTCATGCAGGGCGAACCCAATCCGCGCCAGTGGGAGATGTACGCCAAGAACAACTGCGTGTTCCAGTACAAGCTGCCGCCGTCCTACCAGTACATGCGCAACTGGAACAAGGGCTATCACGAATGGGCGCAAAGGGCGCGCCTGCGCCGCAACGCCGACCCCATCGTGATCCAGATCTATTCCGAGGTGCTGCAGAAATTCCGCATGGCGGCGCAGGGCAGGGGGCCGGCGAAGCGGCGCCCGCCGCAGCACCTGGCGAAGCGCATCGAAACCTATTTCGATCCGCTGCCGTTTTACTGCGAGCCGCTGGAAGCGCAGGTCACCGACGCGCACAAGTACCCGCTGAACGCGATTACCCAGCGCCCGATGGCCATGTACCATTCCTGGGATTCGCAGAACGCCTGGCTGCGCCAGATCCACGCGCACAATTATCTGTTCGTCAACCCGGCTATGGCGCGCTCGCAGGGCATCGCGGACGACGACTGGATCTGGGTCGAATCGATGTGGGGCAAGGTGCGCTGCATGGCGCGCTACTCCGAAGCGGTGGAGCCGGGGACCGTGTGGACCTGGAACGCGATCGGCAAGGCGGCCGGCGCGTGGAACCTCGCGCCCGGCGCCAACGAAGCCGAACTCGGGTTCCTGCTCAACCACCTGATCAGCGACGAATTGCCTCCGCCGACTTCCGCGGGGGACGGCGGCGAGCGCATTTCCAACTCCGATCCGGTGACCGGCCAGGCTGGCTGGTACGACGTGCGCGTGCGTATCTACAAGGCGGGCGCCGACGAGGCGCGGCAATCCTGGCCGCAATCGACAGCGCTTGCGCCCTTGCCGGGGATGGACCGGGTGCGCAAGACCTGGCTCGCCTTCGTCGCCGGGGTGAAGAAATGAGCAAGCAGCTCGCGCTGGTGATCGATCTCAATGTATGCGTAGGCTGCCACGCCTGCGTCACCAGCTGCAAGGAATGGAACACCTCGGGCGAGGCCGGCTTCCTGTCGGACGACAACCCCTATGGCCGCGATCCGACCGGCACGTTTTTCAACCGCGTGCAGACCTTCGAGGTGGGCGAGTTCCCGAACACGCAGACGGTGCATTTCCCCAAATCTTGCCTGCACTGCGAGGACCCGCCTTGCGTGCCGGTGTGCCCGACCGGCGCGAGCTACAAGCGCGCGGAGGACGGCATCGTGCTGGTCGATTACGACAAATGCATAGGCTGCAAGTACTGCGCCTGGGCCTGTCCCTACGGCGCGCGCGAAATCGACGAGCACCAGAAGGTGATGAAGAAGTGCACCCTGTGCGTGGACCGCATCTATGATGAATCGCTGCCGCCTGCGGAGCGCAAGCCCGCCTGCGTCATGGCCTGCCCGACCAGCGCGCGCCTGTTCGGCGACGTGCATGATCCGGAGTCGGTGGTGTCGCAGGCGATACGCGACTCGGGCGGCTATGCGTTGATGCCGGAGTGGGGCACGCACCCCGCCAATCATTACCTGCCGCGGCGCAAGACCGAGATCACCCTGCATCGGGACGAGCTCGAGCGCGTGGACAATCCGCTCAAGATCGACGGACTATTGCCCAAGCCCGACGTCCGGGCGCCGTCGCTCGACGACAGCACTTCCTGGTAAGCGCCATGCGACCCGCATTCTCGGTGATATTCCTGACCACGCTGATCGGCGCCGGGCAGGGCCTGTTCGTCGCGCTCTACTCGGCCGAGTTCGGTGCCTGGCTGGGGGTCTGGGCCATGCCCTCGGAGCAATACTTCTCGCTGGGCTGCGTGCTCGTGCTCGCGCTGCTCGGCGCGGGACTGCTCGCTTCGTTCTTCCATCTGGGCCGCCCCGAGCGTGCCTGGCGTTCGGCGGCGATGTGGCGCAGTTCTTGGCTGTCGCGCGAGGTGATCGTGCTCCCCGTCTTCATGGCCGCGGCGGCGGCCTTCGGCCTGGCGCATCATCTGCGCGGCGCGGGAGACCTGACGCTGACGCTCGGAGGCGCGGGCGTGGCGCTCGCGCTGCTGTTGTTCGTGTGCACCGGCATGATCTACGCCTGCCTGCCCTTTTTGCAGGAATGGCATACGCCGCTCACAGTGATCAATTACCTGCTGCTCGGCTGCGCCTCCGGTTTCCTGCTGGGCACGACCTGGGCGGCGGCGCAGGCACCCGCGCTGCTGGTGACCGCGGCCGCATGGACCGCTGGAGTCACCCTGGCTGCCCTAGTCATGCGCGGCGCCGCACTCGCGCGCAACGCGCGCCTGCGGCCGAAGTCGACAGTGCAGACTGCCATCGGCGTGAAGCACCCGCGTATCGCGCAGAAGGCCCAGGGTTTCATGGGCGGCTCGTTCAATACGCGCGATTTCTTCCACGGGAAGTCGCATGCCTGGTTGCGCTTGGTGAAATGGGGATTCCTGCTGCTGGTGTTTCCGCTGCCGCTGGCGCTGCTCGCGGCGGGTTCGGCCCTGGCGTCCTGGCCGGTATTGGCGGCGGCTTTCCTGCTGCAGTACCTGGGCCTGCTCGCTGAGCGCTGGTTCTTCTTCGTCCAGGCGAGGCACCCGCAGAACCTCTATTACCAGGCGATTTCCTGAGCACGATACGCACCGGTTGCGTGTGAGCAAAGTTCTGCTACATTGACGTGCTTGCAGGATCCGGAATCGGAGCGATGTCCTCCGGATGCATTTTGCAACAAAGGCGATAGCAATTTCGATTACCCACCACCAAGGAAGAGGAAGCGACCATGAATTTCGACAAAGACCTGGATGCTCGCGGTTTGAATTGCCCATTACCCATACTTCGCGCGAAAAAGGCGTTGACCGAGATGCAAAGCGGCCAAGTGCTGCGCATCGTTTCGACCGATCTAGGTTCGGTCAAGGATTTTCAGGCCTTCTGCAAGCAAACCGGTAATGAGCTGCTGTCACAATCGGAAGCCAACAACGAGTACATTTTCTTCCTGAAACGTAAGTGAACACTTGACCCCGGCGCACGACGCCAGATGAGAATTTGTAATACTGTTGCCTCGAACAGTTGCCGTTATGATTTGCATATTCCTTTCGCCGGGCGTAACCTTTTCTGAAAACCCGCGGCAAGCGAAGTAACTCGTGCGAAGCGGCTAGCGAGCGGTCCCGCGACTAATGCGTAAAGAAGGGCGCTAAAGCCCCGACGCGTTGCTTGCGTTTGAATCGAGGTGTCGATTCGCATTCGTCAGGAGGAGGTGCAATGGCCGTAGAGAAGATCTGCGTCGTCGTCGTTTCTGGAACGCGCGAACGCCTGCAAATGGCCGCAATGGTGGCGTCAGTCGCCGCGGTAAGCGGCATCGAAGTCACGATATTCCTTTCCATGAACTCAGTGCCTTATTTCATCAAAGGTGCCTCGACCGACGCGCCCAGCGAGGGCAGTTTCGGCGATCTTATCGTGAAGAAGAAGGCGCCGGATTTCAAGACCCTGTTCAGACAGGCCGTGGAGCTGGGCGATGCGAAAATTCTGCCGTGTTCCATGGCGCTGGACATTGCCGGCATCGAAGCCGATACCCTGGAGCCATTCGTGGGGGAGCCCACTGGGCTCGCGAGTTTCCTTGATGCGGCTCGCGATGCGCAAGTCTGGACCTTTTGAGACGAACCCTGGAGCGCGACAATGGCAGAGAAGAAGATTATCGACGGGCGGGGCAGCTTCTGTCCCGGACCTCTGATGGAACTGATCGGTGTCCTGAAAATGTCGCAGATCGGCGACGAACTCGAGGTTTTGTCCAACGACAAAGGCTCGGCGAAAGACATCCCCGAGTGGGTGCGCAAGGTGGGCCACGAATATGTGTCGACGACTGAAGAGGATGGCGTCTGGCATATAACTGTAAGGAAGACAAAATAGCGGCGAGCCTGGGCCAAACCAAACAGAAGAAGTGGTGTTCAATGTCAACCTGAGGAGGCGGGAATGAAAATACTTATAATCGGCGGCGGCATGGGTGGCACGATTCTGGCGAACAATCTGGCACGACGGCTGTCCGCTGAGCTGCGCGCGGGGAAAGCGCGCATAACGATGCTGTCCGCGTCGGACAAGCATCTATATCAACCGGGATTGCTCTACCTTGCCATCGGCCGGACCACGCCCGATGCGCTGTATCGCGACCAGGCCAGCCTGCTCGAGCCGGGGATCGAATTCCATGTCGATCCGGTGGAAGAATTCAAGCTCGACAACAACCAGGTCAAGGCGAAGAGCGGCAAGACCTATGACTACGATGTGCTGGTAATCGCCACCGGCTCGCGCATGGTTGCCGAAGAAGTGAAAGGCCTGGCGGAAAACGCGGAGTTTTTCTACACCGAGGAGACGGCGCTCAAAATGATGCGCCGGCTGCAGGAATTCCAGGGCGGGAAAGTGGTGATCACCGTCGGCGTGCCGCACAAATGCCCGATGGCCCCGCTGGAGATCACGTTCATGCTGCACGACTACTTCAAGGAGCGTGGCCTGGGCGACAAGGTGCAGCTGCATTACACCTACCCGATCAATCGTGTGCACAGCCTGGAGAACGTCGCCAAATGGGCGGGACCCGAATTCGGCCGGTTGGGCATCACCTCGGAGACGTTCTTCAACATCAAGGAGGTTGACGGCGCGAAACGCATTCTGCGCAGCGAAGAGGGCTCGGAGGTGCAGTACGATCTGCTGATCGCCATCCCGGCGCACCGCGGGATGGAGGTGATCGAGAAGAACGGGCTCGGCCAGAACGGCTGGATTCCGACCAACAAGACCAAGCTCAACATGGAAGGCCGCACGAACGTGTTCGTGATCGGTGACACCACCAATATTCCAATCAGCAAGGCGGGCTCCACCGCGCACTTCGAAGCAGAAACGCTGGGCGAGAATATTGCGGCGATGATAAAGATGGGCATGAACACGCCGGTGCGCGATTACGACGGCAAGGTGTTCTGCTTCATCGAGGCCGGTCTGGACCGCGCGACCTACGCCATGTTCAACTACCAGAATCCGCCCGATCCCAAGGCGCCGACCCGTGCCATGCACTGGTTCAAGATGGCCTATAACAAACTCTACTGGGCCTCCGCACGCGGACTACTGTAGCCGGGAGGGAATATGAACGCAGAAACGAAGGGCATGCCCGGCACGCTGGAGGAACTAGAGGGCGTCGCGACGGCTGCGCGCGATGCGATGACCGAGGATATTGTCGGCCGCGTTGCCGACAGCGCCGCCGGTGCAATGGATCTGATCGACAAGATCAACCGCAGCGGGCTGGGCAAGGCGATACCGCAGTTGGCGCAGATGGTCGAGAACGGCGACCTGCAGCGGTTGGTCAACCTGGCGCGAGTCTACGGCTCCGCCGAGGATGCGCTGACCGAGGAAATGGTCGGTCGCATCGCGGCGGCGGCAAGCGACGGCCTGAGCCTGATGGACCAGGTCAATCGCTCGGGTCTGGAGAAGGCGCTGCCGACACTGACGCGACTGGTGGCCGACGGCGACATGGAGCGCTTGGCGCAGCTTGCGCGCGTCTATGGCGCGGCGCAGGACGCGATGTCCGAAGAAATCGTCGGGCGCCTGGCCGAGGCGATGAGCGAAGGGCTGTCGCTGCTGGACCGACTCAACCGTGGCGGCGCCGGCCGGCTGGTGGAGATGCTGGCCAAGCTGGAGGCAAGTGGCTCGCTCGAGCGCGTCGCCGCCCTTTTGCCGACGTTTGTAGACCGGCTCGATATGGTGGGTGGGCTGCTCGAGGCCATGGAGTCGGCCGCGAAGCAGGCCGAGGCCGAACGCACCGAAGGCGGCATTGTCTCGATGTACCGGATGATGACCGATCCGCGTACGCAGGAGACGCTGCGCTTCATGCTCGCGCTCGGGCAGCATATGCACGAGAGCTACGCCCGCAGGCCTTGACACGGTGTGCGGTGTGAAACCGGCCGCTGCGGCGGCCGGGACGGTTGCGCGCTAGGTCTGCCTAAATTCGTCGAAGGCGCGCAGCACGTCGGCTGCGTACATCAGCGACGGGCCGCCGCCCATGTAGATCGCAACCGCCAGCGTCTCGTTTATCTGCTCGCGTGTTGCGCCCAGGCGCACCAGGGATTTGACGTGGAAGCCTATGCAACCGTCGCAATGGGTGGACACGCTGATTCCCAGTGCGATCAGCTCCTTGTGCAATTCGGACAGCACACCGGGTGCCATCGCGGCTTTTGCCATGGCGCTGAAGCCGGACATCGCGTCCGCGGATTCTTTGCGCAATGGCTGCAACGCTTGATTGATGTCTTGAGTAATCTGTTTGAATGATTTGCTCATGTCGGGCCTCAGCTGGAAGGGACTGTCCAGTATTGTACGATCGAGGGCCACAGAGTGGGGAAGGCATGTCCGACTGGGCAATGCCTGCGCCCCGGCCTAGCCTGTATATGCGTGGCCTTCCCCGTTCCATCGCTTTTTCGGGAGCAGAGATGCAGCAACGATTGAGCCTGTCGCGGGCGGCGCGGCTGGTGGGCGTCGCGCGCGGCGCGTTGCAGCAGAAGATCCAGGCGGGGGAGCTGCGGTCCTTCGACGGCATGGTGTCCGTGGACGATTTGATGCGCGCCTTTCCCGCGGCCATACTGGAGGGGGATATCGGCTTCGAGCGCGTTGCCAGGATCCGGGAGGAAGCCTACGGCAAGCGCTTGCGCGAACATTTGCTGCCGAGCAGCGAAATCCTGTCGCAACGCCTGTTCGAGCAAAGCCGCGAGTTGGCCGATCTGCGCTCGCACCTGCAGCGCTACCACGCCATGGTGGTGCGGCTGCGTGAGCGCCTGCGCGAGCAGGAGGTGGCCGCGTCGGACGGACCGGCGGCCACGGCGCAGGAATTGGGAGCGTTCCTTGACCGCGAGCTGGAAGCCGTGCTGGGCCAGTCCGAAACGCCAAACCCCATTGCGCTGATGGATGATATGCTGCGCGTGATGTCCGCCCATGTCGTTCTCCACCCGAGCCGCCACGAGTTTTTCGTCGATGGCGCCGATACCATACTCGATGCTGCACTGCGCTCCGGGCTAGCCGTGAATTACGGCTGCAGCAACGGCAACTGCGGACTGTGCAAGGCGCGCATCGTCTCCGGCCAGGTGCAGAAAGTCCACCACCATGATTACGTGCTGAGCGAGGCGGAAAAACGGCAAGGCTACACGCTGTTGTGCTCGCACACGGCTGTAGGCGACCTGGTGATCGAAGCGTTGGAGTCGGCCGAACCCGCCGACATTCCGGAACAGCAGATCGTGGCCAAGGTCAAGACGGTGCAGGCCCTCGGCGACGAGCTCATGTTGCTGCACCTGCAGACCCCGCGCACCAACCGCCTGCGTTTTCTGGCGGGCCAGAATCTGACCTTGTCGGCGGGCGGCGCCTCGGCGCAACTGCCGATCGCCAGCTGCCCCTGCGATGACCGCAATTTGCAGTTCCATGTCGTGCGCAACGCGGACGACGTTTTCGCGCAGCGGGTGTTCGGCTCGCTCAAGTCGGGAGATCCGGTAACGCTGTTCGGCCCATGGGGGGACTTCGTCTTGCGCCCGGATTCCCCACGCTCGATACTATTTGCTGCTTGCGACACCGGCTTCGCCCCGATCAAGAGTCTGCTCGAGCATGCCATGGCGCTGGAGCTGTCGGAGCGGCTGTATCTGTACTGGTTCGCTACGCGCCCGACGGGTCACTATCTCGCGAACCTGTGCCGCTCCTGGGCCGATGCATTGGACAATTTCACTTATGTGCCCATCGCGGCGGAAGCCGGCGACGCACTCGAACTGGTAAGCCGCCTCGGCGCGGACCACGCCGACCTGAGCGCGTTCGACATTTACCTCGCCGGGCCCGACGCATTCGTTCGCAGCGCCGCGACGGCACTGCAAGAGCGGGGCTTTCCTGAAACGCAATTGACCGCCGCGATACTCTGACCATGCCCTATTACATCTACAAGGTATTTGCCTTCCCCATCCGCCGGCTGGAGAAGCTCGAACAGCACGACGCTTTCCGCGATGCCTCGGCGCGCGCCAAGGTGCTGCGCGCCACGCTGGCCTCAGCCGAGGAGGGCGTGATCAAGATGATCCTCGCCGACAACGAACTGCATGCCGAAGATCTACTTTCCCAGCAGCGCGCGCCGCAGCCTAATCCGGACGACGACTGAGGCGGGACGTGGACGAATCGGCGTTTCGACACGCGCGCGATGCCATGGCGGCGCGCCCCTGCGCGTTCGAGAAGGCGCTGCTTGCCGGTGCCTGCGCCTGCTCGATGGCCGCGCGGCACAACATCGCCGAGCGCGAGGCGGTTACTTGCGGCTCGTCGGCGGCGCGCGAGGCGTGTGCGGCGCTGCGTACGCTGTTGCGCAGCAAGTCGGCGTTCGCGCTGAAGCTGACGCAGGTTGACGGCCCGTTGCCACACGCGAAGGAGATGAAAGTGCAATGCGGCGGACTGCTGGGCGTGCAGCGCTCGATCGACCCCGCCGCAACGCCTGCCGCCGCGGTCCAGGCGTTCACATCAGCCGAGGCGGGACTGTCATCAGCCGCCCCACAGGGGCTGGCTGCGGTCGCCGATGTGCACGGCCTGGTACGGGCCGCGGTCGAGAAATTCGGCGGTCTGGCGAACCTGCCGTACTCGGCCATAGTCCAATCGGTTGTCGCCCATCAAATCCGGCGCCGCCGGCCGCAGCCATGATGCCCTTGCCCAATTTTCCCTTGCTGGTGCAAAGCGTGCAGCGCAATTGCCATATTGCCGACGCGCGTCACGCGCGCGAATCGAACTTGTGCAACTATTTGCTGGAGATGCGCGAGTTCTTCCGCTGGGAGCACGAGGTCCCGCTGGCGCGTCCGCTGCCGCGGCAGGAACTAGGAAGCTGGATCTCCGAGCGGGAGGCGCTGTGGGACGGGCTGCAGGCCGACGATCTGGAGCCGCTGCAGGTGGGAGAGCGCAGCTACGACGCTTTCGAAGTCGACGCCATCAACGCGGCGCTGGTGCCGCAGGGCCTGGTCTACGGCGGCGGCTACGGCCGTTTTGGGAAGCCGCATTTCTTTCTGGCGCAATTGGAGCGCCGCGAGGAGCGCCAGGGGCTGGAACTGTTCGTCTCGGGCTGCGAGTATGCGCGCGATCTCACCGCGCCGCCCGCGGCGATGCTCAATGGCGCAGTCTTCCTGCGCCGGGATGCGCTGCGTCGCTGGCTCTGGGACAAGATCGAGATCTGGGGTGTGCGCAAGGCCGACGGGGCGCTGAAGTCGGCGCTGGAGTGCTATGGCTTTGCCGCCGATGTGGAGCAGGGCCTGGAGAGCATGTCCGAACAAGAGGCGGAGACGCTGATTCTGCACGAACTCGGCGAAGCAATGGCCGAGCCCATGCTCGGGCCTGCGTGGCGGGATCTGATCGCGTCGTTCACCGGCCGGCGCGCCGAGATCCTCGCGCGCGCGGTGCGCGACAACCTGGCCGACTGCTTGTCCACCCTGCCGCGCCTGCTCGAGCGCGATGCCGCTTGTTCCATCCACTTCCATTTTGCCAGTTTCGAGGGCACGCGCAGCAAGATGTTTCCGTTGCTGGCCCGGGCGTACCGCGACTGGCGGGAATCGGGGAGTCTGGCGCCCCTGCGTGATGCTGCGCAGGCCGGCAGCGTGCATTGGCACGAGGTCGCGCAGCGCCTGCTGCGCTTGCGGCAAGATGACCCTGCCGCAGCCGAGCGGACCATCGCTGGCTGGGTTGACGACCCCGGCGCGATCTCGCTCTAAGAGTCTGTTTCATAATGAGGGGATATCTCCCCTCATACTCCCCTAAATTGGCCCGTTGCAAAATTCATTTTGCAACGGGTTCTAATAGGAGCTGGCGCCTGGCCGGAAACCTACCAGTAAGCGAGCAGTCGGCCTTTTTCCACCTTTGCTTCGAAGCGCTTCAGCGGCTGGGTTCCCTTCTTCACGCAGGCGCCGGTTGTAAGATCGAATACCCAGTTGTGCTTGGGGCAGGTCAGCTCCAGGCCCTCGATGGCAAGGTGCGGAATGTTGGTGACCTGGTGCGGGCAGCGGCTGTCATACACGCTGTAGGCGCTACCCTTGCGGTAGACGAACAGGCCGCGCCCGTCGCAGTCCAGCCGCGTGGCCGCGCCGTCGTCGAGCTGCGCTGTCGCCGCGATGTCGTGCCAGCGCGCTGCTTTGCCTATGTTCTCCGGGTGGAACTCGGGCAGGTCGAGCGCGAGGATGACGTCCACCGCCCAGACGATCTTCGCCAGCCCCAGCGCCGGGAACGCCATCATGATGGCGTCGAGCACCTCCATCGCGCTCGCCCCGTCGCGCAGCGCGCGCAGCAGGTACTGGCGCAGGCCGTTCTCTGTCTGCGAGTGGACTTTGGTGATGACCGAAATCAGCGATCGCGTCTTCGGATCGAGATGCTTGCCGGACTCCTTGAGGAATTTGAAATAGTGCGGAATCGCGTCGGGCCGCACTTTGACGAGGTAATTCAGAGCGTCGCTCATTGCATGTCGCCTATCAGAGGGTGAGAAAAGTTTAGAGCTTATTTCAAAACGAGGGGATACCTCCCCTCGTGCTCCCCTAAATCAGGGGCCATTTCGGTAATTCTGAAATGGCCACTTATTCTACCGGCACCAGGCAGGCGCCGACGCGCTGGAAATAGCGCGCCCGGTATATCAGGCGCTGGTGCCGGTCCGAATCGGAAAAGGGCGTGCGCGTGTGCAGCACGTTGTTGCTCAGCAGCCCCATGCCCGGATCGAGCCGTCCGCGGAAGACCCAGGGCGACGCACTCGCCAGGATTTCTTCCAGAGCTGCCAGTGCGGCGCGGGTGGCGGCGTCGTTCTTCCACTCTATGCTGACTGCGCGCGCGGTGTAGCGCATGTGCAGGAAACCGCCGGCATCCACGGAAAACACCGGGCCTGCCTGCGCCGCTCGCTCGACGCGCCCGTTCTCGACGCGTGCCGGGATCGTCATGGCATCGTCCGCCATGAGCGCGCGTATGAATTGCGGGTCGCGGTCGCGCAGCTGGATGTAGGCGATCTCGTGGTCGAGGAGATCGTTCTCGCCGCCGGTTTCGGCACGTTCGACGCAGTGCAGCAGCACGGCGCGCACTGTGCGCTCGCCCGGATTGTAATAGCCGTCCGTGTGCCACCTGATGCCGCGATTGGTGTAGGGAATGAATTCGCCGCGCGTAGCGTGCCCTGCGACCGCGAGCGGGGAAATGCCGTCGTCGTCGGCGAGGTAGTTGGGATCGAGATCGCGCAAGCCGAGCTGCAAGCCGAGTCGGCGCGGGATTTCCTTGTCCGGATCGCCTCCGGTCGGACTGGCATAGATCGCCATGTTGGCGCGCGCGCAGCGCTCGAGCAGCGCCTGCCTTTCGTTGGGGCTGAGCGCGCGCGGATCGCGCACTTCGACGACGAGTTCGGCCAGCGTCTTGGGAAAGTGCGCGAGCTTGTCCGCGCGCCAGGCCCGATACGCGGCTTCGTCGGCGAGATCGAAGGCGGTGCCGGCGCGCGTATTCATGTGCACGCTCAGTCGCCTACGTTGCGTTCACGCCGCGGCCGGCGCTCCTCGCCCGGGGGCGCGAGCAATCCCGCCAGCGTGCTCTCCAGCGCCTTCACCGCCTCGGGCGCCTCTATCTCCATAATTTGATCGATTACCCAGGCATGGTCCTTCTCCGGCACGATTTCAAGCAGCCGGCTGCCGAAAAAACGGCGGAAGCCGAAATCGGGTCCCTCTTTCTCGTCATAGGCGAAATCGGCGTAGTCGGCGCCGCGCAGGTTGGCGAGCTCTATGAAATGGCTGCGGCAGCGCCCGGGCTCCGGTTCGGTGATCAGCATGTCGCTGTTGTCTTCGACCACCTCGGCCAGCTTCAGCGCGAGCGCGGTCGTAAACTCGGTGCGCTTGTCGGCGGGCAGCGCGCGAAAGGCAATACGGTCGGCCGCGTGCAGCAGGAAGGCGAGGTACTCGCACACGAAGTCGAAGTACTGCGTGCCGATGTCGATGTCGAACTGCGCCGCGCGCATGCGGCGGATGGCTTCCTGCGAGAGCTTCCACCCGAGCATGGCGATGACGCTGGCGAGTTCGGCCATCGTGCGTTCGCCTCCTCCCTGGTGGAAGTGGCTGCGGATGCGGATGGCCAAGAGGCCTGCCCCTCTACCGGGTGCGCTGCACTAGTATCCGCCCTTGCCGAACGGTTTGGGCAAGCCGGCGACGCGCGCGCCCTGCTTGGCCGGCCCGAGCGGAAACAGGTCGTAGAGCGCCTTGCTGTCACAACCCGGAATCAGGTCGGCGACGTCTTTCAGCATATTCCGGAAGTTAGGCGTCTGCCCGTGCTCCTTGTACTGGTCGCGCAGGTATTGCACGACTTTCCAGTGGTCGTCGTTGAGTTCGATGCCTTCAGCCTGCGCGATTACGCGCACGGCGTCTTCACTGTAATCGGGCGCGACCAGATAGCCCTCCGGATCGGTTTCCAATTCAACGCCATTAACCACATGACCCATGCTGTGATCCTCCGTTGCTTGTCGATCTGCCGGTTGTCCCGGCGGTAGTAATCCCCTAGGTCTTACAGATGAAAAACTCGTATGTCCCCGGCGCCACCTCCTGCTTGGCGCGCAGTTCCAGCCCGGTCGATTTCACCCACGAATTGACGTCGTCGGGCGAACCCGGGCAGTTGCTCACCAGGCGCAGGGTTTCGCCCGCCTTCATTCCGTCGAGCAGCTTCTTCGCCTCGAGAATCGGGCCGGGGCAGCTGACGCCGCAGATATCCAGGTTGACATTCGCGATTGGCCGCCCTGTGCCGCTCGCGCCGCGCTTGATCGTATACGCCACCCTGCGTCCGCCTAGCCTGTCGGTGGAGATTACTTCGTTGCCGGTATGGCGGCTCCAGGCGAACAGGTCGTCCGGTGTGCCCGGACAGTCCGAAATCAGCTGCATGACCTGGCCGGGGCGCAGGTCGTCGATCACATGCTTGGCGCCAAGCAGCGGCGCCGGGCAATTGAGCCCGCAAAGATCGAGCGTGACCAGTGGCTTGTCAGACTTCTTTTCCGTGCTCATGGCAATTCCTCTCGCTTGTGCGAACACTCCCGCGTTGAAAAGCGCGCCCATCAGGCCCCCACTGCTGCGGCCGATTTGTGCGGAATGAAAATTCCGCAGCCTAGCTTGCGCGCGGCACCCAGGCCTGCCGCCTGCACGCTGAGCGATTGCTCGGGTGACAACTCATGCAGCATCAGGCTGAAGCCGGCGATTTCCGCGTCCTGCGTCTGTGCGCGGCGCGCCTTGCCGCAAACCACCTGACATTTGAGCCCTGCGTCCTGCAACTCCACCTCGACTGCGCGCAGAAACCCGACCTCGTCGGACGTGCCCACAGTAACGAACTGCGAATACAGAGTGCCGTGGGGGAATAAAGGCCGCAACCGCGCACTGCCGACCTCTATGCCGTTGCCCAGATCGAAGCGCGATCCTTCCAGCCCGAACGACTGTTGCGCACGCTCCCGCGGCAGCCGCAGCATGAGACGGGCGCGATTGCCGAGGTGGATCGCGCCGGCGACCGCGCGTGCGCCGCGGATCGGATGCACCCCAGCGGCGGGCTCGGCTTCCAGCCACTCCAGCCGCTCGGCGAGCAGCCGGAAAAGCCGCCAGCCGTGATCTGCAGGTATGGTACCACCGCGCAGCGAAAACGCTACGTCGACCATGTCCATCGATTTGGAATCCATTTCGATATGAGAGGATTGATCCCCCCATGTCCCCTAAATCGGGGCCATTTCAGTAATTCTGAAATGGCCTGTTAGCAAGGTGTTGAAAAAGAGGGCGCGCCCCCTTTTATATTCCTCAATTCAGAGGCTGCCGAAATTCGCTTGCCTCTGAGACGGTCTAACCTACACAGTTGATCTTGCTCACGGGAAGCGAATTTCAACAGCCCACTAACCCTTTTCCTGCGTCTGCGACCAGGCAAGCATGGCCTGGCCCCAGCGCTCCGCCGTGCCCGGATCGATTTCGAAAATAGTGAAGCGAGCACCGCGCTCGCGGATACGCAGGCGCAGCAGCGGCATCCCGCCGGCCTCGTAGTCGACCTGCACCAATTCGACCTCCTGGCCTCCGAACGGGCAGGTGAATTTGTCCAGACTCCGGGTCGTGTCCATCCGATGCGCTCCGCTCAATGCTGCCATGCACTATGGCACCCGGCGCCTAGCATGCAAATCACCGACTTGGATAAGGGGCGACTACTCCCTTCGGGTAGGTGCGGCACTACCCGTTCGAGTGTCAGCGCCCCCCTGCACGAGTAATGGCCGTGGCCGGCGCAGCCATTTAGTATGCTTAAAAAAACAAGATGGTTTCACCCCACATTAGCTGCCTTCACCCCTTGACGGAGGAAAACAGATGGCAAAAAAGCCGCATGACACACCGAACCTGGACGCACTCGAAACAGGTCCCTGGCCGAGTTTCGTCTCCGGACTCAAGCGCTTGGCCAAGGACAAAGATGCAGTGGTCGACCTCCTCGGCCATTTGGAACATTCCTACGCGACGAAGAAAGGTTACTGGAAAGGCGGAACGCTGGGCGTCTACGGCTACGGCGGCGGCATCATCCCGCGTTTTACAGAGATCAAGGACGAGAACGGCAAGCCGACCTATCCCGACGCAGCCGAATTCCACACGCTGCGCGTGATGCCGCCTGCGGGCATGCATTACAGCACCGAGATCCTGCGCAAGCTTGCCGACATCTGGGAGCGGCACGGCTCGGGACTGATCGCGTTCCACGGCCAGTCGGGCGACATCATGTTTCAGGGTGCGACCAGCGAGAACGTGCAGAAGGCATTTGACGAGATCAACGAGGCGGGCTTCGACCTCGGCGGAGCTGGGCCCGCTTTGCGCACGTCCATGTCCTGCGTTGGCGCGGCGCGCTGCGAGCAGTCCTGCTACGACGAGGGCAAGGCGCACCGGATGGTGATCAACAGTTTCCTCGACGACATCCACCGCCCGGCACTGCCCTACAAGTTCAAGTTCAAGTTTTCTGGCTGCCCGAACGACTGCATGAATTCGATCCAGCGCTCCGACTTGGCGGTCATCGGCACCTGGCGCGACAACATACGCACCGACGAGCCTCTGGCGAAGAAATGGTTCGCCAAGCATGGCATGAATGAACTGGTCAATGACGTTGTTGCGCACTGCCCGACGAGGGCGATCCAGCTGAAGGAAATCAAGGATGTGCGCAAAGGCGAGTCCATTTCCGCCGTCGCCGTGAACGACACGCATGCGCTGGAGATCGACAACAGCGACTGCGTGCGCTGCATGCACTGCATCAACGTGATGACCGGTGCTCTGGCTCCGGGCAAGGACAAGGGCGCGACCATACTCTGCGGCGGCAAGCGCACGCTGAAAATCGGCGACCAGATGGGCACTGTGATCGTGCCGTTCCAGCCCCTGCAGACCGAAGAAGACTACGAGCAAATCGTCGAGCTCGGGCAAAAGATCATCGACTTCTTCGCCGAGAACGCGCTGGAGCACGAGCGCACCGGCGAAATGATCGAGCGCATCGGCCTGGTCAACTTCCTCGAAGGCATCGGCCTGGACGTGGACGCCAACATGGTGGGCGCGCCGCGCTCCAACCCATATGTCCGCACCGACGGCTGGGACGAGGAAGTGGCCAAGATCAAGGCCAAGAAGGCAGCCGCGTAAAGCGGCCTTCAATAGCACGCCTGGAGAAAAGCAATGGCACAAGCTCAAACTCAAACGCAGATGCGCAAGCCCAAGGAAACCGGGGTGCCGGACAATATGCAATACATGCACCCGACCCTGGTGAAGAATCACGGCAACTGGAAATATCACGACCGGCCACGACCCGGTGTGCTGCACCATGTTTCGCACTCGGGAGAAGAGGTGTGGACGGTGCGCGCCGGCACCCAGCGCCAGATGGACGTGCATACCATCAGGAAGCTGTGCGACATCGGCGACAAGTACGCCGAAGGCCACGTACGCTTTACCATACGCTCCAACATCGAGTTCATGGTCGCCGACCAGAAGAAGGTTGCGCCCCTGATCGAAGCGCTGGAGAAAAGCGGTTTCCCGGTCGGCGGCACCGGCAACTCGATTTCGATGATGGCGCACACGCAGGGCTGGCTGCACTGCGACATCCCCGGCACCGATGCGTCCGGTGTGGTCAAGGCGTTGATGGACGAACTGTACGACGAGTTCAGGCGCGAAGAGATGCCCAATCGCGTGCACATGTCCACTTCCTGCTGCGAGATCAACTGCGGCGGACAGGCCGACATCGCCATCATCGTGCAGTACACCAAGCCGCCGAAGATCAACCATGATCTGGTCGCGAACGTTTGCGAGCGGCCGGCGGTGGTGGCGCGCTGCCCGGTGGCGGCGATCCGGCCGGCGCTGGTGAACGGCAAACCCTCGCTAGAGATCGATGAGAAGAAATGCATGTGCTGCGGCGCCTGCTACCCGCCGTGCCCGCCGATGCAGATCAACGATGCGGAGCACACCAAGCTCGCGATCTGGGTGGGCGGCAAGAACTCCAACGCGCGCGGCAAGCCGACTTTCATGAAAATGGTCGCTTCCGGCCTGCCGAACAATCCGCCGCGCTGGGTAGAGGTCGCCGCCGTGGTGAAGAAGATCCTGCATGTCTACAAGGAGGACGCGCGGCCGTGGGAGCGGCTGTCGGACTGGGTCGAGCGTATCGGCTGGCCGCGCTTTTTCGAGAAGACCGGGCTGACCTTCACCAAGTACCTGATAGACGACTGGCGCGGCAGTCGCGCCAATCTCAATGCATCGACGCATATCCGGTTCTAGGAGAAAGAAGAACATGGGGGCCTGGGAAAGGGGTGGGACCCTTCCCTGCCCGAGCTCCCTAGTAAATCCCCTAAATCAGAGTTGAGTAGCTAACTATGAACTTCGGCATCCTGGTCAACGAAGGTCCGTACACGCACGAGGCTTCCGACAGCGCCTACCAATTCTGCAAGGCGGCGCTGGCAGCCGGGCACCAGATCCAGCGCGTGTTCTTCTATCACGACGGCGTGAACAACGCGACGCGCCTCACCGAGCCGCCGCAGGACGACCGGAATATCGTCAACCGCTGGTCGAAGCTGGCCGCGGATCACAAGGTCGACCTGGTGGTGTGCGTGGCTGCGGCGCTGCGGCGCGGCATCAAGGACGAGAACCTGGCGGTGGGCTTTCGCATTTCAGGCCTGGGCCAGCTGATCGAGTCCAGCATCCAGGCCGACCGCATGGTGACCTTCGGCGATTGATGGACCCGGGAGACAGAGCGCGATGAGCGAGGGACAAGTAAAAAAAATCATGTACGTGAACCGCAAGGCGCCGTACGGGACGATCTACGCACTGGAGTCGCTCGAGGTGGTGTTGATCGCCGCCGCTTTCGACCAGGATGTCAGCCTGGTGTTCATGGATGACGGCGTGTACCAGCTGAAGAAAGGCCACCAGACCAAGGGCATAGAGGTAAAGAATTTCCAGCCCACCTACCGCGCACTGGATGACTACGACATCAACAAGCTGTATGTGGAAAAGGAAGCGCTGGAGGCGCGCGGTTTGTCGGAAGATGACATGTGCGTGCCGGTGGAAGTGAAGACCGCGGCCGAGATCGGCAAGCTGATGGACGAGCAGGACGTGCTGCTCAGCTTTTAAAAAGGATCGAGGGCAATCATGCTGCACATCGTCAATAAATCGCCGCTGGAGCGCAATACGCTCGACAGTTGTCTCGCAGCTGCGCAGCCCGGCGCTGCGGTTCTGCTAATCGAAGACGGCGTATATGCAGCGACGCGCGGCAACGCGGCGGAGGGCAAACTGCGCGCCGCGCTGGCGCGCCTAGAAATCTATGTCCTCGCCCCCGATCTGGAGGCGCGCGGCATGGCGCAAGTGCTGTCCGATGGCGTGAAACCGGTTGATTACGCCGGTTTCGTCGATCTGGTTGCAAAAAACAGGAACTGCCAATCTTGGCTTTGAGTTCGCCATGGCTGCAGGGGCTGTGGCGCGGGATTGGTGGCGGAAAGCGGGTTTAGAGGGGAACAGAGGGGGAATAATCGACCCCTCATTTTGAAACGAGTTCAAAGGAGCGCATATGGCTGCTATCGAAGTGAATGGCAAGAGCTATGAGGTCGACGAGGAGGGGTATCTGGTCAACCTCGCCGAATGGAACGAGGACGTCGGCAAGCTCCTCGCCGAGGGGGAGAAGATCGAAATGACGCCCAGTCACTGGGAGGTCGTCAACTTCCTGCGCGACTACTACAACGAGTTCCAGATCGCTCCGGCGGTGCGCGTGCTCACCAAGGCGATCGGCAAGAAGCTCGGGCCGGAAAAAGGGAACAGCCAGTATCTGTATGAATTGTTTCCCTACGGCCCGGCGAAGCAGGCGTGCAAGATCGCGGGCCTGCCCAAGCCGACCGGCTGCATCTAAAGCGAAAGCGCGGAAGGCGCTGGGAGTTTCGTAATGAAGGAATCGTCTTTCTCTTACGCGCCCTCCGCCATTTGCGCTGATATGGGCATTCGATGACGACAGCGACTGTTTTTTTCGCGTTGCTGTTATATGCCGCCACGCTGCTCGGCGTGGCCGGGCTTGTCTGGCGCATTCGGGATTATGCCCGCACACCTGCGCCGCTCAAGATCCCGACCACGCCGGCGCCGACCACCACCGGCGGCGTGGTGCTGCGCATGCTGCGCGAGGTGACGCTGTTCGAAAGCCTGTTCAAGGCCAACCTCTGGATCTGGTTGTTCGGCTGGATGTTCCACGTATCGCTGGCGCTGGTGCTCGCGCGTCATCTGCGCTACTTCACCGAGCCGGTGTGGTTCTGGGTGGCGTGGATCCAGCCTTTCGGCCTCTACGCCGGTCTGGCCATGGTGGCGGGGCTCGCCGGCCTGTGGGCGCGGCGCTTTCTAGTGGAGCGCATCCGCTACATCTCGACGCCGTCGGATCACCTGATGCTGGCACTGCTGCTGGGCATAGGTGCATCGGGCTTGTCCATGAAGTTTCTCGACCACACCGACATCATTGATTTGAAGGCTTTCGCACTTGGCCTGATATATTTCGATTGGCAGCCTCTGCCCGCGCATCCCCTGCTGTACCTGCACCTGCTCCTGGTTGCGCTGTTGATTGGGATCTTTCCCTACTCGAAGCTGCTGCACGCGCCGGGCCTGTTCTTCAGCCCGGGACGCAACCAGGCCGATAATCCGCGCGAAAAGCGCCACCTTGCCGACTGGGCGGCCAAACTGGAAAAGGCGAAAGTCTGACATGGCCGCCGCCCCGATTACCGCGCCTCCCCTGAAGCCCTATCCGGTTATCCCGATCCTGGAAGTCGGGGCGATGGCGGGGACCAAAAGCTTTCCGGCCAACGCCCAGATACAGGAGGCGCTCGGTTTCCCCGGCGAACTGGTCGAGGACTGGCACGACAAGGCGATCGACAAGCTGGGCGAGCTGCTCGGAAAGTATCGCTCGCTCAAAGTCTATCTGGACGCCTGCGTGCACTGCGGCGCCTGCACCGACAAATGCCATTACTTTCTCGGCACGGGCGACCCCAAAAACATGCCGGTCGCGCGCCAGGACCTGCTGCGCAAGGTCTACCGCCGCCATTTCACCTGGTCGGGAAAATGGTTTCCGAAGCTGGTTGGCGCCGAGGACCTGACCAAAGAGGTGCTCGACGACTGGTATTCCTATTTTCATCAGTGCTCGGAATGCCGCCGCTGCTCGGTGTTCTGTCCCTACGGCATCGATACCGCCGAGATCACCATGGCGGCAAGAGAGGTCATGGACACGATCGGCCTCGGGACGAAATACACCAACGAGATCATCGGCAAAGTGCACAAGGTGGGCAATAACCTCGGCCTGCCCCCCGCCGCACTGCAGGACACGCTGTCGAGCATCGAGGAAGACCTCAAGGAAGAAACGGGGCAGGACATACGCCTGCCGGTCAACGAGAAGGGCGCCGAAGTGCTGCTGGTGACGCCCTCGGCCGATTTTTTCGCCGAGCCGCATGTCTACAGCCTGATGGGCTACGCCAAGGTGTTCCACGCGGCGGGCATATCCTGGACGCTCTCGACCCACGCCTCGGAAGCGGCCAACTTCGGCATGTTCATCGGCAACTACGGCCAGATGCAGAAAATTGCGACGCGCGTGCGCGAGTCCATACTCGACCTGGGCGCAAGGCGCCTGGTGGTGGGCGAGTGCGGCCATGCCTGGCGCGCCGCCTACAGCTTCTGGAATACGCTCATCGGTCCGTTCGATTTTCTCGATCCGAACTACCCGGTGCCGCAGCACATCTGCGAGCTGACCTACGACCTGATCCAGCGTGGCGCGATCGCGTTCGACAAAAGCGCCAACGACAAATACGTAGTTACCTTCCACGATTCGTGCAACGTCGCGCGCGCCTCGCGCATGGGCAACCTGCCGGGCGGCCAGTTCGAGATCCCGCGCGCCATTATCCGCGCCGTCGCAAACAAATTTGTGGAAATGTACCCCGACTCGATCCGCGAGAAGACCTTCTGTTGCGGCGGCGGCGGCGGCATCCTGACCGACGACTTGATGGACGTGCGCGTGAAAGGCGCGCTGCCGCGCATGGAGGCGCTGCAGGCGGTCGTCGATTCCGACGGCGTGAATTTCATGGCGATGATCTGCGCCATCTGCAAGGCGCAGTTCACCAAGGTGGTTCCTTATTACAAATTCAACATGAGCATGGTGGGCGGGGTGCACCAACTGGTGGGCAACGCCATCCGGCTCGGACCCAAGTAAAGCACTTGCGAGGAGACCAAACGTGTCGACCACACCTGAGCATCTCAGCACCGATCTGAGCTTCCGCCGCTACCGCGAAGGCGACGAAAAATGGAAGCGCTGGCAGGACAAGATTTTCGAGGGCGACCATTCCTATAAATGCCCGACTTATGTCCAGGCGGTGCCGCCCTGCCAGGGCAGTTGCCCTTCCGGTGAGGATATTCGCGGCTACCTGAACATCGTGCGCGGCATCGAGAAGCCGCCGGCGGGGGTGCCGTGGCAGGAATATGCCTTCCGCCGCATGACCGACGCCAACCCGTTCCCGGCGGTTATGGGCCGGGTGTGCCCGGCGCCGTGCGAGTCCGGGTGCAACCGAAACGAGGTGGAAGATTTCGTCGGCATCAACTCGATCGAGCACTTCATCGGCGAATGGGCGCTCGCGCACGGCCTCGCCTTCCCCAAGCCCGAGCATGAGACCGGCAAGAAGGTCGCGATCATCGGCGGCGGACCGGCGGGCCTCGCCTGCGCCTACCAGCTGCGCCGCAAGGGCCATGCCTGCACCATTTTCGACTCGAACGAATTCCTCGGCGGCATGATGCGCTACGGTATTCCCGGTTATCGCACGCCGCGCGACGTCCTCGACGGCGAAATCAAACGCATCATTGACATGGGCGTGGAGGTGCGCCTCAATACCAAGGTGGGCAAGGACGTAAGCCTGGACGAACTGCGGCGCGACTTCGATGCGGTCTTCGTCGGCCTTGGGGCCCAGTCGGGCAGTCCCCTGCCCATTCCCGGCGCCGAGGCGCCGAACGTCATCGACGGCATCACCTTCCTGCGCGCCTTCAACGACGGCCGGCTCAAGCATGTCGGCAACCGGGTGGTGGTAGTGGGCGGGGGCGATACCGCCATGGACGTCGCCGCGGTGGCGCGCCGGCTCGGTCACATCACGCGCGAAGCGGATGAGTCGGCGCCGAAGGACCCTGCCCTCGGCCAGATGGAACAGGATGTGGCCACGGCTGCGCAGCAGGAGGGCGCAGACGTGCTTATCGCCTATCGCCGCACGGTGGCGGAAATGCCCGCCACCAAACACGAAGTCGAAGCCGTTACGCGCGAGGGCGTGCGCATCATGACTTGTGTCGCACCGGTCGCGGCAGTGCTCGGCGCAGACGGTCGTGCCGTGGCGCTGCGAGTGATCAAGGTCGATTGGGTGAACAAGAAAATGGTGCCGCAAGTGGGGTCGGAATTCGATATCCCCTGCGACCTGCTGGTGTCGGCGCTGGGGCAGGCCGTGGACTTCACTGGTCTGGAGGAATTCAAGAACGAGCGCGGACTGGTCAGCGCGGACAAGAACTACCAGGTCGCCGGCAAGCCCGGCGTATTCACCGGAGGCGACATCGTGCGGCCGCATCTGCTGACCACCGCCATTGGTCACGCATGGATTGCCGCCGAGGGCATCGACCGCCACCTCAGAGGCGAAGAACTGGAAAAGCGGCCGAAGATCGATGTGCATTACTTCGACCTCGAGCGCAAGATGATCGAAAAAGGCCTCAAGTTCGAGGAAGCGCATGAACCTCTGCGCGGCACCGACGCCTCGAGCGTCGCGGTTCACAACTACGAAAACCGCTCCGACAGGTACGTGGTCACGCATGAGGAACTGTTTCTCGGGCATTTCCAGCATACGCCGCGCAACCTGCGCCAGATCGTCCAGTTGGACGCGAAAAGCGCGGTAGGCAATTTCGAGGAGCGCATTGTGCCGCTCACCGAGGCGCAGGCGAAGGCCGAGGCCACGCGCTGCATGAGCTGCGGCCAGTGCTTCGAGTGCGACAACTGCATCGTCTATTGCCCGCAGGTGGCGGTGAAGAAAGTACCCAAGGCCGAGGCGACCGTCGGCCGCTATGTCTACACTGACTACGATCGCTGTGTCGGTTGCCATATCTGCATGGATGTTTGCCCCACCGGCTACATCAAGATGGGACTGGAAGTATAGCTGGCGCGCCGCATGCGCCGGCCGGCGGCATTGCGGCCGGCGCGAAACCGACTAACGCATTATCGAGGAGCCTCATCAGTGTCGAGCACGACCGAGCAAACCACCACCGCCAAGGTTACCTTTCGCCGTTACAAAGACGGCGACGGAAAATGGAAGCGCTGGCAGGAACAGATTTTCGACGCGGACCACTCGCACAAGTGTCCGACCTACATCCAGGCGACACCGCCCTGTCAGGGCAGTTGTCCCGCGGGCGAGGATATCCGCGGCTACCTGAACATCGTGCGTGGCATTGAAAAGCCGCCTGCCGGAAAGAGCTGGCAGGAGTACGCATTTCAGCGTCTCGCAGGCGCCAATCCGTTCCCCTCGGTAATGGGTCGGGTGTGCCCGGCACCGTGCGAGTCCGGATGCAACCGCAACGAGGTCGAGGATTTCGTGGGCATCAACTCGGTGGAGCACTTTCTCGGCGACAACGCGATCGCCAAGAATTTCGGCTATGAAAAGCCGGCCATGACCAGCGGCAGGAAAGTGGCGGTGATCGGCGGCGGGCCGGCCGGTCTGTCCTGCGCGTACCAGCTGGCACGCAAGGGCCATGAGGTCACGGTTTTCGACGAACACCCGGAACTGGGCGGCATGATGCGCTACGGCATTCCGGGTTTTCGCACACCGCGCAAGATTCTCGACGCGGAAATCCAGCGCATCCTCGACCTCGGCGTGGAGACGCGGCTTTCCTGCCGCATCGGCACCGATGTCACCATGGACGAGATCCGCGCCGAGTTCGATGCAGTCTTCCTTGGCCTCGGCGCGCAGTCGGGACGGCCGCTGCCCTGCGCGGGCAATGACGCGCCGAATGTGGTCACCGCCACCGCGTTTCTGCAGGCGTTCAATGACGGCCGCATGCGCCACGTCGGCAAGCGCGTCGTTGTCGTCGGCGGCGGCGACACCTCGATCGACGTAGTCACGGTCGCGCGGCGCCTCGGCCACATCATGCACGCCCGCGACGCTGACCGCCCCGAGCGCGCCATCGCCAGCTACACCGCACACGACGTCGCCGAGGTTTCGGCGCGGCAGGGCGCGCAGGTGCTGCTCACCTCGGTATTCGCGGTCGACGGGATGCAGGCGAACAAGCACGAGGTCGAACAGGCCACGGCTGAAGGCATTACCATTCGCGGCAGCCTGACTCCGGTCGCGGTGGTGCTGGGCGAGGACGGTCGCGCTACGGCGCTGCGCGTGGCGCAATGCGAAGCGAAAGTGGTCGGCGGCAGACTCGAAGTCAAGGCCATCCCCGGCACCGAAGAGGAAATACCGGGCGACCTGTTCGTATCCGCCATCGGCCAGGCAGTCAACTTCACCGGGCTGGAGGAATTCGACAATGGCAAGGGCACGGTTACCGCGGACAAGAACTATCAAGTGACGGGCAAGCCGGGCGTGTTCGTCGGCGGCGACATCGTGCGCCCGAACCTGTTGACCACCGCGATCGGCCACGGCTCGATCGCCGCCGACGGGATAGACCGGTTCCTGCGCGGCGAGATATTGGAGAAGCGTCCCAAGATTGACGTTCACCATTTCGACCTGGTGCGCAAGATGGTGGAAAAGGGCTTGAAGGTAGGGGAGGAAAAGCTGGAACCGCTGCGCGGGACCGACACTTCGAGCGCAGCCGTGCACAACTACGACGACCGCTCCGGTCGCCACGTGATTCCGCACGAGGAACTGTTCCTGGGCTACTTCCCCAGCGTGTCGCGCATCAAGCGCGACACCATCACGCTGACCGAGGAGACGGCGCTGGGCAACTTCGACGAGCGCATTGTGGCGCTGGCAGAAGCGCAGGCGCAGGCCGAGGCCAAACGCTGCATGAGCTGCGGGCAGTGCTTCGAATGCGACAACTGCGTGGTGTATTGCCCGCAGATCGCCGTGAAAAAAGTGCCCAAGGCGCAGGCGACCATGGGACGCTACGTTTATACCGACTACGACCGCTGCATCGGCTGTCACATCTGCGCGGACGTATGTCCGACCGGGTACATCAAGATGGGGCTGGGCGAGTGAGAGGTGAGGAGTAGGTAGTGATGAGCAATCGGACAGGAGCATTGGCCGGCCGCATCGTGCAGGCAATTTGCCTGCTTGCGCTGCTGCTGCCCGTACTCGCGTTTGCCTCCGACCGGGTACCCAAGCCGGTGATCGAAATCGCCAAGCCGGGTAAATGCGTGGAAGACACCGCGCTCATGCGGCGACAGCATCCGGACATGCTCAAGCACCAGCGCGATCTGACGGTGCACGAGGGCATACGCACGCGCCAGCATAGCCTGAAAGCGTGCGTAGCCTGCCACGCGAGCACGAAAACGGGCAGCGTGCTCGGCGAGAAGGGTTTTTGCCAGAGCTGCCACGCTTATGCGAGCGTGAAGATCGATTGTTTCAGCTGCCACGCTTCCAGACCGAAGCTCGCCAGCGGAGTAAATCCATGAGCGCAGACGCGAACGAGGGCATCAGCCGGCGCGGCTTTCTCGCCATCTCGGCCGCCACCCTTGGCGGGGTGATGCTCGCGCCTGGAATCCGCCTGATCGAGATCGCCGGCGCGCGCGCGCCGGATCAGCCCGTATCCAGGCAGGTGCGCTGGGGCCTGCTGATCGACACGAACAAGTGCACCCCTGGGTGCGACGATTGCGTCAAAGCCTGCGCCACCGAGAACGGCATCAAGAGCACCGGCCATCCGCGCACCGACGCGCAGTGGATACGCAAGGTCGAACTGAAGGACATGCGCACCGGCCGCGCGAACTCCGTGCCGGTGATGTGCCAGCACTGCGAGCATCCGCCCTGCGTCGACGTCTGTCCGACCGGCGCTTCGTTCAAACGCGCCGACGGCATCGTGCTGGTCGACCGGCACATTTGCATCGGCTGCCGCTACTGCATGATGGCCTGCCCCTACAAGGCGCGCTCGATCGTGTTCGAGGAAATCACCGACCAGAATCCGGATGTGCCGCGCGGCAACGGTTGCGCCGAGGCCTGCACGCTATGCGTGCACCGCGTCGATCGCGACGAGCAGCCGGCCTGCGTCGAGGCCTGCACGCGTGCGGGGCACAACGCCATGATTTTCGGCGATCTGAACGATCCGCAAAGCGAGATCGCGCAGCGCGTCGCCAAGTACGCCAGCACGCAGATCCGGGCCGACCTCAAACTAAACCCGGGCGTGCGCTATCAGGGACTGTGACAT
>JACZJU010000011.1 GCA_014860395.1 Burkholderiales bacterium | reverse complement strand
GGCAGATAGTGTCCCGAATTGCTAATTCGCTGAAGAAAAGACGCCGAGAATCGACGCCATACGGCGTTGCAAATGCTCGCAAGGTGTCCAACCTTGCTGCGCTTTGCGCCTTGTCTGGCGCCGATTTCGCCGCTTTTCTGTGGCAACGGGCATTGTCTCGCTGGGTACTTGTTCAACGAACTAACGACTCGGGACACTAGCGTCGTGCGCTTGGCGCGCGACAGCTAGCGAGCGCGCCGCCGTCATGACTCCGCTAAAATTTCCTCCGCTGGCAGAAGTGCTAGCCGCGACGATCGCCGCGGTCGAAGCCGAAGGCAAGCTGCTGCTGGCGGAGTTCCACTTGCCCGGCGGACCGCGCGGCGCGGGATCGAAAGCGCCCATCGACACGGAAATCGAAGTGCGCCTGCGGCAGGCATTGCAGCGCGCGCTGCCCTGCACTTTCATCGGCGAGGAAACCGGCGAGACCCGCTGCGAAGGCGCGGGCGCCATCGAAGGCTGGGCCTGGATCGTCGATCCGCACGACGCCACCAGCGATTTCCTCAGGGGCATACGCGGCTCGTCCATTTCAGTGGGACTGGTGCGGGAGGGGGTGGCGGTGCTGGGCGTGGTGCACGCGCCGGCCTCGCCCGACCGGGGTTGGGAAACCTACGCCTGGGCCGAGGGCGCGGGACCGCTGCGCCGCAACGGCCGGCCGGTGAATTGCGACCTGCGCGGCGGCACGCTGGCGCCGGGCGCAATCGTCTACGCCACCGCCAGCTCGGCGCAGCGACCGCTGGCCTTCTCGCGCCACGTGGCGCCGGCGCGTTACGTCGCGCTCGCGAGCGTGGCGCATCGCATGGCGCGCGTGGCGGCCGGCGACGGCGTCGCCACCTTGTCGACGCACGAGGTAAACGAATACGACATCGCCGCGGGCGCGGCGCTGCTGCGCGCATCCGGCGGCGCGGTGCTCGATTTCAGCGGCAAGGAAGTCGTGTTTACCGGCCGGCCCAACGCCATCGTCAACGGCTGCATCGCCGGCGCGCCGCAGGCGGCGGCGCGACTTGCGCGCCTGGACTGGAGCGTGGTGCAGAACGCGGAACGCCTTCCCCGGCGCACGCCCACGGGCTTTCCCAAGATCGCGGACGCGCAGCTGCTCGCGCGCGCGCAGGGCTGCCTGCTCGGGCAGGCGATAGGCGACAGCCTGGGTGCGCCGGTCGAAGGTGAAAACGCCACAGCCATCGCGCGCGCCTACCCGCAGGGCGTGCGCGAGCTCGCCGATGACGGCGCGCGCGGCAGCATCGCCGGCCAGCCGACAGACGATACCGAAATGGCGCTCGCGCTCGCGCGCAGCATGCTTGCCGCCGGGCGCTACGACGCGCAAGCCGCGCTCGCCGCCTACCGCGCCTGGTTTGACACGGCGCCGGCGGACATCGGCCGCACCACGCAGGCAGCGCTGCATGGCGCGCCGGATGCGGCGAGCGTATCCAACGGATCGCTCATGCGCGCCTCGCCCATCGGCGTCTGGGCCGCGGGCGAGCCGGGACGCGCCGCCGCCGCGGCGCGCGCGGATTGCGCGCTCACACACCCCAACCCCGTATGCGCCGATGCCTGCGCTGCCTACGTTGCCGCCATCGCTGCTGGCATTGCGGGCGGCAGCCGCGACGCGATGCTCGCTGCAGCGCTCGCGCATGCGTCGGCGACTCATGCGACCAGCCTCGCGCGCGGCGCCATCGAGCGCGCCGCGCGGGCCGAGGCGGTGGACGATTTCGCCAGCGACCCGGGCCGGGTGCTGATCGCGTTGCAGAACGCATTCTTCCAACTCATGCACGCGCGCGATTTCGAGGGCGCGCTGGTTGCTACCGTGGGCGCGGGCGGAGACACCGACACCAATGCCGCAGTCGCCGGCGCGCTGCTCGGCGCCGCGCTGGGCATCGCAGCGATTCCGCAGCGCTGGATCGCGCCGGTGCTCGCCTGCAGGCCGCTGGCCGAAGCCGGCGCCGCGCGGCCGCGTCCGATGCAATTCTGGCCCGACGACATACTGGATATCGCCGAAGCCCTGCTCTGTCTCGCCTGATCCGGCTTCGCCCGGATTCGGCAATGCCGCGCTTTGGACGATCGCGCGAACTGCCGAGGGTTCCAGGGTGGTCTTCTCCCCACCCGGTGCGTTGAGGGCGTTTCGGCCGCTGATGGGAGCAGGCGCGCCTTTTTGATATATGATCGCCGCAGACGCAAGCCGGGAGACTTTTCGGGTGTGTCGCCCCAAGAAAGAAAGTGGAGGTCACGCATGCCCATCCATTCGGTTCTTCCGCGTCATTGCCGCCGCACAATATGCGTTTATTAGCGATCGCCATCTTTTCGTTGTTCCTCGCGGCGCCGGCGCCGGCGCTGGCGCACGGACAGAACGTCGGCGCAAGCGTCGCCTGCGAAAACGCGCAGAACACCGCCGCGATGCGCGCCTGCGAGAACGCCCGGCTGCGGCGCGCGACGGAGGCGATGGATGCTGCGTACCAAGCGCTCAGTGCCAGGCTCGATGCACGCGGGCAGGCGAAATTACGCGCCGCGCAGCAGGCGTGGCTGAAGTTTCGCGCCGCCGAGGCGGATTATCAGGCCGACGTCGCCAGAGACGGAACGCTGGCGCCGCTGATTGGCGCGAGCGTGCAGGCGGATTTGACCGAGGCGCGCGGCAAGGATCTGGACAAAGCAGCCAGGGAACTCAAGTAGCGCGCGGCGCCGGCGCCGCCGTTCGAGCGTCAATTTGATCAGTGCCAGTGTTTCGACGATAGAGGAGGAGCGATCATGGCCAGTTTCGATGCGTTTTTTCCGACCCTGCTGAAAAGCGAAGGCGGCTTCGTGGACGACCCTGCCGACCCGGGTGGCGCGACCAACAAGGGCGTCACCATGGCGACGTTCCAAAACTGTGCAAAGAAGTACCTGGGCATCGAACCCACGCTGGACAACCTCAAGGCGTTGACCGACGCGCAAGCCGGACAAATCTACAAGCCCCTGTACTGGGACAAGGTCCGCGGCGACGTCATCGCGCTGCAGGATCTGGCCGACATCGTCTTCGATTTCCAGGTCAATGCGGGCGCCAACGCATCCAGACTGCTGCAGAACGTGATCAACGACCTGGGCGCGCAGCCGCCACTGGCGGTGGACGGGAGCATTGGTCCGGGAACGCTGGCAGCCCTGGGGAAGGTGGATCAGACGGCGGTCTATCGGCGCTACAAGCAGGGGCGCATCGCCTACTACCGGAATCTCGTCGCCAGGCGCCCGTCGCTCGGAAAATTCCTCAACGGCTGGATTAACCGCGTCAACGCCTTTCCGGATCTGTGACGACAACAAAGGAAGGGAACGCGAGCACAACTACGGGAGATCGGCAATGAAAAACTGGACCTTCGCACATTCGCTTGCACTGTTTCTGATTCTGGTGATCATGCCGTTCGGGGCCTGGGGCGCCGTGTCCGCGGGCCGTCCATTGCTCGCCTGGCTTTCGATCCTGGTGCTCCTCACCGCCTTCCTGCTGATCGCCGGGCACGGCGTGATCGGCCTATGGCGCGGCATGCTCGTCGACGATCGCAATGTGATCAGCCTGTCGCGCACGCAGTTGGCCCTATGGACGGTCATCGTGCTCTCGGCCTTCCTCGCGGCCGCCCTGTGGAACCTGTTCCTGGGTATCGAGGGCGCGCTCGCGATCGGTATTCCCATTGAGCTCTGGGCCCTGATGGGGATCAGCACCACCTCTCTGGTCGGCACGCCGCTCATCCTGAGCAGCAAGAAGAAGCACGAGGCGTCGGCAGAGGACAAGACGCAGACGCTGCAGTTGATCCAGGCGCAGGGAGACGATCCGGCCAAGATCAGGACCAAGGGGCTGGTCATCGCCAATGCCGAACCCGCGATGGCGTGCTGGAGCGACATGTTCACCGGCGACGAAGTGAGCAACGGCGCGCATCTCGATTTGTCGAAAGTGCAGATGTTCTTCTTCACCATCATCGTCGCACTGGGCTACGCCATGGCGCTGGGCCGGATGTTCGCGGGGGCCGGCGCCGGGGGATTCGACGCTTTTCCGGCGCTCGATCAGAGCATCGTCGCCTTGCTCGGCATCAGCCATGGCGGCTACCTCGTGGCCAAAGGCGTGACCAACGGGCGGATCGCGTCTTAGCTCCGGAGGATGAACGACGCCGCAGCGTCGCGAGCAGTCGCCGGCAGGAGGCACGGCGGTTGCGGCCGCCTCACTCTCACCCCTTCAGCGAGGCCTCGTTTGGAACTATGAAGCCCATCCCCTCCTCGCCTGGCGCCTGGTGACTGAATATTGAGCAAGCCAGGGTTCACGTGTAGAGGCTGCACTCACTTCGCAAGCGCCTTTTTCGCGTCCGCCTTCATGGAGTAGTGGATAGGGGTTGAAAGCTTACTTGGTAATTCGGCCAATTCCCCGCCCCTGCCGTAGTTGCATTACAGGTAAATGTACTCGTCGCATCATCAAAAGGATACACATAGGCCGTCGGGCAAGCTTGTTTGAGGTAAACGAGGGCTGGTTGAACATATTTGTTCCAATCTGGGCTGTTGCCATAACAACCACCATTTTTGGCATCTCCGCTCCCCGTGTTTACCGTAGGCCACACTCCCGGATAAGCTTTCTGCGAAGCAGTGCTGGTACCGCAGCCGCAACAAGTCTTCTGATAGCGTCCTGTTGTCGTAGCGTTGTTGTAACAGGACGTCGCTGCAGAAGCAGAGCCGGTACAACCCAGGTAGTTTGTGACGGAGATGGGAGCGCCTTTGGGGGTACATAAGGCTTGCAAGAACGGTGGAATGTTGGCTCCCTTGTAATTGCCGCACAGTGTGTCGGCTGTTGTCCACCCGATGAAGGTTCCGCACGTTTGCGTGTACAGGTTTGCAGACGCATTCAAGGCAACACCGCAGGCTTGGCTTGCACCGCACTGAGAGCTAACGGTGCACTCGCAATAGCCGTAACTGTTCGGGTATTTCGTATTGCCGCTGCATGTTTTGAAGTGGCCATTCTTATCCGGGTATTCTTTGCTCTTGCCAGTGCTTGGACAGTAGCCGTCCGCATTCGGATAAATGAGCTTTGAACTCGTTGAACCCGGGCATTGACAGTAGCCTGCAGCATTCGGTTTGCGCGGAGCCCCCCCGTTTATACCTGGACAAAGACCCGGGGAAGAAACTCTGCCTTGTTTCGCCGCCTGAGGACTCGGGGCCGGTAGGGCAACGTTCCTGAGGGAACTCGAATAATCAATTTTGTTGAAGACAGGCTTGATAGACCAGCTACAAGCAGACAGTTTTCCTTGTGCTGCGGTCGAGCCGGCAGCCGTGCACAGGTATGGGGCTGCTGTATTTGTCTTGCCGTTTATCGGCCCCACGATTGCTGCAAAATCTACGCCGTTGATAATGCTGACGTCGTAGTAATCGGGACCTAGTGATGCGGCTCCTTTTGGCGGGATATACCCCGGGTTTGCCAGAGTCAGTTCTCCCAGTGTGCCTTGCGGATTCCCGCCTGCGCCTGGCGGACACATTGCGCCTGAATCCCATTTGTTACTCGCGGTGGCAGCGCCGCAATCTCCCATCTGGCATTTGCTGGAGTCAGAACCAGAGCTGCATCCCGTTCTGGCAAACAGGTTTCCGCTCCAGGCGAACGGTATGTTGTTCGGTACCGTGGTGGGTGTTGTCAGTGTCAGGCTCTTCCCGGTTGCGAGATGCAGGCTTGCAGGATTTGATTTCTCGCCAGGATTGGAAACGGTCGGCATCATTTGGTAGCAATATCCGGTACTGCTGCTCCAGGGGTACTTGCCGCACCACCCGGAATTCGCTTTGTTGAGACCGCCCATGCAGGTTATCCCCCCATTTCCGCACGACCCTTTCGCCTGAGTCGGACATAAAAGGTCGCTGCCGCCCGCCGGCGTAGTAGCACAGCTTACCGCCGCGGTAGTAATGCCAACCCAAATATCGCTGCCAGTATTGTTCGTTACTTGTATGGTTCGTGGCGAGCCTTGAGCGGTCACAATTTTGGAAGGAGCGTCCCCACCATAGACGTTTGGGACTCCGCAAACAAAGGCTATGAAAAAGACACCGATTGTATTTATCAATTTCATGATTGCCCCCTCCTCCACCGGAATATGACCGCGATCCGCGCAAGTCTTGAGGGGAATTATCGGTCAATTACCGGGCAATCTATGCCACCGGCCAGCGCAAGGCAAGCGCTTTCCCGCGCCCCGGCTGCTCCGGGGCATTTTCTTTGTGCGGCAAGTCGCGATTCGCGCCATCTTCGAACGGCGCGACCTCATGCAGCGTCTAGGGGCATCGTTCGCCGGATCAAAAAACTGCCATCGTTTTCATGCGTCGGCCACCAGTGGCGAGTTTCCTTCGCACTGCCGCGCCACGTCGTCGATCTCTGATCCGATAAACTATCGTCGTCGAATGATCAACACGTGTTACGGCGGACACTTGCGGCGCCAGCAGGGGAAAACGACTGACTCGCAGGCCCACATCGAGGCCCGGCACAGCGGGTACCTGCTGTGCCCGGACGCCTGCCGCGCGGGCACGATCAAACGCGCCGGCCGGATCTGCCTGCAGCCGGCCGTCGATGCGCACGTGTCGCTCGGGTTCGGGAAGTACACGCAGGCGTTTCAGCCTGCTAATTGGGGCTTAGCGCCGCGCCAATTTTCCAATTTGGATATCTGTCGGCCCACGTGGTCTGGCTCCAACCAAGAACTGATCCCGAAAAGCCGTAGGCGGCCAATTGATTAAGACTGAATACATGCCTAAGCACGAGATTGTTGTCAGCCATGTCTGTTAGAAAAAACGCGGCAGCCGGTTGGTTAGGTACGTCTGTTACCAATTGCGCACCCTTCATGATGGGTGTTCCGTAGGGGATCGAGGGATTGCTGGTTGATTTGATCTGGTTATATTCAGTATAAGGATAACTGGGTCCAAGAAGGTTCGTGCCCGTGGTTGAATCGGGTATGCTCCTGAGAGATCCATCAAGCAAGAGGTACACAGCGCCACTCTTCGGATCATAGTATACGAGCGCGTTCGGGGAGTAGTTACAGGTTTGGCAATAGGCGTCGGCGCACATGGTCGGTAGGCACTGCGGGCCTTGGTAATTGGCTGGCATACCGTTCGCCGTTGCGCAGTAATAATCACCGGTATAAGTCGTAGTGCTGCATAGCACGTTGTGTTGGCACTGGGCTGAAGTGTTCAGGCTGAACTGGTAAACATGGACGCCCTCACTAGCAGAACTGCCACATGTCACTTCGATAGTACTGGTTGCAGTTTGATCCAAAGCATTGGTGTAAGTCGTCGAACCGGCAAATGTCTGGGCATCTGAAACCGATATTTGCGTGGAACTTCCCCCAGCAAATTTAACTCCTCCTTGTCCGCTGATACTCAGTGTGAACGTATTCGACCAGGAGTTGGAGGAGGCTTTTGTATTGGTTTCTGTTGTTCCTAGCGTAATTGAATAGCTGGGCTTGTTGCAGGTATTTCCTCCACAATCATCCACGCCTTGCCAATTCCCGGTGGTTTCTGCCGAAGGGTAGGCGACGGGAATATATTGACAAAGCTTCCCTTGGCCATAGGCAGGATCAATGTTGCCAAAGCTATTCAAATTGCAGGGCAGGCTCGCTTGCGTCATCAAGCGGTAGTCCCATAGATTCT
>JACZJU010000098.1 GCA_014860395.1 Burkholderiales bacterium | reverse complement strand
GCTTACGCAGTATTTCAAGCGCGGCATTGATGGCGGCGTCTGCGTTGCCGTATTGCTGAATCATCTGTTTTGCGGAATAACGTTTCATGTGGGGCTCCTGGGTTTCGAAGGGAGATCCTTCAAAGCCCAAGCCCCCTTCCTCACGGAAGGGCGGGGGGACTGGTGGGGTGGACGGCAGAAGGTTAGGGTTCTTTCGCTTTGTCGTTGTCATCCCCCGTCGCCCTTTCGCAAAGAAACAAGGGCGTCGGGGGGATGACAAGGGGGAAGAACCGGATTTAGTTAGAGGGGTTTGACTTGAAATAGACAAACCATGACAGAGAGATGTTGGCTGGCGGGGTTTGTTGGACTAGGACCTGGCGTCTATCGAGCCTCGGAACCGTGTTCCTTCAATCGTAAATACGCGATAATCACGGAACCAGAAGAACAAAGCTGCCCATGGCGCGAATTTTTGACAACATCGAGCAAGACCTGCTTTCAGCGTTACGAGCGACGATGGAGGTGTCCAAGCGCTCGGACTTCTGTGTCGGCTACCTGAACCTGCGTGGTTGGCAGTCTATCGATGATCTAATCGAGCATTGGGATCCCGCGGCTGGCCAAGTCAGTCGAGTCCTGGTGGGTATGCAACGTCCTCCGCACGATGAGATTCGCGAACTTTATCGCGCGGCCGGTGATGGCGGACTGATCGATAACGCTGCGGCCGTCCGTCTAAAGACCCAGTTCGCTTCTCACCTGCGCGAGCAAATCACATTAGGCATTCCGACCGGCAAAGACGAGGCAGGGTTGCGGCGCCTCGCGCATCAACTTCGCGCCGGGCAAGTGGTTGTAAAGCTTTTCTTGCCGTACCCGCTGCACGCCAAACTTTACCTGCTGTTTCGAGACGATGCGAACAATCCAATCACCGGTTTCGTCGGCAGCAGCAACCTAACGGTGCAGGGTTTGGCAAGGCAGGGGGAATTGAACGTCGATGTGCTCGATCATCACGCCACGCAGCGCCTTTCTCATTGGTTCGACGACCGCTGGAATGAGCGGTGGGCGCTTGATGTGTCAGTAGATCTAGCCGAAATAATCGAAACGAGTTGGGCGCGCGAACAAGCTATACCGCCGCACCACATCTATCTCAACATCGCCTACCACCTGAGCACCGAGGCGCGTGCGGGACTGAGCCAATTCCGGCTGCCTGGCCGCTTTGAACAAGATCTGTTCGAATTCCAGAAGAGCGCGGTGAAAATCGCCGCACGCCACCTGCACCGCCGTGGTGGCGTGATGGTTGGCGACGTGGTGGGGTTGGGCAAGACGATAATGGCGACCGCGCTGGCTCGCATGTTCGAGGACGACCTTGGATACGAGACGCTTATCATTTGCCCGAAGAACCTGGAGCCGATGTGGGAGCGATACCGCACTGAGTACGGCTTGCGCGGCATGGTGTTGCCCATCTCGCTGGTCACCAAGAAGCTACCCGATCTCAAGCGCTACCGCCTGGTGCTCATTGACGAGAGCCATAACCTGCGCAATCGGGAAGGCCGGCGGTACAAGGCTATCGCTGACTACATCCGCAGTTGCGACGCTAAGGTCATCTTGGTTACCGCCACGCCGTACAACAAGACCAAGACGGATTTGTCCAGCCAGTTACGTCTGTTTATCGATGAGAAAGCCAACATCGGTATTCGGCCGGAGCGCTACATGCGTAAGCTCGGCATCAGCGAGGCCGAATTCGAGCGGAAATACCAGTGCAAAGTAAATTCCGTTCTCGCTATCGAGAAGAGCGATGAGTTCGACGACTGGCGTGAGCTCATCCGCCTGTACATGGTGCGGCGCACGCGCAGCTTCATCATCCAGCACTACACGGAGGCGGACAAACAGGGTCGCCGCTACATCGCTGGCCGAGATGGCGTGAAGCGCTATTTCCCAGTGCGCAAGCCCGTGTCGCTGAAGTTCACCGTCAATGACGCTGATCCGGCAGATCGCTACGCGCGCCTATACTCCACGGACGTAGTCGATCTGATCAACGCGTTACACGTGCCGCGCTATGGCCTAGGGAACTACGTGGATCCGCAGGCTGAGAAAGGCGCGACAGCGGCCGAACGCAAGTTTATCGAGAACCTGGGACGGGCCGGCAAGCGGCTCATGGGCTTTTGCCGCACCAACCTGTTCAAGCGGCTGGAGTCCACGGGCTTTTCGTTCCTGCAGTCGATTGACCGGCACGTTTTGCGCAACCAGATCTATCTCTATGCCATCGAGAACGGTCTGGATCTCCCCGTGGGCGTGCTCGATGCTGGACTGCTCGATCTAGAACACGTGGACGAAGACGCTGAAGGCCTAGAGGGTGATCCGGAAGATTTGCTTGATGGCCTCGTTGAGGCAGTGGCCGAGGAAGACACTGCACCGGACGGTATGGCGCGCGCGAAGGCCGTTTATAAGCAGTACGCCACCGAATACAAGAAGCGCTTCAAGTGGATTCGTCCCACATTGTTCAAGAAATCACTCGCCGCGGACCTGGCATTGGACACGCAAACGCTGAGCGAACTGCTGCGCGCACATGGGAAGTGGGATCCAAAGCACGACCAGAAACTGCTGGCCCTGTACAAGCTGATCACCCGCACCCATGGCAAGGACAAGGTGCTGATATTTACTCAGTTTGCCGATACGGCGCGTTATCTCGGACGCGAAGTGCGCAAGGCGGGCGTCCCGCAGGTTGAGGTGGCCACCGGCGCCAGCGCCGACCCTTACGCCCTGGCCTGCCGCTTCTCGCCCAAGTCGAACGACAAGAACGTGAGCAAAGCCGACGAAGTGCGCGTGCTGATCTGTACCGACGTGCTCTCCGAAGGACAGAACCTTCAAGATAGCAACGTGGTCGTGAACTTCGATTTGCCTTGGGCAATCATTCGTCTCATTCAGCGCGCCGGCCGGGTGGACCGCATCGGCCAAAGCGCAGAAGAAATTCACTGCTATTCCTTCCTGCCGGCCGAAGGCGTGGAGCGCCTGATTCAACTACGTGCCCGCATCCAGCAGCGTTTGTTGGAAAACGCCGAAGTCGTGGGTACTGACGAATCCTTTTTTGAGGACGAACAAGCAAACGCCATCCGCAACCTCTATACCGAGAAGTCGGGCGTGCTGGATGACAGCGATGACGAAGTCGATCTTGCGTCGTACGCCTGGCAGGTGTGGAAGCAAGCCACGCAAGACGACCCCGAACTCGCCCGCGCCGTGGAGTCATTACCGCCGGTGGTCTACTCGGCCATGAGCTTTCAACTTGACACTTCCCGGTTCCCACTGCTTGGCGCAGATGCGGAACAAGGCGGCGTGTTGGTGTACGTCAAGTCGCCCGAAGGCAACGACCACCTGGCTTGGATCGATCGCAACGGAAAGCCGGTGACTGAATCGCAATTTACAGTGCTGCGGGCGGCTGAGTGCGAAACCGGTACGCCCGCTGTACCCCGTGCCGACAACCACCATGACCTAGTAGCCAACGGTCTGCAACTAGCCGTATCGCAAGACAAGGCGGTGGGCGGTGGCTTGGGGCGGCCCTCTAGCCCGCGTCGCCGCGCCTACGAGCGGCTCAAGCACTATTCAACGGAACAGATGAACACCTTGTTTCGCGACGAAGAACTCGAACGCGCGCTCGACGACATCTACCAACGTCCGCTGCTTGAGACCGCGGCCGACTTGCTCAACCGATTGATGCGTAGCGGCGTGAATGACGAAGAACTGGGCGAGGCGGTGAAGTCGTTGCGCGAAGAGGGACGGCTGACCTACGCCGAAGAAGACGCGGCGCTACGCGAGCCGCGTGTGGTGTGCTCGATGGGCTTGATTGCGAACTGACGATATGGCCAAACTTGACTTCGCCGGCTTCCAAAAGCACCTGTCCGCGTTCGACTTTCCGCGGCTGTTCGTAGAAGTGCTGGGCTGGAACCATGCACCGACGGCGGAGCGGGCGTGGCAAGAAGACGGCACGACGGAGCACACCTTTGCACGGCGCATGGTAGCCGAGCTGGGTGGGGTGGCGGTGCTGCAGGTTGTCCCCGCCACAGGCTGGCCCGATGAAGCCACCCGCGCGCACATCTGGAAGCATCTGTCTCACAGGCACGTCGAGAACATCATCATCTTCACTGACCGACGCGAACGAGCATCGCAAAGCCTCTGGTATTGGGTCAAACGCGGCAAGGACGAAGCGACCGGGAAACTAAAGAACACGCCGCGCCGCCACGAATACTTCCGCGGTCAGCCGGTCGATCTGTTCGCGTCTAAGCTGCAGGCTATGGTGGTCGAGCTCTCAGAACTCGATACCGCAGGCCGGATGCCCGTGCTCGAAGCCGCGCGCCGCATCCAGGCCGCGCTGGATGTGGATAAGACCACCAAGCGCTTTTTCACCAGTTACTCCGAGCAGCACGAACAATTACTCGGCCAGATCGAAGGCATTGACGACGAGCGCGACCGGCGCTGGTACGCCTCGGTCATCCTCAACCGTCTGATGTTCGTCTGGTTCCTGCAGAAGAAATTTTTCCTCGACGACGGCAACGTGGATTACCTGCAGACCAAATTGGTTCAGTCGGGCCAACGCGGCAAGGACCGGTTCTTTGGCGAGTTTCTGAGTGCCTTGTTCTTTGACGCATTCGCCAAACCTGAAGTCGATAGATCGAAAGAGGCGCGTGCGCTCACCGGCCAGGTGCCTTACCTCAACGGAGGCCTGTTTCTGCACCACAAGCTGGAATTGGACGAACAGCATCGCCCGCGTTTGGGCACCACACTGCGTATTCCAGACGCCGCCTTCGAAGGCGTGTTCAACGTGTTCGCTGCGTTCACCTGGCACCTCGACGACACGCCCGGAGGCGACGCTGACGAAATTAACCCGGACGTGCTGGGCTACATCTTCGAGAAATACATCAACCAGAAGGCATTTGGAGCCTACTATACCCGGCCCGAGATTACCGGATATCTGGCCGAGCGCAGCATCCATCAGCTTATTCTGGAACGGGTGTACGAGCCTCCCCTGCCAGAACTGAAGCTTCATGAGGTCAAGTTCGATTCGGTTGCTGATCTACTCGCGCACATGGACGCTCGGGTGGCGTTGAAATTGGTGAACCAGGTATTGCCCTCGATCACCGTGCTCGACCCGGCGGTCGGCTCTGGCGCCTTCCTGGTGGCTGCGCTCAAGTGTCTTATCAACGTGTATTACGCCATCGTGGGCCGCGCCGAACTTGGCGCCAGCGCCGAACTGCAAATCTGGCTCAAACGCATTCAGAAGAACCACCCAAGTGTGGGCTACTACATCAAGCGCCGCATCGTCTCTGATAACCTCTACGGCGTAGATATCATGGAAGAGGCCTGTGAAATCGCCAAGCTGCGCTTGTTTCTGGCCATGGTGTCGTCGGTTCGTAGGGTGGAAGACTTGGAGCCGTTGCCCAATATCGACTTCAATATCCTTAGCGGCAACTCCCTTGTGGGCCTGATGCGGGTCGATGAGCATGAGTTCGATGAGAAGAATCGCCAGGGTGACATGTTCCGCAAGAGCTTTCGGCAACTGCTGGAGGAAAAAAACCGCAAACTCGATATATACCGCTCCACTGCGGCGGATCTGGGCAAATCCACCAACCTACGCGAACTGCGCGACGACATCGATGATGCCATGGCTGAAGCCGACATCGTAATGAATGAGCTTGTCCAGGACCAGTTTAACAAACGCGGCATCCATTACGAGCAGGCCACCTGGGACGCTAATAAAAACACTCTCGGTAAATCAAAGAAACGGACGATTGAATGTGCCGACGTCGCCGCTCAGCACCCTCTGCACTGGGGCTACGTATTTGATGAGATCGTGCAGCGGCGCGGCGGCTTCGACATCGTGCTTGGCAATCCTCCATGGGAAGTGTTCAAGCCGCAGGCCAAGGAGTTCTTCGCCGATCATTCGGATTTGGTTACGAAGAAGAAGATGACGATCAAGGAATTCGAAAAAGAGCAGGCTAAGTTATTGAAGGACAGCGCGGTGCGCGAGGCGTGGCTGGCCTATGAAAGTAGGTTCCCACACATGAATCAGCATTTTCGGTTGGCGCCTGAATACAGCCACCAATTCGCGACGGTGGACGGGCGCAAGGTGGGCGCCGACCTCAATCTCTATAAACTCTTCGTTGAGCGCTGCTTCACGTTGTTGCGACCAGGCGGGCATTGCGGCATCGTCATTCCCAGCGGGATCTACACTGATCTCGGCGCCAAGGGTTTGCGTGATTTACTCTTTGAACACACGCACATCCAGGGTCTGTTCTGCTTCGAGAATCGAAAGGAGATTTTCGAAGGCGTGCACCGCAGCTTCAAGTTCGTCGTACTGACGTTCGAAAAGACTTCGTTGCCACGCTTGTTGGCGACAGGTGAGAACAACACAAGCGCTCCCCCGAACGACCTTCTCGCGCCGTCGCAATTGGGCGAACTCGGGACGACTAAATTTCCGGCCGCATTCATGCGACACGATGTGGCGGATCTTGAGCGGTTCCCGGACGAAGGCGCGCTGTGGCTCGACGTCAAGCTGATCAAGACGCTTTCGCCGGCAGCGCATGCAGTGATGGAATTTAAGTCCGCCGTAGACGTAGATATTGCCCACAAGATGATGAAGTTCCCAGTGCTCGGCGAGCGTATGAATGGTACGTGGAATCTCAAGCTACACCGGGAACTGCACATGACGGACGACGAGCCGCTATTCAAGACGCGGGCCGAGGCGGGCGCTTTGCCACTGGTAGAAGGTAAAATGATTCACCAATTCGAATTTGCGCGGCAGGCGTTCAGGTATTGGGTGCCCGAAAAGAGCGGGCGTAAATCGTTGATCGGACGCAGCGCGGACGAAGGGCAGATTCTGTCTTATCAGCGCTACCGCTTCGCCCATCGCTCTATAGCAAGTTCAACCAACGAGCGGAGCATGATTGCTTCAATCTTGCCGCCTGGGGTTTTCAGCGGAAATTCCCTGAACGTGGCGTTCGAGCCAGAAGGTAATGGTGAACAGCTCTTTTTGCTCGCGTTCATGAATAGCTTTGTGCTGGACTACTACTTGCGCCAGCAAGTCTCGGCCAATCTAAATATCTTCTTCATCTATCAGTGCCCGTTGCCCCGGCTTACGACATCAGATTCGCGCTTTTCCCCTATCGTCCAACGCGCCGGGCGCCTCATCTGCACCACGCGAGAGTTTGACGACCTCGCCAAAACAGTCGGCCTGAAGGACCATTACGCCACCGCCACGGAACCCGGCGAGCGCGCCCGGCTACGCGCAGAGCTGGACGGCTTGGTAGCGCACCTTTACGGGTTGACCGAAGACGAATTTGCTCACATCCTTAGCAACTTCCCACTTGTGGCCGAACCAGTAAAGCAGGCAGCACGAAACGCCTTCCGTGACGTGGAGCGAGGATTGGTACGATGAACGAGCAACGCATGACGCTTCAATCGGTGCGCATCCGCAACTTCAAGGCGATAGTGGACAGTCGAATGGTTCGCTTCGGACCGCTGACGGTGTTCATTGGCCACAATGGCAGCGGAAAATCAAGTTTGATCGAAGCGCTGGAGACATACCAGTCGATCATCGTCGATGGGCTTGACATAGCAATGCAGCGCTGGCTAGGCATTGAGCATGTTCGGCACTTCGGCGCGGAAGCTAAGGAGCGGGCCGGCAAAGCACTAAACGCGATCGCTTTCGACGTGAGTATTGGTGCTTCGGTACGCAAGTCGACGCGGTTGGAGATGACAGTGAACAACGATGCGAAAGCCAACCGGATGTTTATTTCGAGCGAGAAGTCCGCGCATGCCAATGGCTGGATCATTGAGAAGACGTTAGAGCGGGTGGAGGGTGCTTTTCAGCCTGGGGGATCCATCCTCGCGTCGGCAACTGGCGGGCACCGCAAGGTGGCCTCGCAGGTGCGAGGATGGCAGTTTCTGACTCTGCAGCCGGAACGAATGGGGCTTCCGATACCCCAGCAGCGCACCAGCCAGCGTGTACGACTTGCCAAGGATGGGAGCAACGTTGCCGACTACTTGCTCGACATTCAGCGGCTGGATACGGAAGCATTTGAGGGGATCGTGCGGACGATGGCCTACGTGTTGCCCTACGCGCGTGACTTGCAACCGGCGTTGACCTCCGAACTGGAGCGCAAGGCTTACCTTCAACTTACCGAGAGCAATTACAAGGTGCCAGGTTGGATGCTCTCCACCGGCACGCTCCGAGTATTGGCACTGCTGGCGGTGTTGCGCCATCCCGAGCCGCCACCGCTGATCGTAGTCGAAGAGATTGAGAACGGGTTAGACCCTCGCAGTATTCACCTGCTGGTCGAAGAGATACGCAATGTTGTATTGGCTGGTGTGACACAAGTGGTGCTAACGACTCACTCGCCCTACCTACTCGATTTGCTAAAACTTGACCAGTTGATATTGGTAACACGTGACGGCAAAGGGGAGCCCCGATTTCATCGACCAGTCGATGATGCGAAGCTGGCCGCGTGGGCGAAGGAGTTCGCACCGGGCCGGCTCTATACTATGGGTTCGTTGCACGAGGCGGCGCAATGACGCTGGGTCTAGTTTTCGAGTGCGGCCCTCAGGGAGCGGATAAGCAAGTGTGCGAGTACTTGATCCAACATATTCGGCCTGGCGCGAAGGTGAGCAGCAAAACGCTAGACACCAAAATCAACCTGTTGCGCGATGCCGGCAAGGTAGCAGCGCAGTTGTTAAATGATGGTTGCTCCTGTGTGATCATTCTTTGGGACCTGCGTCCAGCTTGGCCTGACGGGCGTAAGCCTTGCCGCTACGCAGAACGGCAGGCTTTGCTGACCGGGTTGACGGAAGCAGGCGTTCCTCTACACGCACCGGTGTATTTAGTCTGCATCGAGCAGGAGTTGGAAAGTTGGTTGCTGGGCAACAATCAGGCGATTGCCGCGCTTCTCTCGACAAAGACGCATCCTTATCGCGTATCTCGCATCAAGAAGCCAGATGCGGTAGTGCAGCCGAAAGCGGCATTGATCAAGCATTTCAAGAATGCGCGCGGTTGGCGCTACGACGACAAAGTGGATGCGATCCGGGTCTTGCGCGCTGCGGACGTGGATCTCGGGCAACTACGGCGATCCACGAGTTTTAGTCGGTTTGAAAACAAGGTGACTAACTGCGTAGGCGTTGGCTGAAGTCGGCGAGGCGTTCGAAGTGAGTCGTTATGCCGCGCTGCCGTGTAGTGGTATTACTTTGGCCCCGGCCTTCAGCTTGTCCAAGTAGTCCGCCCATTGCTGCATCATCTTGCGCCGCTCCTTGATGAATTTCGTCCGGTTGTATGCCGTGCCTAGCGAATCAGGAACACGGTGTGCTAGTTGATGCTCGATTACCTCAGGCGGAATGCCGATTTCCTGGTGCAGGATGGTTCGAGCCATGGCCCGGAAGCCATGCCCGGTAATTTCAGTTTTCGTGTCGTAGCCCATGCGCCGAAGCGCAGCATTTATCGCGGCGCCGCTCATCGACTTTAGCGGATCGCGTCCGGGGAACACGTGCTCTAGGTGGCCGGTCAGAGCATGGAGTTCGCGTAGGATCGCTACCGCTTGCGAGGCCAAAGGGACAAGATGGTCGGTCTTGGTTTTGGTGACGACGTAGCTCCATTCGCCCTTGTCCAGGTCGAATTCTTTCCATTTGGCCTTGCGCAGTTCGCCCGGTCTGGCGAAGAACAGCGGCGAAAGCTTCAATGCGCATTGGACGATGAAGGTGCCACGAAAGCCATCGATGGCCCTCAGCAATTCGGCCACTGCGGCCGGTTCGGTGATCGAGGCGTAGTGCTCGCGCTGGGGCGGTGGTAGTGCACCGCGTAGATCGCTCGAAGGATCGCGTACGGCCCGCCCGGTCTGCACCGCATAGCGGAACACCTGGCCGCAATTCTGGTGCGCCCGGTGCGCGGTATCCAGCGCCCCGCGGCCTTCGATGCGGCGCAGGCAGGTCAAGAGCTCCGGCGCGGTAATCTCGGCAATCGGCCTATCCCCCAGCCAAGGAAACAGGTCGTTTTCAAGGCGATTAATGATCTTTTCGGAATGGCTCGGCGCCCATCCAGGTTTGAATTTGGCAAACCACTCACGGGCCACGGCCTCGAAGCTGTTCGCTGAGCGCTCGGTTATAGCGGCCTTCTGGATCTTGCGGTTCTCAGCTGGATCAATGCCTTCGGCCAGTAGTCGCCGCGCTTCGTCGCGTTTCTCTCTGGCCCTGGCAAGCCGCACGTCGGGATAAGCGCCGAAGGACAGAAGCTTCTCTTTCGAGTTGAATCGATACTTCAATCGCCACAGCTTGCCGCCGGCCGGCGTAACGAACAGAAATAGCCCCTTTTCGTCCGACAGTTTGTAGGGTTTGGCGGCTTTTTTCGCCGTCTTGCATTGCGTGTCGGTTAGTGCCATTTGGGGGTATGCTCCTTTCAGACGAGTGTCATACCCCCGAATCGTACCCCCACTTAGGGCTGGCTGGCAACAAACTTTGGCGGACGGCTACGGACAAGAAAAAGGCCGGATTCCTTGATTTTACTAGGATTTTCCGGTCTTCTTTGGATTGCGTCGGACGACGCTGGAGGATGAAATGGTGGAGTGGAGGAGGATCGAACTCCCGACCTCCGCATTGCGAACGCGGCGCTCTCCCAGCTGAGCTACCACCCCACTGAGGTGCGGATTTTAGCCCCATTCCAGCCCGGCGACAATGCGGGTTGTTGCGGGCGCCGTGGGCGGGATATCATGACTACTCGCCCAATCAGCCACGAACCGGAGCCCGCATGCAGATCAACCCGCCCTTCGGCTACAAGGAAATCGTACCGCTGTACAAGGAGAACAAGGTAAGACTGCCCGCGCCGGGCGCGATCCCCGAGTTCTGCAAGACGCTCAACGCCATCCCGATCAGCTACACCGAGTTTTCGATGGCCTGCCGCGATTATCCGCTGGTGTTCACCAGCGGCGACAACGGCAAGACCTACGCAGCGGTGGCGGTGCTGGGCCTGGCCAACGGCGAAAACATGTTCCTCGACGACGGCGCATGGGCCAAAGGCGTGTACGTGCCTGCCTATGTGCGGCGCTATCCGTTCTGCATGGCACGGGTGAATCTGGACAAGGTGGAGCAGGCGGACCGCCTCATTTGCGTCGAAAAGGACTTTCTCGACGACCAGGGCGAATCCATGTTCGATGCCGAGGGCAAGCCCCTGCCGAAGTGGCAGCCGATCGAAAAACTGCTGCAGGAGTACGAGGCCGACCTGGAACGCAGCCGCGAGATGTGCTCCATCCTGTCCGACTATGCGCTGCTCGAGCCTTTTGCGCTGCAGGCACAGCCGAAGGCGGGAGCGGCAATGAACCTGACCGGCATGTACCGCGTGGCCGAGAAAAAACTGGAGTTCCTCAACGCCAGCCAGCACAAGAACCTGATCAAGAAGGGCGTGATGGGGCGGATCTACGCGCACCTGATCTCGATCGACAACTTCGCGCGGCTGCTGGATCGCAAGGTGGGCAAGGCGGCGACGGCGTAAGTATCACCTCCCCTCACCCTGGCCCTCTCCCCGCTCGCGGGGAGAGGGGATCTGCCCGCGAGCGCGAGGCGCCGTTGTGATCGCGCAAGAATTTAGTCCGACGAAGCCCGCCTGAGCCGGTCGCTCACGCCCTGCCACCCAGGCACCGCGGGCGGCGCCTCGACCAGGATCAGGTCGCAACCCAGCTCGTCGAGGCGGCGCAGACTCGCGTAGAGCTCGTGCGCATAACCCGCGACCGCGCGCGGCGCCTCCTGCCAATAGACGTCTTTCAGGCCTTCAGGCGCTTCGGCACGCGCCAGCACGGCGAGCTTTTGTCCGCGCAGCGCTGTTAGCCGCGCCGGCAGTTCCGCAGCAGGGACGAGATTCATGGGCGTGCGCGGCGCGTAGTGGCCTTCGAGCGCGCCCGGCACGCGCGGCGCGGCGGCATCGGGCGATTCCACTTCGGCGCCGAGCACCGCGGCGATTTGCGCCGGCGTGATCTGACCGGGCCGCAGCAGCACCGCGCGTTCGCGCGACAGGTCGATGATGGTCGATTCGATGCCGACTTCGCATTCGCCGCCGTCGATGATGCAGTCGACCGCGTCGCCCAGCTCGGCGCGCACATGCTCGGCCGTGGTCGGGCTGATGCGGCCGAAGCGGTTGGCCGAGGGCGCGGCCACGCCGCTGAAACGGCGTTCGCCTTCGGTCCCGGCAAACGCCTTCAACAGTTCGAGCGCGACCGGATGCCCGGGGATGCGCAGGCCCACCGTGTCCTGGCCGCCACTGACGCAGTCGGGCACGCCGGCCGCGCGCCTCAGGATCAAAGTGAGCGGGCCGGGCCAGAACGCCGCAGCCAGTTTGTGCGCAGCCGGGGGAATCTGCGCCGCCCACAGCGGCAGCAACTCGATGCGAGCGAGATGCACGATCAGCGGATGGTTTTGCGGCCGGCCCTTGGCGGCGAAGATCTTTGCAACAGCGGTGGGATCGGACGCGTCCGCGCCCAGGCCGTAGACGGTTTCGGTCGGAAACGCGACCAAACCGCCGGCCCGCAGGATAGACGCCGCGCGCCCGATTTCGGATTCGCTGGGGATGGGGGACATGCAGGCGGTCGCTAATAGGTGTCGCCGCGGCGCCCGGCAGGCGCCGCGCGTGCGCAGGAAATCAGCCCGTCAGCAGCCGCAGCGCTTCGCGGTATTTATCCGCGGTCTTGGCGATGATGTCGGCGGGCAGCCGCGGCGCCGGCGCCTTCTTGTTCCACGGCTGCGTCTCCAACCAGTCGCGCACGAACTGCTTGTCGAACGAAGGCGGGCTCATGCCGACTTTGTATTGCGCCATCGGCCAGAAGCGCGAGGAGTCCGAGGTCAGGATCTCGTCGATCAGGTATACCTTGCCGTCCTTATCGGTGCCGAACTCGAACTTGGTGTCGGCGATGATGATGCCGCGCGTCGCCGCGTACTCCGCCGCCTGGGTGTAAATGGCGATGGACGCGTCGCGCACCTGGCGCGCGACGTCCTTGCCGACGCGCTGCTCCGCTTCGGCGAAGGAAATATTCTCGTCGTGCGTGCCCGCGGGCGCCTTGGTCGAGGGCGTGAACAGGGTCTGCGGCAGCTTCTCGGCTTCGCGCAGGCCCGCCGGCAACGCGATGCCGCAAAGCGAGCCGGTCTGCTGATAGTCCTTCCAGCCAGAGCCGATGAGGTAACCGCGCACGATGGCCTCGATGGTCAGCGGCTTGAACTTGGTCACGACCATGGCGCGGCCGCGCACCTGCGCGCGCTCGTCTTCGCCCTGCACCACTGATTCCGGGTCGATGCCGGTCATGTGGTTGGGCATGAGATGGCCCAGCTTGCCGAACCAGAAATCGGACATGGCGGTGAGGACCTCGCCCTTGCCCGGGATCGGGTCGTCGAGTATGACGTCGAAGGCGGACAGGCGGTCGGTCTGGATCACCAGCAGCTTGTCATCGCCCACGGCATAGATGTCGCGCACCTTGCCACGGTGCAGGAAAGGCAGACTCTTGATCGAAGTTTGCAGTACGGTGCTCATTGCTTTTTCTCGGTGATGTGAATCCGGTGATGGCCGTCGGCGTGCGCCCGGCCGGCCGTGCGCGTGACGCGTCAAAGATCGGGCAGTTTCGCCTTCTTCACGGCGTCGGCCTGCTTGTCGCGGAACGCCTGCAGCCGCTTGGACAGGGCGCTATCGCTAAGCGCGAGCATCGCCACCGCGAACAGGCCGGCATTCGCCGCGCCGGCCTCGCCGATGGCGAAGGTCGCGACGGGGATCCCCTTGGGCATCTGCACGATGGACAAGAGCGAATCCAGGCCCTTGAGGTATTTCGACGGAATGGGCACGCCCAGCACCGGCAGCAGCGTCTGCGCCGCGACCACTCCCGCGAGGTGCGCGGCGCCGCCGGCGCCGGCGATGAACGCCTTGCAGCCGCGTTTCTCCGTGTCCTGCATCCACGCCGCCAGTTCGGCCGGGGTGCGGTGCGCCGACAGCGCCCTAGCTTCGTAGGCAATGCCGAAGTCCTTGAGCTGCTGCGCCGCTTCCTTCATCACGTCCCAGTCGGACGTGCTGCCCATGACTATGCCGATCGTGCTCATGCTGTGGTGGCTCCTTGGATTATCTTACGACCTGGGCGAGTTCGCCCGCGCTGTAGCGCTGCGCCATTACCTTCAACTCCACCGGCTTGATCTTCGAGGCCATGCCGGCGCAGCCGAACTGCTCGTAGCGCTGCTTGCATATCGCCTTGGCCGCGGCGCGCGCGGGCTTGAGGTAATCGCGCGGATCGAATGCGCTCTTGTTTTCGTTCATGAACTTGCGGATGGCCGCTGTCATCGACAAACGGATGTCGGTGTCGATGTTGATCTTGCGCACGCCGTGCTTGATGCCCTCCTGGATCTCTTCCACCGGCACGCCGTAGGTCTCTTTCATCTCGCCGCCGTTCGCGCGGATGATTTCAAGCAGGTCCTGCGGCACCGAGGACGAACCGTGCATTACCAGGTGGGTGTTCGGGATGCGCTGGTTGATCGCCTTGATGCGATCGATCGCGAGGATGTCGCCGGTGGGCTTGCGCGTGAACTTGTAGGCGCCGTGCGAGGTGCCGATGGCAATCGCCAGCGCATCGAGCTGGGTCTTGTTGACGAAATCCGCCGCCTGGTCCGGGTCGGTGAGCAGCATTTCGCGCGTCATTTTGCCCTCGGCGCCGTGGCCGTCTTCCTTGTCGCCCTGCATGGTCTCCAGCGAGCCGAGGCAGCCGAGTTCGCCCTCGACGGTCACGCCTTTCTTGTGCGCCGCGTCGACCACCTTGCGCGTCACTTTGACGTTGTAGTCGTAGTCGGCGATGGTCTTGCCGTCTTCGCGCAGGCTGCCGTCCATCATGACGCTGGAGAAACCGAGCTTCATCGCCGAGGCGCACACCTTGGGCGACTGGCCGTGGTCCTGGTGCATCACGATGGGCACGTTCGGATAGGTCTTGATCGCCGCCTGGATCAGGTATTTGAGGAAAGTCTCGCCGGCGTATTTGCGCGCGCCGGCCGAGGCCTGCATGATTACCGGGCTGTCGGTTTCGCTCGCGGCCTCCATGATGGCCTGGACTTGCTCAAGATTGTTGACGTTGAACGCCGGCAGGCCGTAACCGTTTTCGGCTGCGTGGTCCAGCAACTGGCGCATGGATACTATGGGCATGGTCGATACTCCTAGAACTGGCGTGAAAACTCGCCGGAGGCGCGGCCCCCGGCCCCTGCACCCGCGTCGGGCGAAACAGTATCTATTCTACCGGAGACTGCGGCCGATCGAATGGCGACCTGCAGATTGTGCGCCGGGATTTCAGGACCGGCGATGCTCGCCGACTTTTACTATCTTCATCGTATTGGTACCACCGGCCTTGCCTAAGGGCTCGCCGATGGTGAGCACGATCAGGTCGCCCTTTTGCACCAGGCCGGCGCGCAGCAGCACGTTTTCCGACTCTTCCAGCAGCTCCTCACGGTCGTTGCCGGCGTAGTTCACCATCTGCGGATAAGTGTCGCGCAGCAGCGCGCAGCGGTAGCGCGTGGCGGTGCGCGTCGTCAAAGCGTAGATCGGCACGCCGCAGTTCAGGCGCGACATCCACAGCGCGGTCGAGCCCGACTCGGTCAGCGCGGCGATGGCCTTGACCTTCAGGTGGAAAGCGGTGAACAGCGCCGCCATCGCGATCGACTGGTCGACGCGGGTGAACACACGGTCGAGGAACTCGCGATCGAGCGTGACCGGCGCCGAGTTCTCGGCCTCCACGCAGATGCGGCTCATCGAAAGGACCGTCTCGACCGGATACCTGCCGGTGGCGGTCTCGGCCGAGAGCATGACCGCATCGGTGCCGTCGAGCACGGCGTTGGCGACGTCGGACACTTCCGCGCGCGTGGGCACCGGGCTCGCGACCATGGACTCCATCATCTGCGTCGCGGTGATGGTGAGCTTGTTCGCTTCTCGCGCCATGCGGATCATGCGTTTTTGCAGCGCCGGCACCGAGGCGTCGCCGACTTCGACCGCGAGATCGCCGCGCGCCACCATGATGCCGTCGCAGGCGGACATGATGTCCTCCAGCGCCCCGGGCGCCACCGCTTCGGCGCGCTCGATCTTGGCAATGAGGAAGGCTTCGCCGCCGGCGGCGCGCAGCAATTGCCGCGCCATGTACATGTCCGCGCTCGACTTGGGAAACGACACCGCGAGAAAATCCACCTTGATCTCGGCGGCGGTGTGGATGTCCTGCATGTCTTTGCTGGTAAGCGCCGCCGCGGTGAGGCCGCCGCCGCGGCGATTGATGCCCTTGTTGTTCGACAGCACGCCGCCGTGGTGCACGCGGCAGTGGATCTGGTTGCCGCTGACCCGCTCCACTTCGAATTCGATGCGGCCGTCGTCGAGCAGCAGGATGTCGCCCGCGCTCACGTCGCGCGGCAGTTCCTTGTAGTCGAGACCGGCGCGCTGTTCGTCGCCGAGTTCGCAGTCGGCGTCGAGGATGAAGGCCTCGCCATCCTTGAGCGTGACCTTGCCGTCCTTGAACTTGCCGACGCGGATCTTCGGGCCCTGCAGATCGCCCATGATGCCGACGGTGCGGCCGGTCTTGCGGCAAAGTTCACGCACGATCTCGGCGCGCTGCCGGTGATCCTCCGCCGTACCGTGCGAAAAATTGAAGCGCACCACGTCCACGCCCGCATTGAACATGCGCTCTAGAGTTTCGGAATCGCTCGACGCGGGCCCCAGGGTTGCAACTATCTTGGTGCTGCGTAGCATATTGGGACAGACCTTTTCAGCTTCGCGGGATTGCGGTGCAATCCTCGCGACGCTGTTAGTTTATCACCACCGGGCAGAGCGGGACCGCGGACATGGTGCAAACAGCAGCAAAATCATTTCGCCCCGCGTATATGTCACTTGCAGCGCAGGTTTGCGCTGGGCGTCTCCATCGGTTGGCTGCAATCGCGCTCGGCGATGGCACGGCCTTCGGACAGCTGCGGCGGCTCGCGCCAGACGGGGCCGCCGCTCCAGTGCTGGTAACTGTCGTGCACGCCAGCGGCGACGTAGCCGAGAAAGAGCAGGCCGAAGTAGGCGTTGGGGCTCGCCTCCACATGGATCGCAGCCGAACTGTAGGAGCTGCCCGGGGCCGGCGTGCTGCCGCCCATCGTCGCCGGTGAACCGGCGCGCAGGCCGACAGAAGTGTTCGCGCAGCCTGCGAGCGCGATGACGCCAAGAAGCGCGGCAATAGCCAGATTGGATTTCACGCTTCGATTCTAGACTGCTATGGCACAGGCGACAAATCGCCGTGTTCCCATCCGCTGCGGGCCCGTGAAACCAGCGCAATTTGCACGCGCGCCGCCGTTTGGTGCACGTCCCGCATTTGCTGCACCAACAATGCCCAGCCGCCGGACGCCGGCCGCCCAACGACATCTTTTCTGGTTCCGCAGCCGGGTTTCATCAGCTTTATAAACAGCCGCTTAATCGCCGAAAACCCGCGGCCTGCGGTCACTGGCACGAGCCGTGGTGATGACCACGCCATCTGCCCGCAACAAATCGAAGAGGCGCTGAGGTCGGGCATGATCGCAATGCTGGGCGGCGCCACAGGCATCCGCTTACCCACGCGTACAGGTTTCGCACCTGAACTATTTTCGGTCTTCCGTTTCCGGCACCACAGCTCTGTTTGCCGGTTAAGCAAATTCGAATGCCGCATAGCCAGATTGCAATGGTGAACGCGATCTGCGCGTGCTTAAATGAGCGCAGGCAGCCGCACCAACATGACTATGAGAGGGGGTTTTATGAGAGAAAGACTAGTGATGGCGATGAGATTTTCGGCCGTAGTGGGCTCGTGCCTGTTGGCATCGGCACTTGTATCGCAGCCGGTGAACGCCGAACCGGCGAAGCCGGCGAACTATCCCAACCGGCCGATCAATTTCCTGGTTGCCTATCCGTCCGGGGGCGGGATGGACATCACCGCCCGTACCCTGGCCGCGCAGATGGAGCGCGTGACGGGCTATCAGTTCCGCGTCGAGAACCGGGGCGGGGGCGGCGGCATCATAGGCAACACCTACATGGCCACGCAGGCGAAGCCCGACGGCTACACGGTGGGCATACTCGCCAACCCAACGATGTTCATGAACATCCTCTACCAGGGGGCGCACTTCACGAAAGAAGACATCGAACCGATCGCCGGCATCACGTTTGAGCCGGTGATTTGGGCAACCCGCACCGGCTCCGAGTTCGGCAAGATGGACTTCAAACAGATCCTCGACTACGCGAAGAATAATCCCGAAAAGTTGAAAATGGGCGTCATTCCCAACGCATCCTTCGATATAGCCACGCGTATCGTCGCGAAACAAACCGACGCCAAATTTACGATCGTGCCTTTCCCGGGCGGGAAGCCGGCGATCGTGGCGCTGCTCGGCAGCAATATCGATATTTCCGCCATCTACTTCAGTGAAATCGCCCAGTACGTCAAAGACGGGAGCCTGAAAGCCCTCGCCGTGGCCGACAACAAGCCGCTCATCGAGGATCCGCAATTGCCCACAATGAAAGCTCTGAACATCAAGATGGCTTCAAGCACCTGGGGGGCGGATCGTTTCGCCGCGGTGCCCAAGGGAACCAGCAAGGAAATCAAGGAGTATCTCTCCTACCTCATCGAGAAGACGCTGGCGGACAAGGCCACTCACGAGGCGTTCAAGAAGGTTGGTATCGAAATCGAGCCGAAGACCATGGAGGAGCAGCAAAAAACCTTTGCGGAATCCTATGGCGAGGTTCACGCTTACCTCAAAGACACCGGCCAGCTGAAAGCGTCGCAATGATCTGAATTGAGGGGGGATCTCCCCTCACGATGTAATTAACTGTCGATGTCGAGGTCCCGATGCTGGAAGGATTGTACGCCGCCATGTCTCCGACGAATCTGTTCGTCGAGATTCTGGGCGTACTGATAGGGATCGTTTTCGGGGCCATACCCGGTTTGACCGCGACCCTGGGGATCGCCCTGTTCGTGCCGGTCACGTTCCTCATGAACCCGGGCGCCGGCATGATCATGCTCGCCGGTATCTATGCAGGGGCAATCTTCGGCGGCAGCATTTCCGCCATCCTGATCAACGTTCCGGGCACGCCGGCCTCCATCATTACCGGCTGGGAGGGCTATGCTCTGGCGCGCGAGGGCAAAGCGCCGCTCGCCTTGAGTCTCGCCGCGCTCAGCTCCGGCGTTGGCGGGCTGTTCTCGGCCGTGGCCCTGCTCTTCCTTACGCCTATGCTGTCTTCGCTCGCACTGACGTTCGGCCCGGCCGAATACTGCGCGCTTCTGCTGTTCAGCTTCACCATCGTGACCGTGGTGTTGGACACGCCGATGATGCGCAATCTGCTCGGCTGCTTCGTCGGGCTGCTTCTCGTGACCATAGGCCTGGACCCCGTGACCGGCGCGGCGCGCTTCACGTTCGGGAACGCGGACCTGATGTCCGGCTTCAATCTGATAGCAGTGCTGGTCGGGTTTTTCTGCATGACCGAGGCTGTGTTCCTGGCATTCGACAGCCTGGACGACTCGACCAACAATGAAGTGATCAGCTTCGGCAAGGGAAACTCGATTGGCGAGCTCATTAAGACGCTGTGGACGCACGGCATCACCTACCTGCGTTCATCGACGATCGGGCTATTCCTCGGGATACTGCCGGCAGTGGGCCCGGTAGAAACGCCGTTCATCGCGCATACAATCGAGCGCAAATTCAACCCCAAGGACGAAAAGTTCGGCAAGGGATCCATCACCGGCCTCATTGCCTCCGAGTGTTCCATCAGCGCGAACGTCGGCGGGTCGCTCATGCCGCTGATCTCCCTGGGTATTCCCGGCAGCGGCGCAGCCGCCGTTTTCATCGGCGCGTTGACGCTCCACGGCTTGCAGCCGGGTCCCTTGCTGTTCAAGAGCGAACCCGTGCTGATCTACACGTTTTTCTGGGGATTTATCGCGGTCAACCTGTTCATGATGCTTTTCGGCATGTTCGGCGCCCGCTACTTTGCCCTGGTGCTGAAGTTGCCCAAAAGGGTGCTCGCGACGTTCATCGCTGTTTTTTCGATCCTGGGCTCCTATGCCATCAACAACAGCATGTTCGATGTGGGCGTGATGTTCGGCGCCACCGTGCTTGCGCTCTGGTTTCGCGCACTGCGCATACCGATACTGCCCATCGTGTTGGCGGTGATCCTCGGTCCCTTGCTCGAACAGCAGGCCTTGGTCCTGTTTACGACATCGGCCGGCATCGGCGAGGTACTGGGGCGTCCGATCGCGGACGGCTTCTTTGCAATATCTTTAATCATCATCGTGTTTAGCATCGTCAGACGGCTTAAGGAAAGCCGGGCCAAACCCGGTTGAGTGGCTGCAACAACAGGGAGTTCACGTCGCCGTGTTGTATTTCAACCTGATATCGTTTTTCCTGATCATCTGCGGCGCACTGGTCCTCGGTCTGCAGACACCGGATATCGCGGCGTCGGCCCGCGTGTACCCGCTTGTCTTGATGGCCCTTGTCCTCCTATTCAGTCTGCTCATCGTAGTGAAAGAAATCGCCGATCGCGCTGCGACCGCGCCTCTGGACTCAAGAATTGCGGAAATACTGTCCGCACCGCCGCCGTTCCGTATTCGGCTGTTCGGTTTCGTTGCGATCTGGCTGGTTTATTCTTGGTTGCTTACTCTAGCCGGCTTCATTGTCGCGACAACCTGCGCCATTTCGCTTTCCTTGTGGCTGCTGGGGATCAGGAAAGTTCTGGTCGGCATTGTGACGGCCGCGCTGTTTTCGATGGTGTTGTCGATTCTTCTCGCGACCGTACTCTTTATCCCGACTCCGTTGGGACCGCTGGACAAGTTGTTGATAGAGTCGATCTATGCGATGCAGCACTAGCTTGATTCAACCTGGCGGAATTGGTCGAGACTGACAAATCGGAACCGGCGGTGGGCAGATCGCCTCTCCTCAGGTGAATGGCAAAGCCATTCATGGAAAGTCCCCATTCAACGAAATGCCAAGGAACACCAAATGATCATAGATTGCCATGGACACTACACAACCGCTCCGGCCGCGCACGAGGCATGGCGCAAGGCACAGATCGATGCCGGCGGCGATCCGGCGGCGATGCGTGGAAATGAAGCCCCCGTCATAAGCGACGACGAAATCCGCGAAAGCCTCGAGAAAACCCAATTGCGCCTGCAGCGGGAGCGTGGAACGGATTTAACGATTTTCTCGCCGCGCGCCGGGGGCATGGGCCATCATATCGGCACCGAAGCGACGAGCCTGCAGTGGAGCCGAATCTGCAACGATCTCATCAAACGCGTCTGCGATCTTTACCCCAATAACTTCGTCCCGGTCTGCCAGCTTCCGCAATCACCTGGGGTTTCCCCGTCGAACAGCATTCCGGAGCTGGTCCGTTGCGTTGAAGAACTGGGTTTCATCGGCTGCAACCTGAATCCCGATCCCAGCGGCGGGCACTGGACCGACCCGCCGATGACCGATCCCTGGTGGTTCGGAATCTACGAGAAACTCGAAGAGCTCGACGTGCCGGCGATGATCCATGTCAGCCAATCATGCAATCCGAATTTCCACTTCACCGGCGCGCATTACATCAACGCCGACACGGCCGTCTTCATGCAGCTGCTCAAGTCGGACCTGTTCGTCCGCTTCCCGCGCCTGCGGCTCATCATCCCGCACGGCGGCGGAGCGGTGCCCTATCACTGGGGCCGGTATCGCGGCATAGCGATCGACATGAAGCGCCCGGAACCCGCCGCGCTGATGGCCGACAACCTCTACTTCGACACCTGCGTCTACCATCAGCCCGGCATCGACCTGCTGGCGGATGTGGTTCCGGTCGACAACATTCTGTTCGCCTCGGAACTGCACGGGGCGGTGCGCTGCGCGAACCCGGATACCGGGCGTTTCTTCGACGATACGCGGCAATATATCGAGGCGAACACGAGCCTCAGCGCCGAGGACAAAGAGAAGATCTATTACAGGAATACCTTGAAGGTTTTCAGAACGCTCAAGCTTCCCGCCGCCATGGAGGGGTGAGCGCCGCGCCGCGCGGGACAGGTGCCCCTCGTCACGCTAGGCTGCGGAATAACTCGAAGCAATCTGTCGGACGATTTCGAGAAAATCATTCACGGCGGCCGTTTGCCTGACACCCTGCCGCTGCAGCAGGCAGATCGAGCGCTGCGGCAGGGCGAAGTCGAGATCGAGAGGCATGATGCGCCCCGACGGCAGTTCCGAATCGAACGTCGTAATCGAGCGAAAGCAAATCAGGTTCGCATGGAGCACCAGATACCTGATCATCGAATAGGAGGCCGTTTCGACCGATCCCTGCGGCCGCAGCCCCGCAGTCTGCATGAACACGCCATCGAGCAAATCGCGCGTCACGCTGCCGAGCGGCGGCAGGATGAACGCATGGCGCAGCACCTCTTGCGCCGACAATGCCCGGCGATGGGCCAGGGGATGGTGTTCGGACACGAACATTCCCATGGGGTCCGTGACGACCGGCTCGACCGAAACGCCTTCGAGCAAGGCGGGATTGGGATGGGCGCAAATCAGAGAGTCGATCTCGCCCGCGTGCATCGCCGCCAACAGGGCTCCGATCGGCCCCTCGACCGTGCGCACGACGATTCGCGGGTGGGACGCGAGAACGCGCTTGATCGCTTCGGGAAGGAGCGCTCTGCGCGAATAGGCAAGCCCGCCGACGCACACCACGCCCGCGGACACCCCGTCGAACGAGTCGACGTCATCCTTGATCTTGCGCAGTTCCGACAGCACCCGTTTGAAGCACAGGGTGCTTGTGACGCCCGCCGGCGTGGCGATCATTCCCGTCGGAGCGCGCGAGAACAGCTCCACGCCCAGGTCAGTCTCCAGATGGCGGATCGACACCGAAACCGCCGGCTGGGATACCGCCAGCAGTTGACTCGCCCGCTGAACCGACCCGAAGTCGTGCACCGCGATCAGAGCGCGCAGCCGTGAAACGTCGACGTGCATCTGGAATACCGAGGCATTGGTGCGCACCTTGCTGCTGTTCGCCTGCGCAAGCTGGTCGCGCAGGTTCGACAATTCCGATTGAATTATCTGGCAACGCGCGGCAACGAGCGCCCCTTGCGGCGTCGCAGACACGCCGCTTTGAGAGCGCATCAGCAGCGGTCGTCCGAACTTCTCTTCCAGGATGTCGATCGATCGCGACACCGTGGATGGACTGCGGCGCAACTGCTCGCCCGCACGCGAGATGCGTCCGAGCTCCAGTACCACCGCGAACGTACCCAGATGGCTCAGGGAAAAATTATTGTCGACCAAGGCGATGGGAAGATATGCGCGTGCTAATCGGGCTTGCTGGCGGGCAATCTACGGCAATCGCGGCCGTGCCGCAACAGTTCCTTCTTCCCCCGCTCCGCGGGGCGGCGGCGGCGCGGCGCGCCGCCGGTTCCGCACCCCCTCGCCGGCCTACATCTGCCGGAATTGCTCGGCGTACACGCGGCTGACCGGCAGGGTTTCCTTGCGCTGCTTCAGGCGCAGCGACAGCCGCCCGGCGTCGTCGCGCACCGCCGCGGCGACCTCGCCGAGATTGACGACGGTGCTGCGATGAATCTGCCTGAAGCTGTCCTGCGGCAGTTGCGCGAGCAGTTCCTTCAGCGGCGTGCGAATCAGCGCTTCGGCGTCGCGCGTGACCACATTGGTGTACTTGTCGGCGGCCTGGAAATAGCAGACCTCTGCCACCGGGATCATGCGCACCACATTGCCCACCGCGGCGCGGATGATCTTCAACGGCCCTTCAGCCGGCGCCGCGCCCATGGTCGCCGACCCGGCGGCGATTACTTTCTGCAATCGGGACACCAGTTGCGCCAGGTCTTCCCGGGGCGCGGCCAGCTGCGCTTGCAAACGCTCGACCGCCTTCGCCAGCCGCTCGGCGCCGACCGGCTTCAACAGGTAATCGACCGCGGCGAGATCGAAGGCCTTCAGTGCGTATTCGTCGTAAGCGGTGACAAATACGATGCGCGGCACCGGCTCGCCTTCGTTCAGCCGGTCGGCGAGCTCTGCCGCGACCTCCAGTCCGGTGAGCCCGGGCATGCGGATGTCGAGGAAAGCGACGTCCGGGCGCTCGGCTTCGACCAGGCGCAGCGCCTCGATGCCGTTGGGCGCGAGCGCAATCACCTGCAACTCCGGCCAGGCGATGGCGAGCGCGTTCTTCAGGCTCTGGGCGAGCAGTGGTTCGTCTTCGGCGATGAGTGCGCGTGGATTCATGCGTCTAAGAGGCCGCAAGAAATGTCATTTTCTTGCGGCCTGGCCCAGGGGAGCACGAGGGGAGGTATCCCCTCGTTTTGTTTCAGACTCCAACGGCATACGCAGCACGATGCGCACGCCTCCCCCCGCATTTTCTCCGATCTCGGCCTTGGCTGCCTCGCCGTAGACGGCAGCAAGGCGCTCTTTCACGTGCTCCAGGCCGACGCCGGTGCCGGAAGTGGAGGCGGCGCCGAAACCCAGGCCGTCGTCTTCCACCACCAGAACCAGCTGCTTGCCTTCGGCGCTGGCGGCGACGCGCAGCTTGCCGCCGTTGATCTTGGGCTCGAGGCCATGCTTTATCGCATTCTCCACCAGCGGCTGCAGCAGCATAGGCGGCACGCGCGCCGCAGTCAGCGCGTGAGGCAGGTCGAGAGTGTAGGAAAGGCGCGGCCCCATGCGGATCGCGAGGATCTCGAGATAGCCGCGCAACAGCGCGAACTCCTCGGCCAGCGTGCCATGGTCCTTGCGCGTCGAGGCGAGCGTCGCTCGCAGGTAGGCGTCGAGATGGCCGAGCATCGCCTGCGCGCGCGCCGGGTCCGAGCCGATCAGTGCCTGCAGGTTGGCGAGCGTATTGAACAGGAAGTGCGGCTCGATCTGCGCCTGCAGCAGCTTCAGGCGCGCCTCGGCCGCGACGCGCTCGTTGTCGGCAAGCTGCTCACGCGTCCAGAAATAGAACGTCCCGCTCAGGCCCGCGCCCGCAGTGAGCGCAAGGAAGCCGAGCATCGCGTTCGGCCCCATCGCGCCCGGATTCCAGGGGAGGCCCAGCAGCAGGCTGGCGATAAAGTTGCCGCCAAACCAGCCTACCGGCGCGGCGAACAGGGCCAAGCCGACCATAGGCACCAGGCTGGCCTTGCTGCGCCGCCACAGGCGCCGCCGCGGCAAGTCGATCGCGGCATAGGTGATGAAGCCGATGCACAGGCTGTATACCAGATTGATTCCGAAGTTATATACCGGATTGTTGCCGAAGTGCTCGTGGCCGAAAGCCGTAAGCGCCACCGCGATCAGGGTGCACAGCACGATAGTGCCGAGGATCGCGCGCGGCACATAGGACTGGAAGCAGACGCGCATCGCGGTCCTTTCGGTTCAGGGCGCGCCCGGATCGCCGCGCGATTTGAGCTTGCGCAGCTCGTCTTCGATCATGCGTTCGCGCAGCCCGGAGTTGGACAGGAATACGATGAAGCCGTGGATGGCGAGGCCGACCGCCCAGCCGCCGAGCGGAAACGCGAACCACGAAAAGCCGGGCGTGGCGCGCTGGTTGATTGCGAACAGCAGCGCGTTCACCGCGACGAATACCGCGAGGTGTACGTAAAAACCGAATTTCCTGCCCGCGCGCCGGCGCGCGATGCGCATGAGTTCTTCCTGTTCCATGTTGGCTCCTTTCGAGCTGCTGCGGGATATCATGCCTGATCGTAGGCGCGAGCGTGTGCCGTCCGGGCCGGGCGCAGTGACCAGACCCACAGCGCGCGCGCAAGGAAGGTCCCGCTCAGCAGCCCGAAGCCGAAGCTCGCGGCGGCGGCGAATCCGGAAAGCTGCGCGAGTCCCGGCGCGAACGCCAGGCTCACGTTGAGCGCGTATCTGGCAAAGAATATCGCCATCATCAGGGCCAGAGGGGTCCAGCTCCCAGGCACGTGGAAGGTGCCGCTCGCCGCCGACCAGCGTGCACCAGCAGGCTGCTTCAGTGCACGATTTGCGAGCAGCGCCACCGCGATTCCGCCGCTCCAGGCGGCGTATGCCAGGGGCTGCGCGCTGAACCCGGCCCATACCTGGGCGAGCGATAGCGCGCATAGCACCAGGGGCAGTACTGCCAGGCGCAATTTGCTCAGCTCGCGCGGCTTCGACTGCAGATAGCCCAGGGCGAGCAGCCCGAAAAACAGGCCGTACACCCAGACCGGCGTCCGTTGCAGGATCTGGAACAGTATTTGCGTCAGCATTTGGCGTCTCCTATCCGGTCAAAGTCTGTCAGATCACACCAAGCGTGGACCAAAGTGCGTGGCCGAGTAGGCGCTCCGGCAGCAGGGTAAAGGCGCCGGCGACGATCAGCGCGATGAAGTAGACGCCTTTCATGATTCTCTGGTGCCGCCGGATATTGCCCGCCACCGCGAAGTACATGGCGAAGGCGAGCGCGACCAGCGAAATCACCGACAGTCCATGTATCCACGAAAAACTGCCGCTGCTCCTGATCCAGTAGGTCGAAATCGCGGTCACCAGCATCAAGCCGACCCAGGTACGGCCGAGCAGGCGGTGGGCCGGGGTGCCTTTGCGGCGCAGGAACACCGCGGCGCCCAGCGCCAAGGCAAAGAGGGCGGCGCCGAGATGGATCAGGATGACGGGGGTAAATTCCTGGTTCATGTAAAAAACCTCCAACGGTTGGTGATGGAGGCAGTTTCCGCGGCGCGGGCGCGCCGGGCGAGCGGATTGCGACAAAACGCCGGGTTCGCGGGACGAAGCGCAGCCAGGCGGGACCGACGGCACCATGCGGGTGTGCTTGCGCCCGCGCGAAGGCTGCGCATTTTCCCGAAGGGGGCCTCGTTTCACTGCCGCTTATCCCATAGAATGGGCGTGTCGCCGAGGGCAGCCGCCGCTGCCCCTGGGCACTTGGGAACATTCGGCCACACGGCCACCTGTCGAATACTCATGAAGGCAAGCCAACATCGAGCAGGGAGCGCGCAGGCAATTGCCTCCGGACGGCGCGCGCCCGCGGGCACCGATCTCGCGCTCGCGCGCTTGCTGCAACTTGCCAGCCCGGCGCTGCCGGTGGGGGCTTACAGCTATTCGCAGGGACTGGACACCATCGTCGAGTTCATCCAGCACCAGGGCCTGATGCAGTGAGCACGCTGCCCAACGACTGGCTGGCGCTCCTGGCGGTGGTGTACGCGCTGGGGCTGAAGCACGGCATGGACCCGGACCATCTGGCCACCATAGACGGCATCACGCGCAGCAATGCGGCACGCGACCCGCGGCTTGCGCGCTGGTCCGGGTTCCTCTTTTCCGCCGGCCACGGCGCCATCGTGATTCTGGCGGCGATCGGCGTGAGCCTGCTCGCCCAAAAGTGGCAGACGCCCCAGTGGCTGGACGCGCTGGGTGCGTGGATTTCGATCGCCTTCCTCTATGCCCTCGGACTGCTCAATCTACACAGCGTGCTGGCGACACCTGGCGGCCAGCTTGTAGCTCCAGCTGGTTTCAGGAGCCGGCTGTTTGGCCGCATCGCGCAAGTCGGCCATCCTGCGCTAATCGCCGCCGTCGGCGCGCTGTTCGCGCTGTCCTTCGATACCATGAGCCAGGTGGCGCTGTTCTCGCTCACCGCCTCCAGCATGGCGGGCTGGGGATTTTCCGTGGTGCTGGGCGCCGCGTTCATGCTCGGCATGATGACCACCGACGGCGTGAACGGACTGTGGGTGGCTAAGCTGCTCGCGCGCGCCGACCGCCGCGCACTGATCGCCTCGCGCGCGATGGGGCTGACCATCGCCGGCCTGAGCTTGCTCGTGGGCAGTTACGGCGTGGCCAGATTCTTCTTTCCCGCAATCGCCAACCACGCGCCGGAACGCGAACTCCTGTTCGGCTGTGCGGCAGCGGCGATCATCGGCTTAAGTTTCTTTATTGGCTTGCGCCTCGCGCCGCGCCTCGTCCCCGCAGGCCAGCCTCCGGCATCGCGCAGCCTCGACCTGCAGGAGCCAGGCACTCGATATCGACCGGAATAGGCGGCTAGCCGCTGTTGCGCAGCCCCGCGGTGAGCCCGTTTATGGAGAGGTGTATGCCGCGCCGGGTCAGGTCGTCGGTGTCGCCGGCGCGATAGCGGCGCAGCAGCTCGATCTGCAGATGGTTGAGCGGATCGAGATAGGGAACGCGGCTGCGGATGCTTTGTTCGAGCTCCGGATTATCGGCGAGCAGCGTCGCCTGCCCGGTGATCTGCAGCAGATAGCGGATGGAACCGTTCATCTCCGCGCCGATGCGCTCGAGCACGTGCTCGCGCAGCACTGCATTCTCGAGCAGTTCGGCGTAGCGCGAAGCGATCGACAGGTCGGTCTTGGCGAGCACCATGTCCATATTGGATACGACGCTGCGGAAAAACGGCCAGCGCTGATACATCTCGCGCAAGGTGTCCATGCCCTGCGGATTTTCGGCGAGCCAGGCCTCGACGGCGCTGGCGAATCCGTACCAGCCTGGCAGCAGCACGCGGCACTGCGCCCAGCTGAACACCCAGGGAATCGCGCGCAGGTCCTCGATGCGCCAGGTCGCCTTGCGCGCGGCCGGGCGGCTGCCGATGTTGAGCTGGGCGATCTCGGCGATCGGCGTGGTCATGCGGAAGTAGTCGACGAAACCGGGCGTCTCATAGACCAGGCGGCGATAGGCTTGGTATGCATGCGCGCTGAGCGAACGCATGACCTCCTCGTAGCGGACTGTCGTCCCGCTCGGGCCGTGCGCAGGCAGCAGGCTTGCTTCCAGCGTGGCCGCAACCAGCGTTTCCAGATTCTCGCGCCCCAGCAGGGCGTCGCCGAATTTGCTGTCGATGATCTCGCCTTGTTCGGTCAGGCGCAGCATGCCATCGACGCTGCCCGGCGGCTGCGCCAGGATGGCGTCATACGCCGGTCCGCCGCCGCGGCCGACCGTGCCGCCGCGCCCGTGGAACAGACGCAGGCGGATGCCGTATTTGCCGAACACCTCGACCAGATTCGCTTCGGCCTGG
>JACZJU010000097.1 GCA_014860395.1 Burkholderiales bacterium | reverse complement strand
TCGACTTGCATGTGTAAGGCATGCCGCCAGCGTTCAATCTGAGCCAGGATCAAACTCTTCAGTTCAATCCATTCACAATCACCTAAGCGACTGTTTTTGCAAACCGTTTTACCGGCCTGCGCTCACAATACTCTCAAAGTCTTCAACAAGGTTATCCCCCAAAAGGGATTTCCTACGTCACTGACTAAATCATATGTGTGAGTACCAAAGTGTATCTATGCGAGTCAGCACCTTCGCAGCCCCCCCGCACTTGCGTACGAAAAAACCACCAAGACACCTTCACACCACACCCAGTACCCACACTTATCGGCTGTAAATTTTTAAAGAGCGTTTTGGTTGCGGGGGCAGGATTTGAACCTACGACCTTCGGGTTATGAGCCCGACGAGCTGCCAGACTGCTCCACCCCGCGTCCGTCCGTGCGAACATTGGCCCGCTACAGAGGCGAGATTATAGCCAATATGCTCAACCAGTGTCAAACCTTTCTCCTGTTTCGCAGTATGAAAAGAGACGATTGCGATTCCGCCGAGGCAAGCGGCTAGCGCCAGATCGCAATCCCGACGGTTTTCCTGGGCCGCGGCAGAACTTCATGCGACAAAAAACACTACCAGACGAAAAGCTGGATGGCGTGTTCAGCCCTTAGAACAGGCTCAATTGCCGCTTCGTGGCGGGCGGTTTGAAGCGCGTCGTATCCAGCTCCGCGCGGCCTCGTAGATTTAGTCCACTGCGCTCGCAGGCCAGGCGAAAGCGATTTTCCTGCAACTCCGCAAATAGACCTTCCCCGCTCATGCGTTTGCCGAAGCGCGGGTCATTTTCGCGCCCGCCGCGCATCTGCCTGATCTGACTCATGACGTGCGCCGCTTTGAGCGGATAGTTTCGCTCTAGCCAGTCCTTGAACAAGTCCTTCAATTCATGCGGCAGGCGCAGAATGATGTAACCCGCCATGCCCGCTCCACGCGCTGCCGAACGCTCCAGCACTGCTTCCATGTCACGGTCGTTCAGGAAGGGAATGACCGGCGCCACCAGCACTCCGCAGGGTATGCCGGCCGCGCTCAGAGCGTGCAACACGTCCAGCCGGCGCGCAGGCGCCACGGAGCGCGGCTCCAGTCGACGCATGAGTTCGTGGTCCAAGGTGCCGATCGAAACGAATACATGCACCAGGCCCTTTCTCGCCATGGGCGCGAGCAGATCTATGTCGCGCTCCACCAGCGCAGATTTGGTGACAATGCCGAGCGGGTGATCGCATTCCGAAAGCACTTCCAGTATGGAACGGGTGAGCTTGTATTTGCGCTCTATCGGCTGATACGGATCGGTGTTGGCGCCCAGCGTGATCGCCTCGCAGCGATATCCCGGACGCGCCAATTCCGCGCGCAGCAATTGCGCCGCGTTGGCCTTGGCGAACAGCTTGGTTTCGAAATCCAGGCCCGGCGACAGCCCCAAATACGCATGGCTGGGACGCGCGTAACAGTAGACGCAGCCATGCTCGCAGCCCTGGTAGGGATTGATCGATTGGGTGAACGGTATATCCGGCGATGCGTTGCGGCTGATAATGGTGCGCGCCTGGGTAAGCGTGACCTCGGTGCGCGGACCGTGCTCTACCTCCCCGTCCAGCGCCCAACCATCATCGAAAGCCTCGCGCCCCTGGCGCTCGAAGCGGTTTTGCGGATTGTCCACCGCACCGCGCCCCTTGAACGTGACCGGGGCGGCACGCGCGGTGCCGGCCCGCGGCTTCATATCATTTTTTCCGACGCAGCTCGGCCAATGAGTTGGTCCATATCGATGACCTCGATTCCCTTCAGGGGTTTCGCACTCACAGCAGTCTGCGCTCTACCACCGCCTGCGCCAGCGTGCCGCTGTCCACGTACTCGAGTTCGCCGCCCACTGGCACGCCGCGCGCAATGCGGCTGACTTTGATGTCGTGGCCGCGCAACATTTCTCCGATGTAGTGCGCGGTGGCCTCCCCTTCGTTGGTGAAATTCGTCGCCAGGATGACTTCTCGTACGACGCCGTCGGTGGCGCGCGCAAGCAGCCGGTCCAAGCCGATATCCTTGGGGCCGATGCCGTCTAGCGGCGACAGCCGCCCCATGAGCACGAAATACATACCAGGGAAAGCCAGCGTCTGTTCCATCATCAGCAGGTCGGCCGGTGTCTCCACCACGGCAAGCAGCGTGGCATCGCGCCGCGGCGAACTGCACAGCGCGCAGATTTCTTCCTCGGTGAAGCTATTGCATTTGGCGCAACGGCGCACGCGCTGCAGCGCCTTGCCTATGCTCTCGCACAGCGTTTGCGCCCCGTCGCGATCGTACTGCAACAGGTGATACGCCATGCGCTGCGCCGATTTCGGCCCGACCCCGGGCAGGCAGCGCAGGGCTTCGATCAATGCTTCGAGTGAGGACGGCGGTTTCATCAAAATGCGAAAATCACGCTAGAACATACACAAATTCATCGCTAGGCTCCGCGCGTCAGAACGGCAGTTTCATTCCCGGCGGCAGTCCCATGCCTGCGGTCAAGCCGCCCATTTTCTCCTGCACCATCGCTTCGACCCGGCGCACTGCATCGTTCACTGCGGCTGCGACCAAATCTTCCAGCATCTCCTTGTCGTCGCCGACGAGCGAAGGATCGATGCTGATGCGCTTGACGTCGTGCTTGCAGGTCATCACCACCTTGACCATGCCCGCACCCGACTGCCCCTCCACTTCCACCGTGGCAAGCTGCTCCTGCATCTTGCGCATGTTGTCCTGCATCTGCTGTGCCTGTTTCATCAAGCCTGCCAACTGACCTTTCATCATGAAGCCCTCTCCTGCTGGTTATCAGTCACGAAACGCGACGACACTTTCTCTCGCGCTTTTTTGAATTAAATGCGCAACAAGATACCTACTGCCGCATCTACGTGGGTTTGACCGAGTCACTGACGATGGTGGCGTCGAAGGTGTCCATCAGGTCGCGCACGAACGCGTCACCTTGTATCGCTTCCAGCGCCTTACCCTGACGTATCTGGCGTTCGCTTTGCGCCTGCACCGCTGCGGTATTGCCGCTGATCTCGCCGATCACGATCTTGAGAGCAACAGGCTTGCCGAAATGCGCCTGCAGCGCCGCGCGCAGCTTGTCCTGGTAGGTCCGCTCAGCCAGATGCTTGGCTGAGAACGCCAGACCGAGTTCCATGCTCTCGTCGTCGAAACCTCGCAACTCGCTTTGTTGCGCAAGCTGTTTGGCGACGCCGCTCACCTTGAGCTGATTGGCAAGCTTTGGCCAGTCCCCATCGAATGCCGGTCCGGCAGTGCGTGCCCCGGCCATGGTGTCGCGCGCGGTCCCGACCACAGCAGGCGCAGCCGCGCGTGTGCCTCGCGCTATCTGGGCTTCAGGTTTTTTTTTTGCCAGCAAAGGCGCGCTGGCCACACCCGCCTCCTCCGGGCGAAACGCCAGCATGCGCATCAGGCTCATGGTGAAGCCGGCGTATTCGTCCGGTGCCAGCGGCAGATCGCGCCGCCCGTGCAGTGCGATCTGGTAATACAACTGCAGTTCCTCCGCATCGAACTTCTCTGCCAAGGCCAGCATGCGTTCGCGCTCGGGCAGATCCTGGCCCAGCGCTTCGGGTGCGCTCTGTGCCAGCGCGATTTGATGCAGCAGCGTAGCCAGATCCTGCAGCGCGCTGTCGAAGGAAAGGCTGCGCGACTCCATATCCCCGGCAACGGCGAGCATCGCCTTGATATCCTGCTGCGCCAAAGCGTCGAGCAGCTTGAATAAATAATCCTGATCGATCGCACCGAGCATGGCGCGCACCGCTTCCTCGCTCACTTTCCCGCCGGCATAGGCGATGGCCTGGTCGAGCAGCGACAATGCGTCGCGCATGCTGCCCTGCGCGGCTTGCGCGATCAGGCGCAGCGCCGCCGGCTCGGAAGCCGTGCTTTCCTCCTTCAGGATATGCTCAAGATGGCCGTAGATCGCCTCGCGCGACATCTGCTTCAGGTTGAACTGCAGGCAGCGCGACAGCACCGTAACCGGTATTTTCTGCGGGTCGGTGGTGGCAAGAATGAATTTGATATGCTCCGGCGGTTCCTCGAAGGTCTTCAGCATCGAGTTGAATGCCTGCTTCGACAGCATATGCACCTCGTCGATCACGAATACCTTGAAGCGCCCGCGCGTCGGCGCATACACGGCGTTGTCCTGCAATTCGCGCATGTTGTCGATGCCGGTGTTGGTGGCGGCGTCAATTTCGATCAGATCGACGAAGCGGCCGCTGTCGATCTCGGTGCAGGCGGAGCAAACGCCGCAGGGCGTGGCGGTTATGCCGGTCTCGCAATTGAGCGCTTTGGCCAGAATGCGCGCAAGCGTCGTCTTGCCCACGCCGCGCGTGCCAGTGAACAGATAGGCATGGTGCAGACGCTGCTGTTCCAGCGCATGGGTGAGCGCGCGCACCACATGCTCCTGCCCCACCAAGCTGGAGAAATTACGCGGGCGCCACTTTCGCGCGAGAACCTGGTAACTCATGTGCAAATTTTACCAGCGTCGCGGCGACTTCGGAGAAAGGATTCTGGAGTGGCGAGCCGGACCCCCGGCACTCGCAGTAAATAGCTGTGGCTGCTTCCTTCCGGACCTGACCAGGTTCACTACGCTGCGATGCGGGGCGGCCCGCCAACGCCATTATGAACGAGGTCGAGGCCATCGGTGACATTTTTTGACGGATACCCCAACCGGCGGGCCAAGGCGGCGTCGCCGCCGCTTCGTAGACGCCCCCTGGCGCTCAGCTTGCTCGGGCAGATGTGCCGGAGCGCGCGAGCAGCCGGCGTAGCTGGTCCACGGAAAGATTTCCTCCGCTCATCACCAGGACCACATTTTTACCGGCCAGTCTGCGCTTGAGCTTGATCGCTGCGGCCAGTGCAGCCGCGCCCGCGCCTTCGGCGAGATTGTGCGTGTGCTCCAGCAGCAGCAGGATCGCGTCTTCGATCGCGGCGTCTTCGACCAGCACGAAATCGTCCAGGTACTTGCGCATGATCCGCTGCGTGTTCTCGAACGGAACACGCGTGGCCAGCCCCTCGGCGACGGTATTCATGTCAGCGCTGACCGCCTTCCCCGAAGCCCAGCTCATCTGGATCGCCGGCGCCTGCGCTGACTGCACGCCAATCACCTCTATCCCGGGATTGATGGTCTTGGCGACGATGCCGGTCGCGCAGACGCCGCTGCCCGCGCCGACGGGAACGATAATCGCGTCGACCTCGGGCAAGTCCTCGACTATTTCGAGCGCGTAGGTGCCGACGCCGTGGATCAGCCGTTCCTCGGTCGGGCCGACAAAGCATCCGCCCTGCGCCGCGGCGACGCCCATCACCCACTCGCGCGCGCTGTCGAAGTCCGGGCCGTGAAACGCGACCTCTGCCCCGAGCCCGCGCATCGCCGCCACCTTGCCCGGGTTGGCCCCCTCCGGCACGGCGATGGTCGCGCGCACCCCATGCGCGCGCGCAGCGTAAGCGATGCTCTGTCCATGATTCCCGGTCGAGGCGGTATACAACCCCGCTGCGCGCTCTTTTTCGCTTAGCTGCGCCACCAGGTTCAGCCCCCCTCTCACCTTGAACGCACCTACCGGCTGATGATTCTCATGCTTCACCCAGACCTTGGCGCCGATAAGCTCGCTCAGACCCGGATAAGGGTGCAGCGGCGTGGGCTTGAGGTGACGATATACATGGGGCCGGGCGGCAATAACATCGCGCAGCGACGGCATTGCCGCGTCGTCAAGTTCAGACTTCCCCGACACCTTACGCATCGCGCAAACGCCGGCTCAGAATATGCGCCCAGGCGTCGCGCGCGGGTCGCGCATCCGGTACTGGCCGGACTCGACCTGATGGAAAAACTTCTCGCACAGCATATTGAACAGCTCCGGCTCCTCGAGGTTGCACGCGTGCCCGGTCTGCGGCATCAGCGCGAGCCCGGCGGACGGCATGTGGCGCTTGAGCATAAGCGACGCGTCGAGGCAAGGCTCGTCTTCGTCGCCGCTGATGATCAGTGTTGGCGCGCTGCACTTCGCCATCTGCTCCTTGAATTCGTCGAGCGACGGGCGCAGCGCCTGATAGCCCTTGAGCGTCAGCGCAGAGCCCTTGGCCGAGTGCTGCTTGATCAGCCCGATGAATTCGGCAAAGGCGCGCGGGTTCTTGTTTTGCAGCTGTACCCGCGTCGGCGACTGCGCGCGCACATCAGCGCTTTTCTCCCAGCCGTCCGCGAGGAGCTGCTCGGCCGCAGCTTCGGACTCCGCCTTGAACTTCGCGCGCGTCTCCGCCATGGATCCCGAGCCGATGCCGGCGAGCGTGAGCGACAACGCGCGCTGAGGCCACTTCATCCCAAAATAGAATGTCGCGAACGCACCCATCGAAAGCCCGACAATGTGCGCCTTGTCGATCTTCAAACCGTCGAGCATGGCGAGGATGCCGGCACGCTGATGCTCGTAGCCGTAGTCTTCGATCCTGTCCGGGACGTCCGAGGGCGGATAGCCGCGCGCGTTGAAGGCGACGCAGCGATAGCAGCGCGAAAAATGACGCATTTGCGCCTCCCAGCTGCGGTATTCGCCCATGAACTCGTGCACGAACAGGATCGGCGTACCCTGGCCGGCTTCTTCGTAGTACAGCTTCACGCCGTCTGCAGAGGTGATTTGGGGCATGACGCATCCGCTCCTTAGTCTATTTGCCCAACAACTGCGCCAGCTCGCCCGATTCAATCAGCTTTTCCAGGTCGTTGGCGCCGCCGATGAGCACGCCTTTGACGAATACCATTGGAAAGGTGGGCCATCCCGTCCACATTTTTAGCGCGTTGCGGCGGCGCCAGTCGCCCAGATAGCTTCCGTATTCCAGGTACCTGTAATTGCGCTTCCCCCGATCCAGGAGCTTGCGCGCCTTTTTCGGCATCGGATTTTGCGCCATGCCGACGACGACGATATCGTCTCGGGAAATGGCTGTCTGCACCTCGCGCACGATGTCGGCGCGGTTGTTGGCGATGGTCTCGCGTATCGCCGGGTGTATATGCGCTTCATCAAGTATGCTGCGGCCCATGCTGAGTCTCCTTCACGCGGGCCGGAATATTCCGGCCCGCGACATATTAACCCAGTCGACGCATTTGCTGCGCAAGCGCGCCCGATGGCGCCGCGCTCGCGATTTTCATTGGCGACCGTCACGCCGTTTCTGGATAATGCGGACTGCGGATATTCAAGGAATGAAGTCATGAAGACCTTGCTCGAACAGTTGACACGGATCGTAGGCGATACAGGTGTACTCAGCGAAACCCAGGAACTCGCGCCGTTTGTAAACGAC
>JACZJU010000096.1 GCA_014860395.1 Burkholderiales bacterium | reverse complement strand
GCGCTGGGCAATCTGAAAGACCGCTACTTCCTGCGACACCTGGAGCAGGACGGCATCGAGCCTTATGCCGCGGCAATCGCGCTGGTGCGCAAACTGCGCGAGCAGGAAATCAAGACCGCCGTGGTGTCCTCCAGCAACAACTGCGCGGCGGTGCTCGAGGCCGCCGATCTCACGCAACTATTCGACACGCGCGTGGACGGAAAGGATGTGACGCGCCTCAATATCGAGGGCAAGCCGGCGCCGGATGCTTTTCTGGAGGCGGCGCGGCGCCTCGGGGCCGAGCCTGCGCGCGCCGTCGTGGTGGAGGACGCGATCGCCGGCGTCGAGGCCGGGCGCGCCGGCGGCTTCGGCTGCGTCATCGGCGTCGATCGCCGTGACCAGGCGCAGGCGCAGGCGCTGCGCGATGCCGGCGCCGATGTCGTGGTGACCGATATGGGTCAGATCCAGGTGGCAGTGGAGCTGCCTTCGGCGTGGTCGCTGGTGTTCGAGGACTTCGACCCGGCGCAAGAGGGCATCCGCGAAGCCTTGTGCACGCTGGGGAACGGCTATTTCGCGACGCGCGGTGCCGCCGCCGGCGCGCAGGCCGATGACATTCACTATCCGGGGACCTACCTCGCCGGCGGCTACAACCGCTTGCGCACCGACATCGCCGGCCGCCTCGTCGAGAACGAGGATCTGGTGAATTGCCCCAACTGGCTCGCGCTGGCGTTTCGCATCGCCGGGGAGGACTGGTTCGATGCGCGCAGCGTCAAGCTCCTGTCTTATCGCCAGGAGCTCGATCTGCGGCGTGGCATGCTGTTGCGCAGCCTGAGCTTCGAGGACGGCCAGGGGCGGCGCAGTACGCTGCGCGAGCGACGCCTGGTGTCGATGGGCGATATGCACCTGGGCGCGCTGGAGCTGGCGCTGACCGCCGACAACTGGTCCGCAGTCGTCACGCTGCGCTCGGCGATCGACGCTCGCATCGTCAACGACGGCGCGAAGCTGTACCGCAAGTTCAACAACAAGCATCTGGAGCCGCTCGCGGGCGAGCTCGTCGGCGAGGACGGCGTGTGCCTGCTGGTGCGCACCTGCCAGTCGAATGTCCATGTCGCGCAGGCGGCGCGAACGCGGGCGTTCCTCGACGGAGAGCTTCTGGAAGTCCGGCGCCGGGTGATCGAGGAACCGGGAACCATCGGGCAGGAACTCAAAGTCGACCTGAAGCAGGGCGAGACGCTGGTGCTGGAGAAGCTGGCGTCTTTTTATACCTCGCGCGACCACGCCATCTCCGAGTGCGCACTGGCGGCGCGCAAGGCGATCGCGCGCGCGGGGCGCTTCGATGCCGTGCTGGCGGAGCATGTGCTCGCCTGGAAGCACCTGTGGCGCCGTTTCGATGTGCATATCCAGCCGGCCGATCATGGGTTCAAGTCGAACGTCACTATGCTGCTGCGCCTGAACATGTTTCACCTGCTGCAAGCCGTATCGCCCAACTCCATCGGCCTGGATATCGGGGTGCCCGCGCGGGGCTGGACCGGGGAAGCGTATCAGGGCCATATATTCTGGGACGAACTGTTCATCTTTCCGTTTTTCAATTATCGAATGCCCGAAATCACCCGATCGCTGCTGATGTACCGCTACCGGCGCCTGGGCGAGGCGCGCGCCGCCGCCGCGGCGGCCGGGTACCAGGGCGCGATGTTCCCCTGGCAGAGCGGGAGCGACGGCCAGGAGGAGACGCAGGCGGTCAACCTGAACCCGCGCTCGCAGCGCTGGGTTCCCGACAACTCCTATCTGCAGCGCCACGTAAGCAGCGCCATCGCCCAGAATGTCTGGCAGTACTTCCAGGTCACGCGCGATGTCGAGTTTCTGCACGCCTACGGCGCGGAACTGATCCTGGATATCGCCCATTTCTGGTCGAGCATCGCCAGCTTCGACGAGGCGCGCGGGCGCTACGAAATCCGCGGCGTGATGGGCCCCGACGAATTTCACGACGGCTATCCGGATGCAACAACGCCCGGCCTCAACAACAACGCCTATACCAATATCATGGCCGTGTGGGTGCTGTGCCGGGCGCTGGAGGTGCTCGATCTGCTGTCCGAGGTGCGTCGCGCCGAGCTCGCGGCGCGGCTGCGCCTGTCGGCGGAGGAAATCGCGCGTTGGGGCGATATCAGCCGCAGGATGTATGTGCCGTTCCATGACGAGGGGATCATCAGCCAGTTCGAGGGCTACGAAACATTGCGCGAGCTCGACTGGGAGGGCTACCGCAGCCGCTACGGCAATATTCAGCGCCTTGATCTCATTCTCGAGGGCGAGAACGACAGCGCCAACCACTACAAGCTGTCGAAACAGCCCGACGTGCTGATGTTGTTCTACCTGTTCTCCGCCG
>JACZJU010000095.1 GCA_014860395.1 Burkholderiales bacterium | reverse complement strand
ACTGCATACCGCCCTGGGCGATCGGGTGCTCGACACCGAAGGCCTCGGTGAACTTCGTCGTGAGGCTCATATGGACATCTCCCTGTGTTGAATGCTCTTCGCGCAAGCGCTCATCGCGGGGCCATACGGATCGCGCCGTCGAGGCGGATGACCTCGCCGTTGAGCATCGGGTTCTCGATGATGTGCTGCGCCAGGAAGCCGTACTCGTCGGGATCACCCAGGCGAGCCGGGTGCGGCACCTGCTGGCCCAGCGACTTCTGCGCCTCCTCGGGCAGCGAGCCCAGCAGCGGCGTCTTGAACAGCCCCGGGGCAATGGTGCACACGCGGATCAGCTCACGCGACAGGTCACGGGCGATCGGCAGGGTCATACCGACGACGCCACCCTTGGACGCCGAGTACGCGGCCTGACCGATCTGGCCGTCGAACGCCGCCACCGACGCGGTGTTGATGATGACGCCGCGCTCGCCGCCGGCGTTGGGCTGGCCCTTGCTCATGGCATCGGCCGCCAGCCGGATCATGTTGAACGTGCCGATCAGGTTGATGCCGATCACGCGGCTGAAGCTGGCCAGCGCGTGCGGCCCTTCCTTGCCCACGGTCTTCTCGCCGATGGCGATGCCGGCGCAGTTGATGAGGCCCTGCAAGCCGCCGAATTCCTTCAGCGCCAGCGCCACCGCCGCCTTGCCGTCGGCTTCCGCGGTAACGTCGGTTTTGAGAAACCGCGCCTGGCCCAGTTCCTTGGCCAGTGCATTGCCGGCATCGGCGTTGACGTCGGCGATGACGACCTTGCCACCCGCCTGCGCGATGGCGCGCGCGGTTGCCGCGCCCAGACCGGATGCGCCGCCGGTCACGATAAATGTGCTGTTCTTGAGTTCCATTTGAGCCTTCCAGGGTTAAAGGGAAATTCGATTTTGGAGTCGGGCATTATCCCGCGATATGGCGCACAGGTCCAAATTCCGTTGCCGGCTGCGTGCGCAGCCGCGGCAGGAAGAGCGTACTGCGCGTGTGGATCGGACGCTGCCTGAAGAAGCTGCGCGCCGCGGACTGTTCCTGTTGTTCTAGTGGTCTTCGATGCGCGGCCTGAATTCTTCGGCCAGCTCGCCGGTATCCGGATCGACCCACTCGGCAATGCCGATCTCGGCCTCCGCCTGCTCCACGCTTTCTCCGGGCTCGTAATCCGAGTCGGCGTTGTACTGCATGTCTTCGACTGCCTCGAGCAGCGTTGGAAATGGGCCGGACTCCTTGCCGCTGTCCCTGGACTGCCAATAGAAGCCGTCGGGCCGCTCGATGATCGTCGCTTTATCGTCCTCGGGAGGTGTTTCCGGTTTCACTTTTTTCATGACAAGCCTGAATAGATAGAGTTGACACTTCAGAAAATACGCGGCGCAAACTCCTTCCTCGCGCCACCCCAAATCTATACGTCGTGCAATTCGGCTGCTTGATCATAATCAATCATACGCCTGGTGTCGGAGATCTGCTATGGCGCCGATACAGATAGAAAACTAATGTTTGCGGCCTATCAAACGGCTGATCACCGGAAAGTACAATTCACCGTCGCCGGCCTCGATCGCCTCGCGCAACCAGCCATCCGCATTGCGCGCCCCGCTCGCATCGACTGCACTCTCCTCGGCCAGCCGCAGCGCATAGGACAAATCCTTCCTTGCATATTCTGCCGAAAAAGCGCGCGGCGGAAACTGGCCGGGGAGGATGGCCTTCATGCCGTGGTTGCGCAGCGCGAAGCTGTCGGCCGAGCCCTTGGAGAACGTGTCGAACAGCAATTGCGGATCGACGCCTGAACGCGTGCCGATGGCATGCGCCTCTGACAACGCAACCACCGTTTCGAACAGCACCATGTTGTTGAGTATTTTCACCACCTGGCCGCACCCGACCGGGCCGCAATGCGTGCGATCGCTGGCGAACGTCGCGAGCAAGGTTTGCAGCGTGTCGAAAATCGCGGCGTCGGCACCGACCATCACCGACAGGGTGCCGGCTTCGGCTGCGGCGCGCGTGCGCGCCACCGGCGCATCGACGAAGCTCGCGCCGCGCTTGGCGTATTCCTGTGCCAACTGCCGTGTCAGATCCACCGGCGAGGTGCCGAGGTCGACCACGATCTGCCCGGGCCGGGCGACCTCGATCAGTCCGCCGTCGCCGCGGACAAGCTCGGCGACGACCTCGCCCGAAGGCAGGGAGAGAAACACGATGTCCGCCTGCTCCGCCACCGCTTTGGCCGAAATCGCCGCAACCACGCCTTGCGCTGCCAGCCGGCCCAGGACCGCCGGATCGCGATCGTAGGCGATGACGCCCGCGCCGGATTTGAGCGCGAGATTGCGGCAGATGGGCTCGCCCATCACGCCCAGGCCGATGAAACCGATGCGCTTGTTCATTCCGCTCTGCCCCCCTTTTGCGCGCCAGCGCGCACTTGTCGTCAGAACTGGTAGCGCCGCAATCCGCCGTCCACCGGAATCACGGTGCCGGTAATGTAACGCGCCAGCGGCGAGGCCAGAAAACACACCAGCCGCGCGATGTCTTCCGGCTCGCCATATGCACCCACCGGAATTTCGTGTTCCGCCTGCCACTGGCGGTATTCGGGCGTGTAGTTGCGCAGTATCTGCTCGCTCATGATGCGCCCGGGCGGAATCGAATTCACCGTGATGCCGTGTTTGCCGACCTCGCGCGACAGGCCTTTGGCCCAGGAGTGCATCGCCGCCTTGGCGCAGAACGCACCGTTAATGCCCTCGGGCTCGGATTTGCCGGTGATGTTGATGATCCGCCCCCATTTGCGCGCCATCATTTGCTGCAGCAGATGATGCGTCAGCTGACGCTGGCGGGTGAAGTTGAGCGTGAGCGCCTCGTCCCACTGCGCTTCCGATGCGTCCAGTTCGAAGCGCCTGCTGCCGCCGGCGTTGTTCACCAAGATATCGACCGAACCGAATTCGGCCAGAGCGGCAGTCGCGATCGTGCTCGCCGCCTCCGGCTGCATCAAGTCGCACTCGATCAGCGTCGGGCGCGCGCCGCCATTGGCGACGATCTGCTTCGCAACTTCTTCCAGCAGATTCCCGCGCCGCGCAGCCAGCGCCAGGCGCACGCCCTCGGCAGCCAGCGCCAACGCAATGCCGCGGCCGATGCCGCTGCTCGCTCCGGTGACCAACCCTGTCTTTCCGGCAATTTCCAGATCCATGCATCGTGCTCCGCTGTTGTCGCGCCGATTATGTTACCAGCACACCGACGCGCTTGCGTGCAATGCGCCCGGGCTCGTTTGACGGATGTCAACATCCGCCGGGCTGCGTGCGTTAGCTTGTAAGTGGACAATCTGGAGATTGCCGCGGCCGCTGCGTTCGGCGCGTAATCGCGCCGGATCGAACATGCGGCTCTACAGCCGAAACCATGACAGACAGACTCGATCCAGTAGCTGAAACCGGGGCGGACATACAGACAGGAAGCGCGCCGGCGGAACTGCGTTGTGCCGGTGCCTGGGTATTGCGCGGGATCTCGGGGCTCGAACCGAAACTGGCCCGGCTTCCGCGCTCCGGCAGCGGGGAACTGACCATAGACGCCTCCGCGGTAAGCGCGATGGACACCTCCGGTGCCTGGCTGCTGCACCGGACCATGCGTGACCTGGAACGCAAGGGGCACAGCGTGCGACTGCAGGGATTGCGCCCCGAGTTCCAGACCTTGCTGCAGTTGATCGCCGCGCGCGCCCCCGCGCCGGTAGCCGAGGCGCCCCCAAGCCTGCTCGCGCGCATCGGACGCCAGACTTGGAACAGCATCGCCAACGTGTTCGGCATGCTGTCGTTTCTCGGCGAAAACGCAAGCGCGCTGCTGCGTTCCATCGCGCAGCCGCACCGCATCCGCTGGCGCGCGATAGGCTATAACCTGCAGGTGACCGGATTCGAAGCGCTGCCGATCACCGGCCTGCTGTCCTTCCTGATGGGCATCGTCATCGCCTACCAGGGAGCGGAGCAGCTGCGCCAATTCGGCGCCAATATCTACGTCGCCGATCTCGTCGGGCTGTCCATGGTGCGCGAACTCTCGCCCATGCTCACCGCCATCATCGTCGCCGGCCGCTCCGGCTCGGCCTATGCGGCGCAGATCGGCACTATGAAGGTGACCGAGGAGATCGACGCGCTGCGCACGATAGGCGTAGGGCCGCTGGACCTGCTGGTCCTGCCAAAGGTGCTGGCCCTGATCATCGCGCTGCCGCTCCTGACCGTTTATACCGACGTCATGGGCATGCTCGGCGGGGCAATCATGGCGCGCGCCCAGCTCGACGTCAGTTTCGGCGCGTTTTTCGACCGCCTGGACGAGGCGATCACCATGAACTCGTATCTCGTCGGCGTCGGCAAAGCGCCGGTGTTCGCCGTGATCATCGCCCTGGTCGGCTGTTACCAGGGCTTCCAGGTCGGCGGCAGCGCCGACAGCGTCGGCCGCCAGACCACGCTCAGCGTGGTGCAGTCGGTATTTCTGGTGATCGTGACCGACGCGCTGTTTTCCATTCTCTTTAGTTGGCTGGACATATGAGCGCCGTCATGGCAAGCGTGCAGCCCGCCGACGCGGTGATCGATATCCGCGGCCTGAACACGCGCTTCGGCGCCACCGTCGTGCACGACAACGTAAGCCTGGCGGTGCACCCGGGCGAGATTTTTTCGCTGGTCGGCGCCAGCGGCTGCGGCAAATCGACGCTGTTGCGCGAAATCCTGGTACTGCAGCGACCGCAATCCGGCTCGATCCGGGTGTTCGGCCGCGAAGTGGTCGGCATGAACGACGAAGAGGCCCTGCCGCTGCGGCGCCGCTGGGGTGTCATGTTCGAGCGCGGCGCGCTGTTCAGCTCGCTCACGGTCAAAGAAAACGTAGGCATGGTGCTGCGCGAGCACACGCCGCTGGGCGCGGACCTGATCGACGAAATCGCCGCGATCAAAATCGCACTTACCGGCCTGCCGCCCGATGCCGGCCCCAAATATCCGAGCGAGCTCTCCGGCGGCATGCGCAAGCGCGCCGCGCTGGCGCGCGCGCTCGCGCTCGACCCGGAACTGCTGCTGCTCGATGAGCCGACCGCCGGACTCGATCCCTTGAGCGCCAGCGGCATCGACGAACTGGTGCACCAGTTGCGCGACGCGCTCGGCCTGACCATCATGATGGTCACGCATGATCTCGACCTGCTGTGGCGGGCGGCGGACCGCGTCGCGGTGCTGGGCGATGGACATATCCTCGGCATCGGCAGCATGAACGAACTTTCGGAATCGGCGGATCCGATAATCCGCGAATACTTCTACGGACCGCGCGGCCGCGCCGCGCGTGAACAGGCATGGAAGAAAAAGTAAATTTCGCCATCGTCGGCGTATTCGTCCTCGCGCTCGGTGCTGCGCTGATCGCGGGCGTGCTGTGGCTCTCCAGCGGCGGCGCCTATCGCAGGGCCTACGATACCTATCAGACCTACATGCATGAGTCGGTATCCGGGCTGAGCCGCGACGCGCCGGTGAGGTATCGCGGCGTCGAGGTCGGGCGCGTACGCCGAATGGCGCTGGCGCCGGGCAATGTCGAGCTGGTGCAGCTGACCCTGGACATAGAGCGCGGCACGCCGGTGAAGCAGGACACCGTGGCGGTGCTGCGGGTGCAGGGCCTGACCGGCATCGCCTACGTCGAACTCTCCGGGGGCAGCCAGGATTCTCCCGCACTGAAGGCGCGCGAAGGCGAAGCCTATCCGGTAATCCGCAGCGGACCTTCGCTGATGGTGCGTCTGGACAGTGCCGTTACCACGCTGTTGGGCAATCTGAACCACACCAGCGAAAGCGTCAGCGCGCTGCTGGACGAGGACAACCGGCGCGAGTTCACACAAACACTGGCGGATTTGCGCATACTCGCGCGCACCCTGGCGGCGCGCTCCGCCGCGATCGATGCCGGCCTGACCAGCGCGGCGCGCACCCTGGACAACGCCGCGCGTGTTTCCGGCGATCTGCCGCGCCTGCTGGAGCGCCTGCAGAAAAGCGCGGACAGGTTCGATAGTATGAGCAGCGAAATCGCCCGAGCCGGCGCGAGCGTCAGCGCCGATGTCGCCGGCGCCCGTACCGACCTGCGCGGGGCCACCGACGAGCTCCTGCCGGAAGTGCGCGCGCTCGTTTCCGAATTGCGCGAGACGACCGGCTCGCTGCGCCGCTTCAGCGAGCAGTTGGAGCAGAACCCGAGCGCATTGCTATTTGGCAAGCCCGCGCCGAAGCGCGGGCCGGGAGAATAAGCCGCGCGCTCAAGCCGCGACGCGCCCTGCGGGCTGCGCGAACAGCGCCTCCATCTCGCGCCGCACCTTGTACGCGGGCAGGTTCTCGTCCATCGCCACGTCGGCCCAGCTGAGCGACTGTCCCTTTTTCACCGCGCGCTTGAGCTTGACCTGGTGCGCGAGTCCCAGCGGCAGTCCGCCGTAGGCGAGCGACTTCTGCGCCTGGAACAGCTTGCCCCAGACGGTGTAGCCGCCCTCCCCGTCGAGCATCTCGCCCGGCTTGAGGTCGCGCTTGGCGGTGGCGATGACGTCCGCGTTGAAGCAGGTCGCGGCGCCGGTGGGCTCGCCGCGCAAGCCCACCGCGGCGACCGAGATGCCCAGTTCCAGCCCGATCAGATGCCAGCGCTTGTACAGGCAGGCATAGCGGCCGCTGGGATCGGTGCGCACCATGTACTCCTTGAAGCAATTGCGGATGTACTCGGTTTCGCCCTCGAACACCACGAACACGCCCATGCGGATGTCGTAGGGAATGACGCGCCCGTCTGTCTCCAGCGCTGAAATCACCTCGACCTGGCCTTTCTGATGCAACGCGCCGCCCTCGGCGATCGGCCGGCAGACGAAAGGAATGTCGTCCACCGAGGCGGGCGGATAGGTGAGGCCGTCCGGCGGCGCGACCAGCCCGGTCGCATTGCACACCGCCGTGCTCTCGATCGAAGGCTTGGAGCCGTCGAGGAAGGAATTGAACATCTTCGGGTTGAGGCCGCCGATTTTCGCCTGCTCCGGCGTCAGTCCCCAGTTGTCCCAGACCGTGTCGGGCGTTGATTCTGAAAAATGCGGCAGCCACTTGTGCCCGCGCCCGGCCGCGACCACGGGAAAGCCTGCGGCGCGCGCCCAGTCGACCAGTTCGCAGATCAGCGCCGGCTGATCGCCGTAGCCGAGGCTGTAGACCACGCCGGCCGCCTGCGCCTTCTTCGCGAGCAAGGGGCCGCAGAAAGCGTCGGCCTCCACCGTCACGTTGACCACGTGCTTGCCGTGCGCGAACGCGGCGAGGCAATGCTCCACCGCCGCGGGCGGATTGCCGGTGCATTCGACGATGATGTCGATCTTCGGATGCGCGACCAGCGCCTGCCAGTCGTCGCCGAGGTGGGTGTTGCCCTTGGCCAGCGCGTCGTCCAGTGACTTGGCGCCGAACTGCTCGGCCTTCCAGCCCACGCGCTCCAGGTTAGTCTTCGCTCCGGCGGGATTGAGGTCGGCGATACCGGCGAGGTGCACGCCCGGCGTCCTCACCACCTGGGCGAGATACATCGCGGCGAATTTTCCGGCGCCGATCAGGCCGACGCGCAAGGGTTTGCCTTCGGCCTGGCGTTGTTGGAGTTTGCTGTATAGATTCATGGCTTTTCCATATGAGAAGGTCTGTCACAATTATCGCATAGCGGATGCAGGAAACCCCCTTCTGGCATCGGCCGTCGCGGCGCGCGTAGCTCCGACAACAATCGCGTTGCTATGATTCATTGCCAAACACCCGATGTGAAAGCACTCGCCCTGCTGCTTGCGGCACGTCCGTGGGGCCAAAGCGAGCGGTGCCAATCGTAGGATTAGGCATTTCGGGAGTACCTGCACCATTCAATTCTTTTCGTACTCCACCTTTACCGACGAATACTTGGCGATCTCCGCTTCTGACAAACAACTCACTCGCTCCAAGAGGAACGAGTTGCTGAGATGAAAGGTGAAGGGCAGCAACGCCTTGGCAAAGTTCTCTGGATTGGCACTGGCTTTGAAGCAAGTCGTTTGATTGGCCAGGAGAGAAGCGGAAAGTTCGTAGGGTTTGTCGGCTTGAGTCGACCTGACGAAAAAGCTGTGATTTCCTGACGGCAAATAGAGGCGAGCGTACTCGCCGTTGTTCAACTGAACAAAGTCTCTTTTGTCGGCGCCGAAGACTAGCCCAACGCCACCATGATTGAACGCTGATTCGCGATGAACGAGAACCTCTGCACGCTCCGATTCGGGTGGCGCACTCAAACGAACGATGTGGGCTGGGGTACAGCCAATGAGGCTAAGACAAAGTATGGTTGATACAGAAATTGACGATCGCATGCGTGATTTCCTAGGTTTGTAACCCCCCAACGTGGAAACCACCGGCGCGCGGGCATGGATCGGCGACTTACGCGGTGGCTCACGCGCGTCCGGTGCGTTGCAGGGTTATGCTGCAATCTCGACGTACTCGACGCGACTCGCCGGCTGCGGAATAGCGATTCCGTCTTCGCGCATGCCGTCCAGATGGAATTCGATGGCTTCGCGGATTTGCGACTCAGCTTCCTCCACGGTAGCACCGGTGGCGACACACCCGGGAAGATCAGGCACGTAAGCCGAGAAATTGCTCTCGGCCTTTTCTATTACGATTGCATAGCGCATGTGAGCCTCACTTCTTCAGACCAGACTGTTTCAGGATACTGTTTAGAGTCCCCGGCGCCAAGTCGTCGCTTGGCTTCCCGGGGACGGTGACACGGCCAGGTTTCGAAGAATGCTTGAATTGCCGGTGGCTGCCGCGCGTTGCCGCCAAATACCAGCCATCGTCATTCAGCATTCGCAGTATTTCGCTGACCTTCATGCAACTAGCATATCAAGGACCTGGTTTCTACGCTGGACCATGCGGTCTTGCGGCATGACGGTGGAGCCCACCGGACACCAAAGGCGCGCAGCGCCGAGCGATCGCATGTAAAAGCGGCCAGGCTCGGATTCTCTTTGTAGTCCGACGATAAAAGGCCGATCACGCCGCAATCGCCGGCTTCAGCGCAGCTTCAGGCGTGCCGTCCTTCCACGGCAGATCAACGCCGTAGTCCTTGAGCAAACAATCGTCCGGCAGGCACTTGATCGGCGTGAAATCGCGGTGCGCGATGTATTCGGGGCGCTTGAAGCGGCGAATGTGGTTGGACACCGCGCACAGGCTCAGATAGACGCTGACGCGGTTCCAGGGCGAAAGATTGGATGTCGAGGCGTGCACCAGGCAGGAATGGAACATGATCATCGAGCCCGCCGAGCCCTTGGGCGCGACGATGCCGCCGCGCGCCACCAGCTTGGCGATGGTGTCGTGGTCGATGGTCCACAGCGGATAGCTGGTGGTCGCCGTGTCGTGCGCAGCGTCGATCACGCCGAGCTTGTGGCTGCCCGGGATGAACATCAGCGGGCCGTTGAACTCGGTCACTTCGTCGAGGAAGATGGCGACGTTCATCGCCCGCGCTTCCGGCATCAAGTCGTCGTTCTTCCAGGTGCCGTAGTCCTGGTGCCATTGCCAGACGTCGCCGTCGAAGGCCATCTTGCCGTTGATCTTGAACTGGTGCATGTACAGCTCGTCGCCGAAGATCTGCTGCACCGGCTCGATCATGCGCGGATGGCGCGCGAGCTTGGCGTAAGGATAGCTGTACATGTGGGCGGCGAAGTTGGTGCGCACCGCTTCGCTGCCCTTCTCGCGCACGTTCTCCGGCCGACGCTGCGCGTACAGTCTTGGGACTTCGTCGGTGAGCACCTTGATTTCCTCCGGCTTGAACAAGCCGGGAAAGAACAGATAGCCATCGCGTTCGAATTCTTCGATTTGCTGCCGAGTCAGTTTCATCGGACTTTCCTCCCTTGGCTATTGTTCACAAGGTACGCCTGGTCGTGGAGCGAAGTTCTTTTTGTTTGCCCCTGCCGCCTGTTTCGACAGGCCGCTAGGGCTTGGCCGCAGCCTCGGCCGGCGCGGCGGCCGCGGGCTTATCCAGAATCTGGAAAAAGATTTCGTCCTGCTTGATCATGCCCAGCTCGTAGCGGGCGCGTTCCTCGATGGCATCGTAGCCCTGCTTCAGGTCGCGCACCTCGGCGTCCATGGCGGCGTTGCGCACGCGCAGCCTGGCGTTGCTGTCTTTCTGCGCCGTGACCTGGCGGTCGATCTCCCATACACGCAGCCAGCCGCCCTTGCCCAGCCACAGCGGGTACTGCAGCAATATGATCAGCGTGGCGAAGACGATGGAAAGGGTGCGCATCGATGCGTCGTGGTTTCGACGGCCTAGCGCAGTTGGTAGAACGCGTCCCTGCCGGGGTAGGCGACGGCGTCGCCGAGATCCTCTTCGATGCGCAGCAGCTGGTTGTATTTGGCGACGCGGTCCGAGCGCGAAAGCGAACCGGTCTTGATCTGCAGCGCATTCGTGCCCACGGCGATGTCGGCGATGGTGGTGTCCTCGGTTTCGCCGGAGCGGTGGGAGATTACGGACGTATAGCCGGCGCGCTTGGCCATCTCGATGGCCGCAAAGGTTTCAGTGAGCGTGCCGATCTGGTTGACCTTGATCAGGATGGAATTGGCCACGCCCGCGGCGATGCCCTCGCGCAGGATCTTGGTGTTGGTGACGAAAATATCGTCGCCGACGATCTGGATTTTCTTGCCCAGGCGATCGGTAAGGATTTTCCAGCCGTCCCAATCGGCCTCGGCCATCCCGTCTTCGATGCTGATTATCGGGTACTTGTCGGCCAGGGTCGCGAGGTAGTCGGTGAACTGGCCCGCGGTAAGCTGCAGCTTCTCCGACTCGAGCACGTAGCGCCCGTCCTTGTAGAACTCCGAGGCGGCGCAATCCAGCGCGAGCATCACGTCCGCCCCGGCCTGGTAGCCGGCCTTGTCAATCGCTTCCATGCATAGCTGCAGCGCCGCTTCGTGGCTGGGCAGATTGGGGGCGAAGCCGCCCTCGTCGCCTACCGTGGTGGGCATGCCGCGCTTGTTGATCAGGCTCTTCAGCGCATGGAACACCTCGGCACCGCAGCGCAGCGCGTCGCGAAAGCTTTGCGCGCCGACGGGGACGATCATGAACTCCTGCATGTCCAGGCTGTTGTTGGCGTGCGCGCCGCCGTTGATGATGTTCATCATCGGCACCGGCATCTGCATCGCGCCGGCACCGCCGAAGTAGCGGTACAGGGGCAGGCCGCACTCGTCGGCGGCGGCCTTGGCCACGGCCATGGACACGGACAGCAGGGCATTGGCGCCCAGGCGCGACTTGTTGTCGGTGCCGTCCAGGTCGATCAGGGTCTTGTCGATGAAGCTCTGCTCGGTGGCATCCAGGCCCATGATGGCTTCGGAAATCTCGGTATTGACGTGCTCCACCGCATGCAGCACACCCTTGCCCTGGTAGCGCAGCTTGTCGCCGTCGCGCAGCTCAATGGCTTCGCGCGTTCCGGTCGAGGCGCCCGAGGGCACCGCGGCGCGCCCCATGATTCCGGACTCCAGCAGCACATCGGCTTCCACGGTCGGATTGCCGCGCGAATCCAGTATCTCTCTTGCAACCACGTCGACTATTGAGCTCATGTTCTTGTCCTTTTGCCAGGTTCAGGCGTTGAATTTTCCGCCGCAGCGCCCCATCGTGTCAAAGCGATTGCTCCGCAAAACCGTGCTTTTTCACCACTGCGTCCAACGCCTTGAGCGTAGCCAGCAAGGCTTTCATCCGCGCCAGCGGCCAGGCGTTGGGGCCGTCCGACAGCGCCTTCGCCGGATCAGGGTGGGTCTCCATGAACAATCCGGCAATGCCGCTCGCCACCGCGGCGCGCGCCAGCACAGGCACGAATTCGCGCTGCCCCCCGCTCACCGTGCCCTGCCCCCCGGGCAGCTGCACCGAGTGCGTGGCGTCGAACACCACCGGGCAGCCGGTTTCGCGCATGATCGCCAGCGACCGCATGTCGGAAACCAGGTTGTTGTAGCCGAAGCTGACGCCGCGCTCGCACACCAGGATATTGTCTTTGCACCCGCTGGCCAAAGCGGCTGCCTTCGCCTTGGCGACGACGTTCTTCATATCGCCGGGCGCAAGAAACTGGCCTTTCTTGATGTTAACCGGTTTGCCGGCGCTGGCGACGGCATTGATGAAATCGGTCTGGCGGCAAAGGAAGGCAGGCGTCTGCAGCACGTCCACCACCGCGGCCACCGCCTCGATCTGGCCGATCTCGTGGACATCGGTCAGCACCGGCACGCCGATCTGCTGCTTCACTTCGGCGAGGATTTTCAGACCGGCGTCCGCGCCGGGGCCGCGAAAGGATGTGCCCGAGCTGCGATTGGCCTTGTCGTAGGAGGACTTGTAGATGAAGGACACGCCGACTTCGGCGCAGATTTCCTTGAGCGCGCCCGCCGTATCCAGCGCGAGCTGGCGCGATTCGATGACGCAGGGACCGGCGATAAGAAATATCGGCTGATCGAGGCCGACCTCGAAGCCGCACAGCCTCATGCTGCCGCCTCCGTCCCGCCACCGCTAGAACACGCACCGCGCTGTCGGCGGCCGGCGGCAATCGCGGCCGGTCGCATCCCCGCCAGGCGGGGCCCCTGCTCCCTGCTCATACCGCTGCCGCTGCTTGTGCGCCCTGGGCGCTGCCGGCTTTACTCGCCTGGTGCGCGAGCGCGGCTTCGACGAAGGACTTGAACAGGGGATGCCCGGTGCGCGGCGCGGAACTGAACTCCGGGTGGAACTGGCAGCCGATGAACCAGGGATGCGCATGCGGACCTTCGGTGGGCAGTTCGACTAACTCGCACAAGGCTTCGACCTTGGTGCGCGCCGCCACCTTCAGGCCGGCAGCCTCGAGCCGCGGCAAATAGACATTGTTGACCTCGTAGCGATGGCGATGGCGCTCATTGACCATGTCGCTCTGGTAGATCCGCTGCACCTGCGTTCCGGAAACAATGTCTGCGGGCTGCGCGCCCAGGCGCATGGTGCCGCCCAGGTCGGAGCTCGCGTCGCGGCGTTCCACCTTGCCTTCGCGGTCCAGCCATTCAGTGATCAGCGCGACCACCGGGTGCGGCGTGTCCGGGTCGAACTCGGTGCTGTTGGCTTCGGCGAGGCCCGCCTTGTTGCGCGCATACTCGATCACCGCCAGCTGCATGCCCAGGCAGATGCCGAGGTAAGGCACTTTGTTCTCGCGCGCGTACTGGATCGCCTTGATCTTGCCCTCGACGCCGCGCGCGCCGAAGCCGCCTGGCACAAGAATCGCGTCGACGCCGGCGAGGCAGCCCGTGCCTTCCGCTTCTATGGTTTCCGAATCGACGTACTGGATATTGACCTTGGAGCGCGTGTGGATGCCGGCGTGCCGCAGGGCTTCGTTGAGCGATTTATACGAATCGGTAAGATCGACGTACTTGCCCACCATGGCAATGGTGATCTGGTGCTGCGGGTGCTCCAGCGCTTCAACCAGGCGCTTCCACGACCGTAGGTCGGCCGGTCGCGCGAGCAGGTGCAGCTTGTGGCAGACGATCTCGTCCAGCATCTGCTGGTGGAGCATGTAGGGAATCTTGTAAATCGAATCGGCATCCCAGACTGAAATCACCGCGTTCGCGGGCACGTTGGTAAACAGCGCGATCTTCCTGCGCTCCTCGTCCGGGATGGGACGGTCCGAGCGACACAGCAGCGCATCGGCCTGGATGCCGATCTCGCGCAGCTCCTTCACCGAGTGCTGCGTCGGCTTGGTCTTGATCTCGCCGGCCGAGGCGATATAGGGCACCAGCGTCAGGTGGATATAGCAGATGTTGTCCCGCCCCAGTTCCAGCCCCATCTGCCGGATCGCCTCGAGGAACGGCAGCGATTCGATGTCGCCCACGGTGCCGCCGATTTCGACGATCGCGACCTCCGCGCCCTGCGCGCCGCGCGCGATGAAGGTCTTGATCTCGTCGGTGATATGCGGGATCACCTGCACCGTGCGGCCCAGATATTCGCCGCGACGCTCCTTCTTGATTACGGTGTCGTAGATCTGGCCGGTGGTGAAATTATTGCTCTTGCGCATCCGCGTCGAGCTGAAGCGCTCATAGTGCCCAAGATCGAGATCGGTCTCGGCGCCGTCCTCGGTGACGAACACTTCGCCGTGCTGAAACGGACTCATCGTCCCCGGATCGACGTTGATGTACGGATCCAGCTTGATGTTGGTGACTTTGATGCCGCGCGATTCGAGGATGGCGGCGAGCGAGGCGGCTGCGATCCCCTTCCCAAGAGAGGAAACTACACCGCCGGTAACGAAGACATATTTGGTCATCTCGGAATCGAGAACTGGGATAACGGATGTTACAGCAAAAACGAGGGACGCTCAATGAAATTCCCCCGGCTCACTCGACAATTGTGCCCTACCGGCGATTCAATCCGTATTGCCCACCGGCTGTCCGCGCTTCACCACCCCGGCGCAGGGAGTGTCGCCCAAGGCATACGCCAATTCCGCCGGTTCCTCGATATCCCACAGCGCGAAATCCGCGTCCTTGCCATCCTCCAGCGTGCCTAGCGTTGCGCCCAACCCCAGCGCCTGCGCCGCGTGACAGGTGACGCCGGCCAGTGCTTCTTCCGGCGTGAGCCCAAAAATAGTGCATGCCATGTTGAGCATCAGCAGGATAGCGCTCGAAGGTGATGAGCCCGGATTGCAGTCGCTGGCGAGCGCGATCGGAACGCCGTGGCTGCGCAGCAAATCGACCGGGGGTAATTGCTTCTGACGCAGGAAATAATGCGTCACCGGCAGGAGCACCGCGACGGTGCCCGCCTGTGCCATTGCGCGCACGCCGTCTTCGCTGGCGTATTCCAGGTGATCGGCCGAGAGCGCGCCGAAGCGGGCCGAGAGCGCCGCGCCGCCCGCGTCGGCGAACTGGTCCGCGTGCAGCTTCACCGGCAGGTGCAGGGCCGCCGCGGCTTTGAATAAACGCTGCGTCTGCTGCGCCGAAAAAACGGTGCCTTCGCAAACAGCGTCAACCGCATCGGCGAGCCCGGCTGCCGCCACTGCCGGCAATATCTCTGCGCATAGCAGGTCGACATAGGCATCCGTCCTGCCGCGATAATCAGGCGGCAGCGCGTGCGCGCCGAGAAAGCTGGTCTTTACCGTAACCCCGCCCGATGCACCGAGCAGACGCGCCACGCGCAGCAGCTTCAGCTCGGTGGCCGCGTCCAGTCCGTAGCCGGACTTGATTTCGACCGTGGTCACGCCCGCGTCCATCAGGTTTTTCAGGCGCGCGGAAGCGCTGCGGATCAGTTCCATTTCCGAGGCATCGCGCGTTTCGCGCAGCGTGGATGCGATGCCCTCGCCGGCGCGCGCGATCTCCTCGTCGGTCGCGCCCTGCAGGCGCAGCTCGAACTCGTGCGCCCGATTGCCGGCGTAGACCAAGTGCGTATGGCAGTCGATCAAGCCGGGCGTGATCCAGCGGCCTCGGCAGTCGTGGACCTCGCGCGCCAGCTGCGCCGGATCGCCGCGCAGATCTTCACGCGCGCCAACCCATGCGATTCTGCCTTCGGTCACCGCCAGCGCGCCGCGTCTGATAACGCCATACCTTCCCGCGCGCAGCGTGGCCAGATGTGCATTGACCCAGATCGAATCCCACATGGCGAGCCCAAGTTGTTAACGCGCCTAACAAGATCGCCCTCAGGCGCCTGATTTATGGGAGCACGAGGGGAGGTATCCCCTCGTTTTGTTTGATGCTCTTAGCGGCTATCATAGCACCCGGCCAACCACACCCCAGCGCATGGATCACACCGCAACCGAAGCCACGACTAGCGCCGAAAAACTCATCAGCGTGATCGAACAGATGGTGCGCGACACGCGCCAAGGCCAGGCGGTGAAGGTGGCGCTGGACAGTTCGCTCGAGCGCGATCTCGGCCTGGACAGCCTAGCGCGGGTGGAACTCGTGCTCAGGGTCGAGCGCGCCTTCGACGTGAGCCTGCCCGAGCATGCGCTGTACGCGGCCGAAACCCCACGCGACCTGCTGCGCCTGGTGCACGGCAGCCAGGGCGTGCGCCGCGCCGAGCCGGAAAAAGGCATCCGCAGCCTGGTGCAGGCAGAACCTGAGGCGCTCGCGTGCAAGGCGGAGACCCTGCTCGATGCGCTCGCCTGGCACGCAGCCCGGCATCCGGACAGGCTGCAGGTTCATCTCTACACCGAGCCCGGTGAAGAGGAACTCTCCTACGCCGCCATCCACAATGGCGCTGCGGCGTACGCCAGCCGATTCGCCGCGCACGGCCTGCAGCCGGGGCAGACCGCAGCCATCATGCTGCCCACCGGCCGCGACTACCTGTTCAGCTTCTTCGGCATTCTGATGGCGGGCGGCGTTCCGGTGCCCTTGTATCCGCCGGCGCGGCCGGCACAGATCGAAGAGCATTTGCGGCGCCACGTCGGCATTCTCGACAACTGCCGCGCGGCGATGCTGATCACCATCCCGGAAGCGAAAACCGTGGCGCTGCTGCTGCGCTCGCAGGTGGAATCGCTGCGGCAGGTGCTGATGCCCGACGATCTGGCCGGCGGCGATGCCGCATTCACGCCCTTGCCGGCGAAGCCCGGCGACATCGCTTTTCTGCAATACACCTCGGGCAGCACAGGCAATCCCAAAGGCGTGGTGCTCACGCACGCCAACCTGGTCGCCAATATCCGCGCCATGGGCGAAACCGTGCACGCAAACGCGAACGACGTGTTCGTGAGCTGGCTGCCGCTGTACCACGACATGGGCCTGATCGGCGCCTGGTTCGCCGCGCTTTACCTCGGTTTTCCCACGGTGCTAATGTCGCCGCTGGCGTTCCTGTCGCACCCCAGCCGCTGGCTGTGGGCGATCCACCGCCACCGCGGCACGCTCTCTGGCGGCCCCAATTTTTCCTATGAGCTGTGCTTGAAGCGCATCGACGACGCCGAGTTGGAAGGCCTGGACCTGTCGTGCTGGCGCTACGCCTTCAACGGCGCCGAGCCCGTGAGTCCGGACACGCTCGCCGCGTTCGAGCGGCGCTTTGCGCGCTACGGCCTCTCCGCGAACGCGCTGCAGCCGGTCTACGGCCTGGCCGAGTCTTCGGTCGGGCTCACTTTCCCCGCGCCCGGCACGCACTATCGGATCGACCGCATCGAACGCGCGACGTTCCAGGACCATGGGGTCGCGCGGCCTGCGGCCCCCGGCGATACGAATGCGCTCGCAATTCCCTGCTGCGGCCATGTCATACCCGCGCATGACCTGCGCGTGGTCGACACAGTCGGCGTGGAACTGGCCGACCGCCAGGAAGGCCACCTTCAATTCAAGGGGCCTTCCGCGACCAGCGGCTATTACCGCAATCCTGAGCAGACGAAGAAATTATTCGCCGGCGAATGGCTGGACACGGGCGATCTCGCCTATCTCGCCGACGGCGAACTCTATCTCAGCGGCCGCGCCAAAGACGTCATCATCCGCGGCGGGCGCAATCTCTATCCCTATGAACTGGAGCAGGCGGTGGGCGCGCTGCCCGGCATACGCAAGGGCTGCGTCGCAGTGTTCGGCAGCATCGACCCGGCCAGCGGCACCGAGCGCGTGGTCGTGCTCGCGGAAACACGCGAAACCGGGAGCGATGCCTTGGAAGCGCTGCGCCGCGGCATCAACGAGCGTGCCGTCGACCTGATCGGCCTGCCGGCCGACGACATCGTGCTTGCGCCGCCGCACACCGTGCTGAAGACTTCCAGCGGCAAGATACGGCGCGCAGCCAGCCGCGAGTACTACGAGGGCGGCGGCGGTGCCAAGCCGGCGCCGGTGTGGCTGCAGCTCACCCGCCTTGCACGCGCCAGCCTGCTTCCGGAACTGCGGCGGCAATTGCGCGCGCTCTCGGGCCTGGCGTATTCGGCCTGGGTCTGGTTGTGGTTCTTTGCGCTCGCCGTGCCGACGCTGGCAGCGGCTGCGCTGCTGCCGCGCAATCCCGCACGCGGCTGGCGATTCAGCCGCGCCATGAGCAATGCCTTCTTGCGCCTGTGCCGCCTGCCGCTGGTGGTGCAGGGGCTGGAGCACATCCCGACTTCGGGCCCCTTCGTAATGGCCGTCAACCATGCAAGCTACATAGACGGGTTGATACTCGTCGCGGCACTGCGCGAACGCGGCTACGTTTTCGCCGCCAAACGCGAGCTGCGCGATTCGCTGCTGCCGCGCGTATTCCTCGGTTCCATCGGCACCGATTTCGTCGAGCGTTCCGACATCAAACAGGGCGTGGAAGATGCCTCGCGCTTGGCCGCGTCGGTTGGCGCCGGGCGCACGCCCATCTTTTTCGCCGAAGGAACGTTCACCCGCAGCGCCGGCCTGCTGCCGTTTCGCATGGGCGCCTTCGTCGTCGCAGCGCAAGCACGCGTGCCGCTGCTGCCGGTCACCCTGCGCGGCACGCGCTCGGTGCTGCGCGACGGCAGCTGGTTCGCGCGCCGCGGCGCCATCGTCGTCACCATCGCCCCACCGCTCGCGCCGCAAGGCGACGACTGGAACGCCGCGGTCGCTTTGCGCGATGCGGCGCGCGCCGCAATCCTGCGCCATTGCGGCGAGCCCGACCTCGCGCCGCGGACGGAGCACTGACTTGAGGGATATAGAAGGGGGCCCGGCCCCCATTTTCAATACCCTCCTACCGGATCAGGAAGAACCCCGGCTTCGGCCCTGCGCGTCTGCAAAATGCGCCACCGCCTTGCAAAGCTCGTCCACGGAGTTTGGTTTGTAGATCAATTCGGATACGCCGGAGGCGGGCGCCTTCTGCCGTAGTTCCTCGGTGATATAACCGGTAGCCAGCACGACAGGCAGATCGGGAATGACTTCTCTCAACGCGCTCGCCAGCTCCAGCCCGGACATCCCCGGCATGTTGTAGTCGGTCACTGCCAGATCGATTTGGCCGCAGTCGACCCGCGCAGCCGCGAGAGCCTCGTGCGGATTGGCATATCCGCTCACGCGGTAACCTTGGCGCTCCAGCATTCGCGTCATCAGAAACACTATCGATTCGTCGTCATCGACGTAGAGAATGTGCTTTCCCGCCCCCTGCAACGCCACCCTTTCGTTGCGCCCGGCGTCGTCCATGCTTTTCCCTGGCGCCAAGGCAAGCGCATCCGAAGGCTGCGCAGCAGGGAAATAGATTACAAAGGCTGTGCCTTTGCCGGGGGCGCTCTCGACCTCGATGCTCGCACCGTGTTCCTTGGCAATGCCGTGTACTACCGATAAGCCGAGGCCTGTTCCTTCTCCTACCCCCTTGGTCGTGAAGAACGGTTCAAAGATCCGAATGCGTATCGCCTCGTCCATGCCCACACCGTTGTCGCGCACGGTCAAGGAGGCGAAGTGCAGCCCATGGCGAACTTCTGCTGCCAGCCGAATATCGATTACGCCCGCGCGCCGCTCCCCCTGCAGAGCGTGCCATGCGTTACTGCACAAGTTCAGTATTATTTGCTCGATCTGGTTTGAATCGGCCGACACCAATGGCGCATCCGGTGCGCAATCGACGTTGAGATTTATGCCCGCAGGCAGCGTGGAACGCAACAACCTCGCCGCCTCATGCACCGCTGGCGCAAGCGACACGATTTTGCGCTCCGTTGTCTGGCGCCGGCTGAACGCGAGGATCTGCTGCACAAGATTCTTCGCGCGGCGGCTGGCCTTGGTGATTTCTTCCAGACTCTCCAACGCTGCGTGCTCCGATCCAACGTCCTGCCGAGCCAGTTCCGCATTGCCGATAATTGTCGCCAATGCGTTGTTGAAGTCGTGCGCGACGCCCCCGGCGAGCGTGCCCAACGCCTCCATCTTCTGCGACTCCCGCAGCTGCGCTTCAAACTGCGCTTGCGCCGCTTCGGCATGCTTGCGCTCCGTGATATCCGTCACCATTCCAACGACATTGGTGACGCGATTATTCCGGTCTTTGATCGCGGAAGCCGAAAGGTCGGCCCAGAAAATGGATTGGCTTTTCGTGACATACCGCTTTTCCAGGCGATAGCGGTCCGTCTTTCCGTTGACAAGTTCGCGAAAACTTTTGCTGCTTTCTTCCTTGTCTTCAGCGTGTGTGATGTCTATGTTGGTCAGACGTCGCATTTCTTCATCTGAATAGCCGAGCTTGTCTTTCCACCAACTGTTGAACATCATGTACCTGCCGTTTGCATCCGTTATGGAAACGCCCACATTGGCGACATCGAAAATTGCACTAAGCCGTTCTTTGCTTTCCCGCAGTGACTCTTCGGCCTGCTTGCGTTCGGTAATGTCACGGATGACGCCTATGTATCCCAGGGCTTCTCCGCTGGCGCCCTTGATTACCGTACCCAGCGTCTCTCCAGCGAAAATCACGCCGTTTTTCTTGCGATAGGTGACCTGGTATGGGCGCGTCTGTTGCGTCGATGTCAAATTGAATCGCTGCCTTCCCTGTCGCTCGTATTCATCCTCGCTTTCGTAGAAATACGATGTCTTCCTCCCGGCCAAGTCATCCATGGTGTAGCCGAATACGGAAGTGAAACCGCGATTGATGGCGACAATGTTCCGGTTCACGTCTGCATAAACGATGGCGTCCGGAATGCCGTTGAAAATGGCCTCAAACAGCGCTTTTTCATGTGCCAATTCCCGGTCGAGACGATATCTTCTCTGGCGACCGGCGAGCAGATTGCCCAATAGAGCGGTGCATACCGGATAGATGATGATGATGGGCAAAGCCAGGCTGGCGATGGCTTTTCGAGCCATCGCCTGCGGCAGCAAGAACAAGCACAGGATCATCGCGGCTTGAACGACGCCACCAAATACGTACATCTCGGAGAGTGCCAACTCCCTTGATTCGGCGAAACGGTAGCGCCTCCACGCGAGACCGATCAATCCGGAGGACAAAATGGTGGCAACACCGGCCAGAGCACCCGCACCACCAAGACTGAGTCGATAGGCGGCCGCAATTGCCATCGCAAGGAACGTGGGGATGGCGCCGAAGAAGAGACCGGTCAAACCAAGGAGGATGGTACGGGTATCGAAAATGATGCCGGCTTCCCACACGACGGGGGTAAGCATGAGCACGATGGCAATCCCGCCAATCAGCATGCCATATGCCATCTTGTGCAGCACAGGGGTAGGCGTCGGCGTTCCCCGAAACGCAATATCGTAGAGCAGGCCGAGCGACAGCAGCAAGGCCGCGTTTCCGATAAGTCCAGTAACTATATGTTGATTCATCGTGGTGTAAACATTGATGCGACACAGTTACCAACGCGACATGAAAATACCGTGCATATGCCGGTACCAACCGGCACGCTATGTATGTCCTGTCGCAAGTATGTGGGGAGATTTCCGCAGCGACGTTCGTTGCTTTGTTTGAGATGGGCGATGTTGCCCTTTGTATGGCGTTCCCATCCAGACTGTCGGCGGTATTCTTACTGTTTCAACAGTGGGTTTCAGGCTCGAAGCGACCGTTCAGAGTGCGCATCAGACTTGGCCCGATCTGTCCGGTATTGGCCGAAAGCGAGCTGTCTGGGTTTTCTGCTCGACGTGGACCCGAACCGAGAACCAACGGATTATGACTTGAAGATAATACTCCGACTTGTCGTTTTTAAGCCCGCCCTCACCCGCCTGGAACCGTTAAATATCGTTAAATCCCCACGCTCTCGGTTCGGCCTAGGGTTTCAACTGTGGGTGCCAGGCTTCAAGCGACCGCTCAGAGGGCGCCGGCCGACTATGTAACGTTTGTCACAAAAGGATGCAATGAGCCGGAGGTATTATTAATTCCTGGGGTTTCTCCTCCTCCTCCCCTTGGAAACCCCAACTTTGAGCCGGTGGCGTTTAAGAAGCGCCGCCGGTTTTTTTTCGCATGCGGCCGTGCCAAAGAGCCGCTGCGACTATCGCGGCGCAAGCGCCGCTCCCGCATTCAGCTCTGCAACTCGACCCGGTTCTCGTAGTACGCCAGAGCTTCCGGGTTCGCCAGGGCCTCGGCGTTTTTCACCGCCTCGCCGTGCACCACGTTGCGCACCGCCAGCTCGACGATCTTGCCGCTCTTGGTGCGCGGTATGTCCGCCACCTGCAGCACCTTGGCCGGCACATGGCGTGGCGTGGTGTTGTCGCGGATGCGGCTCTTGATCTTCTCGATCAGCGCGTCGTTCAGCGTCAGGCCCTCGCGCAGTTTGACGAACAGTACCACTCGCACGTCCTTGTTCCACTCCTGGCCGATCACCAGCGACTCCAGCACTTCATCGAGCTGCTCCACCTGGCGGTAGATTTCGGCGGTGCCGATGCGCACGCCGCCCGGGTTGAGCACCGCATCCGAGCGTCCGTAGATGATCATGCCGCCGCGCTCGGTCAGCTCGACGTAGTCGCCGTGGCACCAGACGTTCGGGTATTTGGCGAAATACGCTTCGTGATAGCGTTTGCCATCGGCATCGTTCCAGAACCCGATCGGCATCGACGGAAACGGCCGGGTGCAGACGAGCTCGCCCTTCTTCCCCTGCACCGGCCTGCCGTGTTCGTCGTACACCTCCACCTTCATCCCCAAGCCGCGGCACTGAATTTCGCCGCGATATACGGGCAGCACCGGGCTGCCGAGCACAAAGCACGAAACGATGTCGGTGCCGCCGGAAATGGACGACAGGCACAGGTCGGCCTTGATGTCGCGATAGACGTAATCGAAGCTCTCCGGTGCCAGCGGCGAGCCGGTGGAGAGGATCGCGCGCAGCTTGGTGAGATTGTGCGTCTTGTGCGGCTTGAGCTTTATTTTGCAGATGGCGTCGATGAACTTGGCCGAAGTGCCCAGATGGGTCATGCGCTCGGCCTCGGCAAAATCGAACAGGATCGCGCCGCGGCGGATGAAAGGCGAGCCGTCGTAAAGCAGCAGCGTCGCACCCGAAGCAAGACCCGAGGCGAGCCAGTTCCACATCATCCAGCCACAGGTGGTGAAATAGAACAGCCGGTCGCCCGGCTTGACGTCGGAATGCAGCTGGTGCTCCTTCAGGTGCTGCAGCAGCGTGCCGCCGGCGCCGTGCACGATGCACTTGGGCACGCCGGTGGTGCCCGAGGAATACATTATGTAGAGCGGGTGGTTGAAGGGCAATTGCGCGAACGCGATGTCGCGCGCGGCGTAGGGCGCGATGAATTCCGCCATACGCAGGGCATTCGGCACGCCGGATATATCGGCGCTCCCGGACAGATAAGGCACCACCACCACGCGCGCAAGCGTGGGCAATCGGCGCGCGATGTCGGCAACTCTTTCCAGCGTCGCGATGGCCTTGCCGTTGTACCAATAGCCGTCGGCGACGAACAGGACCTTGGGCTCGATCTGGCCGAAGCGGTCGAGCACGCCCTGCACGCCGAAATCGGGGGAGCAGGACGACCAGATGGCGCCGATGCTGGCGGCAGCCAGCATCGCCATGATCGTCTGCGGCAGGTTCGGCATGTAGCCGACGACTCGGTCGCCGGCCTGCACGCCGGCAGCGCGCAACGCCTGCGACAGGCGCGACACGTCGGCATAAAGCTGTGCGTGCGACAGGCGCTGCTCGACCTTGTCCTCGCCCCAGAACACCATCGCGTCAGCGCGATCGCGGCGCCGCAGCAGGTTCTCAGCGAAATTAAGGCGCGCCTCGGGAAACCATTGCGCACCGGGCATGCGCTCGCCGTCGAGCAGCACGTGCTCTCCACGCGCGCTCGCCTTCACCCCGGCATACTCCCACAGCGAGAGCCAGAACTGCTCGGGACACTCCACCGTCCAGCGATAGAAGTCCGGATAGGTGTTGAATTTCAGGCCCCATTCGCGGATTGCGGCGCGCGCGAAAGCGGTCACGTTGGCACCGGCGATGCGCGCCTGGCTTGGTTCCCACAGCGGTTTACCCATGGTCATGCCTCAGTGCCCGATCAGTTGGCGGATGCGCTCGGGCAAAGGCACCGATTTTTCCTTGGCATAGTCCACCCAGACCACCTTGGCCGCGCCCTCCGCGTAGACCTTGTCCGGATCGTAGCTTGGCCGCAATTCCAGGTAGGTTTCCAGGCTGCTGCGTCCCAGGCTGCCCACATAAGTTCGGATCTCGACGTTGCCCGGATACACCAGCTGCTTGATGAAAGTGCAGCTCGCGTTGACGATCACCGGCCCCTGCCCCTTGACGGCCGAACGCGCGCCTATGGCCTCGAACCAGGAGATGCGCGCCTGCTCCATATAGCGGAAATAGATGGTGTTGTTGACGTGCCCCATGGCATCCATGTCGCCCCAGCGGATCCGCATGATTTCGGTGTGCACCAGCTTGCGCTTGCCTGCGGTCATGGTATTTGTGTCGCGGAACGGGGACTCGCATTATAATTCTCCTTGGCTTGAATAGGCACGATTGAAGGCGCCTGTTGCAGCGGACGCGGCCATGCCGCGCCGCTGAACGCGCGCTTCCGCGGCAACAATCTTGGGGGTGCACATGCAACGCGAAGCGATGGAATACGATGTGGTAGTCGTCGGCGGCGGGCCCTCGGGGCTGTCCTGCGCCATACGCCTGAAACAGCTCGCCGCCGAAAAAGGCCGCGAGATCAATGTCTGCCTGATCGAAAAAGGCTCCGAGATCGGCGCCCACATCCTCTCCGGCGCGGTGCTGGAACCGCGCGCGCTGGACGAACTCCTCCCCGACTGGAAGGCGCTGGGCGCGCCGCTGAACACGCCCGCCGGTGAAGACCGGTTTCTCTTCCTCACCGAAAAGCGGGCGATCAAGCTGCCGACGCCGCCGACGATGCACAACCACGGCAATTACATCATCAGTCTCGGCACGCTGTGCCGCTGGCTGGGCCAGCAGGCCGAGGGCCTGGGCGTCGAAATCTACCCCGGCTTCGCCGCGGCCGAGGTGCTGTACAACGACGACGGCTCGGTCAAGGGCGTCGCCACCGGCGATCTGGGCATAGGCAAGGACGGTCAGCACACCGAGAATTACCAGGTCGGGATGGAACTGCACGCGAAGCAGACGATATTCGCCGAGGGCTGCCGCGGGTCCCTGACCAAGACGCTGATGCAAAAATTCAAGCTGCGCGAGGATTCAGACCCGCAGGCCTATGGCATCGGCATCAAGGAGCTGTGGGAAGTGAAGCCCGAGCGCCACCAGGCGGGACTGATCGTGCACACCACCGGCTGGCCGGTGGACAGCAAGACCTACGGCGGTTCGTTTCTCTACCACCTGGAGAACAACCAGGTGGCGGTCGGTTTCGTCATCGGCCTCGATTACCAGAACCCGTGGATGAGCCCGTTCGACGAATTCCAGCGCTTCAAGACTCACCCGGCGATCCGCGGCTACTTCGAGGAGGGGCGGCGCATTTCCTACGGCGCGCGCGCGATCAGCGAAGGCGGATTCCAATCGCTGCCGAAACTCACCTTCCCCGGCGGCCTGCTCGTGGGCGATACCGCCGGGTTCCTCAATAACGCCAAGATCAAGGGCATCCACACCGCGATGAAATCGGGCATGACCGCCGCCGAGGCCGTGTACGACGCGCTCGCGCAGGAGGGAACGCAGGAGGTCAAGAGCTATTCGAAGAAGGTGCGCGGCACCTGGATCTGGGACGAGTTGTACCGGGTGCGCAACATCCGCCCGTCGTTCCGTTGGGGCTTGTGGGGCGGGCTCGCCTACTCTGCGATCGATACCTACGTGTTCCAGGGCAAGGCGCCCTGGACCCTGCGTAACCACGATGATCACAGCGCGCTGAAAAAAGCCGCCGAGTGCAAACCGATCGAGTATCCCAAGCCGGACGGCGTCCTAACATTCGACAAGCTGTCGTCGCTTTACCTCGCCAACGTCAACCACGAGGAAAACCAGCTCTGCCATCTGACGCTCAAGGACGCCGCCGTCCCGGTGAACGTCAACCTCGCACTGTACGCCGGTCCGGAGCAGCGCTATTGCCCGGCGGGCGTATACGAATTCGTCAAGAACGACGACGGCAGCGACCGGCTGCAGATCAACGCGGCGAACTGCGTGCACTGCAAGACCTGCGACATCAAGGACCCGACGCAGAACATCAACTGGGTCGTGCCCGAGGGCGGCGGCGGACCGAATTATCCGAATATGTGAGGACACCTTCCTCGCTGCGCCATGAGTTCCAAACCGGACGACGACTACCTCGCGAAGCTGACCTCCTCGTATTCGCCGGTCTACGGCCAGGCGATCACCATCCGGCCGATGCAGCCGGAGGACCTCGATATCGAGACCGAGTTCGTCGAGGGCTGGTCGGCCGAGACCCGCTACAACCGCCTGTTCAGCACCACAGTGCGCACCACGCCCGAGCGCCTAAAGCAAATCACGCGCATCGACTACACGCGCGATATGGCACTGATCGCCACGCTGATGCTGGAGGACCGGGAAGTGCAGATCGGCGTCGCGCGTTACGTGCTGCGCGACGACAACAAGACCTGTGAATTCGCGCTCGCGGTGGCTGATGCCTGGCAGCACCGCGGCATCGGCCGCGCGCTCATGCTCAATCTCATCGACAGCGCCGCCGCGGCCGGGATCGAAACCATGGTGGGCGACGTTCTCGCCAGCAACACGCCGATGCTGCATTTCATGCGCTCGATCGGTTTCGCCATCGAAGCCGCCCCGGACGGTCCTGAAATCCGGCGCGTAAGCAAACGCCTGACGCCGGTCGCAGCGCCGATTCAGGAAAAAGATGCGCCTGCGCAAAACCCGTAGCCGCGGGGGCACCCGCGACAGGCCCCACGACCGACTTGAATCAGTACGCCCACTCGAGCACCAGACGGCCGAACTTGTCGCTGCGCGGATTCCACAGGCGCAGCACGTCGGTGTAATTGCGCCGCACCAGGCTGAAGCTGACCGAGAAGTCGCCATGGTGCAGAGCCACCCCGCTCTCTCCCTCGACGATCAACGGCCGCGCCTGCCCGATGTACGGGCTGGACCGGTTGAACATGCCGCCCTGCTGCAGCGCGTTGTAGGCGACTACGTCGCCGTGCAGCCGCGCGAACCAGTACAGATCGAAATCGTCTTTGCGTTTCCACAGCTGCCAGCCGGCATCCGATTTCACCCCGTCGGCCGCGGCCAGGGCCTCCAGCGGGTGATTGCTGTGCCATTGCGTCACGTAGTTGCTGCGGAATTGGCCCAAGCGCAGCGTGACGCCCGCCCCCGCATAGATCTGGATGTTGCCCGCGCCGAACTGGAAATGCGGCGTCAGATCTAGGTAAGGCAAAGGCTGCCATGAACCCGGCACGTACTCGTAGCGAAATACCACGCCGGGCTCGTTATGTATCTGCGCGCTCCAGCCCTGCGGGATCGGGGAATGGGTGATATTGCGGTGGATGAAGGTCTGCAACTGCTCGCCTTTTGCGCAGGGCCCGATGCAGCCTACGTCCAGGCCATAACGCCAATAGCGGCCGTCACTGGCGAATAGCTCGCGGTAAAAGCCGACGTACACCCAGGCGGCGTACGGCCGGTCGTCGGGCGCAAGCTGATCCGGCGCGAGCTTGATATCGCTGGGCGTATACATGCTGTGGCCGACATAGAACGTATAGCTCTTGTGATAGCAGAGCTTGCCGTCCGCGCACGCCTCCGAGCTCACCGGGTCGAGGTTGAAGCCCGGCAGAAAACCTTCGTCCGCATCCGGCGGCTTGCGGTATTGCCGCAGCCCCACGTACTTGTAGCTGTAGCGCACGCCGTCGGTATAGTTGCGGTCCGTCTTGAAGAAGATGTCGTTCTCGTATTCGAAGCGGTCCCGGCGCTGGCTCAGCGCCTTCACTTCGTTGAAATCGTCCAGCAGCGTGCCCAGATAGCCCTCGGCACAGGCGCCGGCACTCAGACCGAACGCGAGGCAGGCGCACGCCAGACGAGCCAGGCTGTGGCGGATTGCAGGCGTCACAATGCGGCGGGCGATCATGTACCGAGTTTACAATGCCATGCCTCATCGCGGTTCGCGTTTCAGCGCGGCAGCGCGATGCCGCAGGGCGCCGCTGCTTTCGCCGAGTCGCTTAGCCAGAGTGTGATCTTCGTCAACATTCCGGCCCGGCGCCGGCCCATACTTTTTTTGGATCGGACCTGCAGCCATATTCTCGGGTCTGTGGTGTGTATCGATCCAATGAGCAGGGTTGGAGGGCTGTGATGACTCCTCAGAATGACCGGCCACGTAGCCAAGCCGAGTTCAGCATTACCGCCGAGCGGGTATGGCTGGACGGTAAGCTGCATGCACCTCTTGCAACCGCAGGCGAGATTCGGCCATGACAGCCATGGCCCTGGTGCCCGGGGACGCGCACCCGCAGCTTGCACAGGCCGTTGCCGCGCTTCTGCGCGAGCCCCTGGTGCCGACGCTGATCTCGGCCTTCGCCGACGGCGAGACGCGGATCCGCATCGAGGCCGAGGTCCGGGACGCCGATGTCTACATCCTGCAGCCGACGTCGACGCCGACCAACGAGCGCCTGATGACGCTGGCCCTGCTCGCCGAGGCCGCGCGCGCGGCAGGCGCGGCGCGCATCACCGCGGTGGTGCCCTACTTCGGCTACGCACGTCAGGACGTACGCGGCAATGAGGGCGAGCCGCGTTCGGCGCAACTTGCGGCGCGCGTCCTGCGCTGCGCCGGCATCGAACGATTGGTCACGCTCGAGCTGCATACGCCGGCACTGGAGAGCGCGTTCGAGATGCCGCTGGTCCATCTGCAGGCCGACGGCCTGATGCTGCCGGCGATACGCAACCGGAACCTTCCCCATCTCACCATCGTGTCTCCCGACGCCGGCGGCCTCAGGCGCGCGCAACGCTACGCCACGGCGCTGGCCGCGCCGCTGGCGGTCGTGGTGAAGACCCGGCCGGGCGCCGACGTCGCGGTCGCGCTCCAGGTTCTCGGCGAGGTTCGCGGCCGCGTCTGCCTGATCGTAGACGACATGGCGAGCACCGGCGGCACCATCGCCGGCGCGGCGCAGGCCCTGCTCGAAGCCGGAGCCGCCGAGGTGCATGCGCTGTTCATCCATGCCGTCATGGCGCCGAGCGCGCTCGAGCGCATCTGCGCCGCATCGGTGCGCACGGTGACTACGACCGACAGTGTAGCCACGGCGCCCGACGCGCGCGTCCAGCTGGTGTCGATCGCGCCGCTCATCGCGCAGACGCTGGCCCGGCTCGCGCGCCGGCCCGCAATTCGATCGGAGGCAACCCATGTTCAAGAATCGTGAAGACGCGGCGCTGCAGCTGGCACGGCGCCTGAAGCCACTCGCGCTCAAGGATCCGCTCGTTCTCGGCATTCCGCGCGGAGGCATGGTGACCGCGGCCGTGCTCGCGCGCGAGCTCTACGCCGAGCTCGACGTGGTGCTCTCGCGCAAGCTGCGCGCGCCCTACCAGCCCGAGCTCGCCATCGGCGCCATCGGCGAGGACGGCGAGGTCTATCTCAACGCGTTTGCGCATCAAGTGTCGGGCGTGAGCGAAGAGTACATACGCCAGGAGCAGGACCACCAGGTCGCCGAGATCCGGCGGCGCGGCAAGCTTTTTCGCGCGGCGAAGCCGCCGGCCGACGTGACCGGACGATCGGTGATCGTCACCGACGACGGCGTGGCTACCGGGTCGACCATGCTCGCGGCGCTGCATGTGCTCAATGCGCAAAAGCCGTACGAGATAATCGTCGCGGTGCCGGTGGCACCGCCGGACACGATAGCGAAATTGCGTCCGCAGTGCAGCCGCCTCGAATGCCTGCTCACGCCCAGCGACTTCAGCGCGATCAGCCAGTTCTACGGCGACTTCCAGCAGGTCGAGGACGAAGAGGCGCTGCGACTGCTGCGTGAATCGCGCGAGATGGAGCCATCATGAACATCGACGGCATGTGCACGCACAGCGTCGTCACTGTCGACCGCTCCAGGACACTGCAGGAATGCGCGGCGCTGATGGGTGAAAGCCATGTCGGATCGATACTCGTGACCGAAGAGACGCCGGGCGGCCCGCAGGCAGTGGGCATCGTGACCGACCGCGACCTGGTGGTCGAGGCGATCGCGCGCGGCGTGGCGCCGGGAAAAGGAAAGATAGGTCAAATCGTCGCAAGGCGTCTGGTCACGGTAGCCTCCGGCGCCAGCATCGATGAAGCCATCGAGGTGATGAAGAACGCGGGCGTGCGGCGGCTCCTGGTGGCCGCGCCCGACCGACGTCTGGTCGGCATCGTCTCCATGGACGATCTGCTCGGCGCGCTTGCCGGCGAAGCGGCCGGGATCGTGCAGGCGATGCGCAGCGGCGTCGCGCGCGAAGCGGACGCGATACACGCCACTTGCGTGCTCTGCGGCGAGCGTTCGGTGCGGCTGCCACCGGTTTGAATCGCGGTCTCCGGCGCGCACGCGAGGGCGCAGGCGAGGCCATGAAATCCGGGATGATCCAGCACAGCGTCGAAATCCGGACCTCACCGGGGTAAGATGAGCGCCACGCATCATTCCAAAGCGAGGCGGACATGAAAAAAATATGGCTTGGGCTGGCGGTCTTGGTATTGGTTGCGATCGCCGCATATTTCTGGCTGCAGCCGGCGCCGGAGCAACTGCCGCCATCGATTCCTGTAGTTTCGGCTCCGGCGGTCGCCCCACCTCCCCCGGCTGCACCTCCGGAACCGGAGATCAAATACACGGTTGAGCCGCCACCCGGCATGACGGAACTGCCGCCGTTGGCGCAGGCTGGCGATTTCGTCAAGGAACGGCTCACCGAACTGCTCGGGATCAAGGACGTTCTGACCTTCCTGCAGCTTGACAACTTCGTGCATCGCGTCGTGGCTACGGTCGACAACCTGCCGCGCTCGCTCGCGCCGCCGAGCAGATGGCCGATCAATCCGACGCGCGGGCGTTTCACCGTCGAGGCCGGCAAGGATGGGAGCGTCATCGGTGCAAAGAACGCCGCCCGCTACGCGCCATTCGTCGCGCTGGTCGAATCGGTGGACAGCGAGCGCGCGGTCGCACTGTACCGGCGGCTCTACCCGCTGTTCCAGAGCGCCTACGAAAGCCTCGGCTATCCGGGAAAGTACTTCAACGACCGCCTAGTTGCGGTGATCGACCTGCTGCTCGCAACGCCCGAGCCGACCGGTCCGCTGCAAGTCGAGGTGCCCGAAATCACCGGCCCGCTCAAACCGACGCGTCCCTGGCTGCTTTACCAGTTCTCCGATCCCGCTCTCGAGGGCCTGGCTAGCGGGCAGAAAATACTCCTGCGCGTGGGGAGCAAGAACGAGAAACGGCTGAAGGCGAAGCTCGCCGAAATCCGCAAGCTGATCGTAGTAGACAAAGCGGGCGGTTAGGATACGCTTGGCGGATTTTTCCCATGTCGTAAAGTTGGTACCGGAATGCAGTCGGCCGCGTCGCCGCCTCAGTCGACGAAAAAATCCGGGATGAAGTGCTGGGTTCCCGGCTTGACCGCGTATTGCTCGAAGTCCTTCACCCCGCGTGCCGCCAGCAACGCATCATCGATGTAGAAGTTGCCGCAGTTCGAACTCGGCGAGGTGAGGATGAGATAGGCCGCATCGGCGAGGATCTCCGGCTTGCGGCACAGGTCCAGGTCCACGCCCGGGATCATCTGCAGCGCGGCAGTGGCGATGGCGGTGCGCGGCCACAGGCTGTTGACGGCGATGCCGTATTTCTTGAACTCGCCCGACTGGCCCAGCGTGCACATGCTCATGCCGTACTTGGCCATGGTGTAGGCCGTGTGCGGCGCGAACCAGTGCTGCTTCATCGACAGCGGCGGCGACATGTTCAGGACATGCGGATTGCGCCCCGCGGCGGCGGATTTCTTCAGCTCGGGCAGGCAGGCCTGGGTGCAAAGATACGTTCCGCGCGCATTGATGCCGTTCATCAGGTCGTAGCGCTTCATCGGCGTGTGTTCGGTGTCCGTCATGCTGATCGCGCTGGCGTTGTTGACGAGGATGTCGATGCCGCCGAAGGTCTCCACCGCCTTGGCCACCGCGGCGAGCACCGCCGCCTCCTCGCGGATGTCCACCGCCAGCGGCAGCGCCCGGCCGCCGGCGGCCTCGATCTCCTTCGCCGCAGTGTAAATCGTGCCCGGCAACTTCGGATTCGGCTCCGTCGTCTTCGCCGCGATCACGATGTTCGCGCCGTCGGCAGCCGCGCGCTTGGCGATCGCAAGGCCGATGCCACGGGAGGCGCCGGTGATGAAGAGGGTTTTGGCTTTGAGGGTCATTGTCGCGTCCTGGTTGGAGTTGCTAAGGGTAGGATTTTGGCATGTCCGCGTGCGGGCGAAATCGGGCTGCCGCGTATATTTTCCAACGCAGCCGAGGCGGTTTTAGGCCGCGTAGACAATGTTTCTGAAAAACAGTATCTTGGCTCGTCAGGTGGGCAATAACATAGTTGTTTGCGCGGAATTGCAAGGAAGCGCCTGGATAGGCCTGCCTCAGGAGTTGAGGCCTCTCGATGCGTTCGCATAATCACTTGACAACACGTACGCTATTCCGTACCATTCAACCCTCATTGTCAAGGGGTACGAAATGAACACGCTTACCGCCAGCGAAGCACGCGCAAATCTTTACCGGCTCATTGATCAAACAGTAGAGTCTCATGAGCCGATCATCATTTCCGGAAAACGCAGCAGTGCCGTCCTGCTCTCCGCGGAAGATTGGAGTGCAATTCAAGAAACCTTGTACCTTCTGGCCGTGCCTGGCATGCGCGAGTCCATAAAGGCAGGGATGGCTGAACCCCTCGCTAAGAGTTCGAAAGAACTTAAGTGGTAGGTTGGAAGGTTGTTTATGCCAAGCAAGCAATGAAGGATGCAAAGAAGCTTGCTGCAAGTGGCCTTAAACCAAAGGCGCAAGAGCTGCTCGCAGCTCTTGCCAACGACCCGTTTCAGAATCCGCCGCCATTCGAGAAGTTGGTCGGCGATCTCGCCGGTGCATATTCTCGCCGCATCAATATCCAGCACCGCATCGTGTATGAAGTTTTTACCAAGGAGAAAACAGTCCGTATCCTGCGTATGTGGACACACTATGAATGAGCGGCCCGATATACGTTAGGCACTATGTTTCTCCCGCCCCTGCTAGCGTTGCCCTTCGTCCTGACCTTGGCAGTCTACCGACTCTATCGTCTACCCGGTCTGCTTTGCGCGGGCGAGCTTCAGGTCAATCCAGGCAACCGCTCTTCGCTCTTGGTACTCACGGTCGTTACGTACATTGGCCTTCTCTCATACACAGTCAGTATTGTCGTCGTTGTAGTTCGGACGCTTCTGCTTCTCCAGAATTCGGCTTCTTATCCTGCGTTACTCCCCGCCATCTACCTCATCGCCGGCTATCCGTTTGTCTACGTAGGCGCAGAGTGGGTGTTCTTCTACGGTGTCAAGCGAACCCACCGGAGCATGCCGTGAGCCGAATTCACCAAACACGCAGTTCCGAGCCAGCTAACAATGCCCGGCGCGTCCTCACAGGAATTTGGCCTAACCGTGTATCGGTGCTGACGGGCTGCAGACGTCGCGCTTCGTCAGCCACCGCGCTGGCCCGCCGCACAAACACCACGTTAATCCGGCGGCGATGCCTCACAACGCGAACGCAGCGCCTACAGCACCCCAAACCTCTCCAGATCGCTCCTGAGCTTCGCTGCATCCACGAAATGCTCCGCCGGCAGACCGCACTCGCGCGCGGCGATAACGAACTCGGGCACGTCGTCGAAATAAATCATCCTGCTGCCCGGCGCGCACAGGCTGATTGCCCGCTGGTAGATCTGCGGCGCCGGCTTGACGTAGCCGATTTCGTAAGACAGCACCAGCCGTCCGAATTTTTCGAGAAAGCCGAAGTGGCGGCGTATGTAGTCCAGATGCAGGGGATCCGTATTGGATAGCAGCATCAGATCCGCATGCTTGCCGATTTCGTCGAGCAAGCCCGTCACCTCGCGCTTCTCCGTAAAAATGTCGCACCAGATTTCCGCGAACTCGGTATAAGGCAGGCCCATGCCGAGGGAGCCGCAAAAGTGGGTTGCGAATTGCTGCGCGCTCAGGCGGCCGGTATCGAAGGCGATTTTTTCCTTGCCGTCGGTGATGGCGTCGCGCACGGCCCCGGCCCGCACTTTTCCGTCCACCGCGAAGCGAGCGCAGGCGTCAAGGAAATCGACGTCGACGAGGACGCCGCCGAGGTCGAAAATGACGGTTGGGCGTGGAGACGTCTTCGAGTCTGTTGCAGTGTGCATGGTCATTGAAGGTGTTTTGCAGACTTCCCCTCACCCTGGCCCTCTCCCCGCTCGCGGGGAGAGGGAATACTCCCTCAACCGAAATAGGCGGCGCGCACTTCGGCATTCTCGGCGAGTTCCTTCGCCGTGCCCGAGGCCACCACCCTGCCCTGCGACAGCACGTAGCCGTGGTGCGCGATCGCCAGGGTCTGGTGCACGTTCTGCTCGACCAGAAGCACGGTGATGCCGAGCTCGTTGATGCGGCGAATGACGCTGAAATTCTCCTTCACCAGCAGCGGCGACAGCCCGAGCGAGGGCTCGTCGATCAGGAGCAACTTGGGTTCGCCCATCATGCCGCGGCCGATCGACAGCATCGCCTGCTCGCCGCCCGACATGGTGCCGGCGAGCTGCGCCGCGCGCTCCGCCAGGCGCGGAAAAATCCCGAATACCTGTTCGAGACGGGCGGCGATCTTGCGCGCATCGCTCTCCTGGTAGGCGCCCAGGCGCAGGTTTTCGAGCACCGAAAGCTTGGGGAACACCTTGCGCCCTTCGGGGATGCAGGCGATGCCGGTACTGATGACGCGGTGCGTGGGCATGCCGGCGAGATCCTTGCCGTCGAACAGCACGCGGCCGCGGCGCGGCGGGGTCAGGCCGAGGATGGCGCGGATCAGCGTGGACTTGCCCGAGCCGTTGGAACCGAGGATGCAGGTGATGCTGCCCGCCGCGACGGCGAGCGACACGTCTTCGAGCACGTCGGCCTTGTCGTAGCCGGCATAGACGTTTTCGACGGAAAGGAGCGTCGCCATGCTTACTCGGTCGCCTCCGTTCGTTCGTCGCAATGCGACCAGCACAACTGTCGGCGACAGACGGCAATCGCAGCCGGTCGCATCCCCGCTACGCGTGGCCCCTGCTCCCTGCTCATGCCGTCCCCAAATAGGCTTCCTGCACCTGCCGGTCCGCCGCGACCGCGGCGTAGGGGCCTTCGCAGATTTTCTGCCCGAAATTGAGAACGATGCAGCGCTCGGTGATGCGCTCGATCACGTTCATCTCGTGCTCGATGATGATGATGGAAAGGCCCGGCATGTGCTCGCGCACGACCAGGATGTCGTCCATGAGCTCGCGCGTCTCCTCGTGCGTCATGCCCGCCGAAGGCTCGTCGAGCAACAATAAAGTCGGTTCGCTGATGAGGGCGCGGCAGATCTCGATGCGGCGCCGGTCTATCATGTTGACGCTGCCTGCCGCCTCCAACAGCCGTTCGGCCAGCGGCGCGCTGAAGGTGCGCACCAGTTCGCGCGCCTTGGCGTATTGCTCCTCGAACTGGCGGCGAAAGGCATCGCGCCGGATGAGGTTGAACCACAAGCCGTGATCGAGCCGGCGGTGATTGCCTATCATGAGGTTGTCGAATATCGACAGCGGCAGGCACAGGCGCGAGCGCTGGAAGGTGCGCGTCACCCCGGCGCGGTAGATTTCCTGCGCGCTCATGCGCGCGAGATCGTGGCCCTGGTAGTCGACCCTGCCCTCGCTCGCCTGGTAGATACCGGTGATCACGTTGAAGAAGGTGGTCTTGCCCGAGCCGTTGGGCCCGATCAAGCCGAGGATCTCGCCAGCGTTCACCGACAGGCTCAACTGGTTCAGCGCCACCAGGCCGCCGAAGCGCATCGACAGGCTGTCGCAGGCCAGGAGCGTGTTGCTCATTGGACTACCTTTGCGCTTCGCGCCAAGGATTCGCCCTTGGGGCGGCCCGTCGGGCTCATGGCTTCCACCCGGGCAGGTAGTTCCTCACCTGGCGCGGCATCAGCCCGCCCGGCCGGAACAGCAGGATCAGGATCACCAGCCCTGCGTACAGGAGCAGCCGGTACTCCTGGATGAACTGCAGCTTCTCCGGCAGCATCAGCACGATGGCCGCGGCCACCGTCAGGCCCCAGGGATTGCCGATGCCGCCGAGGATCACGATGGACACCAGGATCAGCGAATCACCGAAAGTGAAGGCATTGGGCGCGACGAAGCCGGTCATCATCGCGTACACCGAGCCGGCGAGGCCGGCGAGGAAATTGCCCAGGGTGAAGGCGGTGATTTTCCAGCGCGCGACGTCGATACCGAAAGCGGCGCAGGCGGTCTCGTCCAGGCGCACCGCATCGAGGTTGAGGCCGATCCAGGAGCGCTCCAGGCGCCGCACCAGCATGAAGGCGACCGCCGCCATCGCCAGCGCGAGCAGCACGTAATTGGCGTAGAAGGAGATCTCGATGTCGCCGAACGCAAGGCTGTCGTTCAGCTGCCAGCCGAAAATCTCCATCCCCGGCACCCTCATCCCCTGCGGGCCGCCGAGGGCATCATTCACCTCGATGAACACGCGGAACAGGATGCTGAAGGCGATGGTGACCAGCGCGGCGTAGTGGCCGTAGGTGCGCAGCACCGGCAGGATCAAAAGCGAGCCTATGACCGCGGCCATGACGCCGCCCGCGAGCACCACCAGCAGGTGCGGCAGCGCCGTATGTCCGGCCAGCACCGCCGCGGTGTAGCAGCCGATGCCGAAAAACGCCGCGCCGGCGAAGTTGACCACGCCTGCATAGCCGAACTGCAGGTTCAGTCCCAGGCAGACCACGATGTAGAGCAGCACCGTGGCCAGCATCAGCAGCGGAAAATGCTGGTCGTAGAACGCGGCGACGATGATCAGCACGCCGATCACCACCGCGCCCTGCCCGGTGCGGCTATGGCCGGCGAACGAGGCCGCAGCGAGCGTGTTCCAGCCGAAGCGCGCGAGCAGCAACAGGATCACCACGGCGCCGGCGCTGAGACCCAGCACCGCTTCCTGCGATTCCGCATGCAGGAACAGCACCGCGAACAGGGTGATGCCCGCCATGCTGGCGAGTGCCGGAAAAACCGAGGCCGGATCGATGAGGCGCTTCATACGCGCTCGCTCTTCTTCTCGGCGATGAGGCCGGTGGGCCGCCAGGCCATGAAGATGATCACCACGGCGAAGGCAAACACGTCTTTGTAGGCGGTGGACGTGCCCGGGAACATGGCCGGCAGCGCCACCGCGCCCAGGCTTTGCAGCCCGGAAAAGAGAAACCCGCCGAGAATGGCGCCGTAGATG
>JACZJU010000094.1 GCA_014860395.1 Burkholderiales bacterium | reverse complement strand
TTCGACAACCGCGGCATACCGACCAAGGCCTCATTGCACGAACTGGATCTGGCCTGCGTTGCCGAAGACCTGGAGCAAAGAGGGATTATCGAATCGGAAGAAGCGCTCGCCCGGACTGAGGGCGAAGCTGCCGGACGCGTGCTGCAAGCTGAAGGGGTTTCATAACCGGGGCATTCCCGGCAAGGCGTTCCTGTACGAAATGGACATGAACTGCGTTGTCGAGGACCTGGAGCAGAGGGAGATTGTCAGCGATGGGCAAGGTTAAGAAGATCGTCAAATCCATCACGATCGTTGCCGACAAGTGCAACGGCTGTCGCGCCTGCGAGCTCATCTGCTCGGCGTATCACGCGTCGCCCCGCTACAGCAGCAGCAACCCGGCGCGCTCGCGCATCCGCGTGGTACGCGAGCCGTTGCGCGACATCTACCTTCCTGTCTACGCGGGCGAATACACGGCGGCGGAATGCACCGGCCGGGACAAATACATCATCGACGGCAAGGAATACGACGAATGCGGTTTCTGCCGGGCCTCGTGCCCGTCGCGGGACCTGTTCAAGGAACCGGATTCCGGCCTGCCGCTGAAATGCGACATGTGCGAAGACCAGGCGCCGGGCGAGAAACCGCTATGCGTCGAGTGGTGCGATGCCGAGGCGCTGGTCTACGTTGAACGCGAAGAGGAAGTCGAAGAAGCCGAAGCGAAGCCGGGCGAAGTGGAGGTCGGCGTGGAATCGCTGATCGACAGATACGGCCTGCAGCAGGTACTCGACACGGTCGCCAGAATGGCGAAGTCATAGCCGCACAGGCGCAGGGAGCAAACACATGGAAATGGTGACCCCCTTCAAGGAAATCATCGACGCCATCAAGGCGGCAGGGGGCGATGGATTCAAGCGCTGCTACCAGTGCGGCCTGTGCGACACCGTCTGCCCGTGGAACAAGGTCACGCAATTCAGCATGCGCAAGCTCGTGCGCGAGGCGACCTTCGGCCTGACCGAGATCGAGAGCGAGGACATCTGGCGCTGCACCACCTGCGGCAAATGCCCTCAGGTCTGTCCCCGGGACGTGAAACAGATCGAATCCGGCGTGGCGCTGCGCCGCATCGCAACCGAATACGACGTGTTCCCGCATTCGGTGCAGCCGATCCGCGCGGTCGCTGCGAACCTGCGCGCGGAAGGCAATCCATTTGGCGAGGAGCGCGCCAAGCGCGCGAAATGGGCGGAAGGCCTGTCGGTACCGATTTTCGCCGAAGGCATGGAATACCTCTATTCCCCCTGCTGCTACCTGTCCTATGATCCCCGGGCGCGCAAGATCGCGCGTGCGACGGTCGAGATTCTGAACAAGGCCGGCGTGGAATTCGGCATCCTCGGCCCAGAGGAGAGCTGCTGCGGCGAGAGCATACGCAAGACCGGCGACGAGGCGCTGTTCAAGAGCCTCGCGCGACAGAACATCCGCGCTCTGGTCGAGCGCGGCGTAAAGAAGATCGTCGTGTCCTCCCCCCACTGCTATCACACCTACACCCGCGAGTACCCCGAGTTCATGGTGCATTTCGAGGTGGTGCATATCTCGCAGCTGCTTTTCCGCCTGATCAACGAGGGCAGGCTCAAGCTCGGCACGGAATACGCGAAGAAGGTGACTTACCACGACCCTTGCTATCTGGGACGCCACAACGGCGTGTACGACGAGCCGCGCGAGGCGCTGAAAAAGATAGACGGCCTCGATCTGTGCGAGATGCCCGAGTCGCGCGAGAACAGCTTCTGCTGCGGCGGCGGCGGCGGCCGCATCTGGATGGAGACGCCCAAGGGCGAGCGCTTCTCCGACCTGCGCCTGGCTCAGGCGGTGAACGCGGGCGCCGAGGTGCTGGCCACGGCCTGCCCGTATTGCATCACCAATTTCGAGGACAGCCGCATCAACCGGCCGGACGGCGGCGCAAGCATCGAGATAAAAGACATTACCGAAATCATTCGCGACGCGCTCTAGGGCAAAACGATGGAAATGAATCTACC
>JACZJU010000010.1 GCA_014860395.1 Burkholderiales bacterium | reverse complement strand
GTGAGCAGGTCGGCCATGTGACCACCGCCGAGTACGGCTCGCAGATGCTGTCGGTCGGCGGCGTGCACCATCTCACCGGCGGCGGCAAGAAACAGGGTCGCGTCACTTGCGATACGTTGCTGAAGCTGTGCAACAAGGAGGCGGTGGAACTGTCGATCGACGGCGGCTCCAGCGTGCTGGCGCAGGCGGGCAAGCCGCCCATCGTCAACGGTGTCGCGGAAACGCGCATGCGCGTGGGCTGCGGCTCGGCCACCATAGGCATCTTCGCGCCGCAGTGGATCGGCCACGCGGACGAGGTCATTGTCGTCGACGATCACATCACCGGCGTGCTGTCCGAGCATCAGGCGGGAAAATTCCTCGATATGCGCCCCGCCGGCATAAAGATACGCGGCAAGCGCTCCACGCCGGGGCGCTACTTCCAGGTGTCCGAGCCGGGCCTGGGCTGGGGCGGCACCAAGCTCACCGATCCCTTGTCCATTATAGAGAAGATCGACCCCAAGACCGCCTGGCCGGGCATGCGCCTGCTGATGGTTTCGACCACGGGCGAGCATTCCGCCTGGTTCGTGCTCGACGACAAACTCCAGCCGCAGCCGGCCGAAATGCCGACGGCGATCACGAAAGTGGTGGAGCGCATCGCCGAAAACTGCGAACCAGCGCTGTGCACCGTGCTGTTCATGGCCGGCGCAGGCGGCTCCTTGCGTGCCGGCATCACCGAGAACCCGGTCAGGCTGACGCAATCGGTGAAGGCGGCGCTGACCCGCGTCACCTCTGGCGGCGCGCCGGTCTACGTCTGGCCGGGCGGCGGCATTACCTTCATGGTCGATGTGACGCGCATGCCGGAGAAGTCTTTCGGCTACGTGCCCACGCCCGCCATCGTCGCACCTATCGAATTCACCCTGCGCCTGGACCGCTATGCGGCATTGGGCGGCTACGCCGGGCGCGTGGTCAGCGTGGAAGAAGTGCTCAAGCGCACCGCGCACGTGAATCAGCGCTGGCGCGATGAAAATCCCTGGCCGCTGAGCAAGGATCTCACATGAACGGCAGCGGGCCGCGCGCGGCGCTGCTTGCGGACGGCCGGCTGCATCTGCAGCACGGGCCAATCGACCTGATTATCCAGGCCTGGGGCGAGCGCGCCGAAGTCGCCGCCGCTTATCGGCAGGCCATCGCGCGTTTTGACGACATACTTGAAGTGCTGGTGCAGGAATTGCCGCAGTTGCGCACGCCCCTGGGCGCAGTTCCTCCCCTGCTGCACGGACCGGTGGCAAGGCGCATGCTCACTGCCTGCTGGCCGCACCGCGCGAATTACATTACGCCGATGGCTGCAGTGGCCGGGGCGGTTGCGGATGAAATTCTGCAGGCGATGTTATTAGACCGCGTTCTGAGCAAGGCCTACGTCAACAACGGCGGCGACATCGCGTTGCATCTTGGGCAGAGCGAGGCACTGACCTTGGGCGTGGTCAACGACGTCGACAATCCCGCCATCGATGCGACGGTAATGTTGGAGGCGGCGATGCCGGTGCGCGGGCTCGCGACTTCAGGCTGGCGCGGGCGTTCGCAGTCGCTGGGCATTGCCGATGCGGTCACGGTTTTCGCCTGCGACGCCGCAAGCGCAGACGCCACGGCCACCATGATCGCCAACGCTGTCAACGTCGAGCACTCGGCGATCAGCAGGTTGCCGGCGTGCAAGTTGCGCGCGGACAGCGACCTGGGTGAGTTGCCGGTTACGGTTGCGGTGGGTAAGCTGCCCGCCCCGGCACGGGCCGAAGCACTGGCAAGAGGCTGCGAATGGGCGCGGGCGCTACAGCGGCGGGGTTTGATCCACGCCGCCTATCTGGCGCTGCAGAATGAGGTTCTAGCCGTGTTGCCGGCGAGCGCTCCCGACCGAGTCGCTCAATCGGCGCTGTCGGAGGTCTTTCGGACGAAATGGACCCAGGCACCGCTGTCGACGGCTCGCGCCGGCACTTTTCGGCCTTGGTAGAAAATTCCGAGGTCCCGGCCTTCCGCGACCCGAACGATTTCATCCGCAGCAATCGCGATCCGCCGTCCTGCACCTTGGGCAAGGTCGATGCGTATGCCCGCGCCGGGGTCATTACGCTTTTTCTTCAGCAGTACCGCCTGTTCGTTGGCGCTGACGAAGAATGAGCCGGTCTGCTTGGCGGCATCGATGCCTTGAACATCGACCACTGTTTCCACGGCTGCACTGGTCGAAGCTGCAGGCGTTTGTGCCTGGTCGGCAACCTCCGCCGGTCGGTCCGCGACTGCGACTTCGGCTTTGGCCACGGCTGGGGGATTGATCGGCGGCGCCACATCTTCAGCAGGGGCAATAACGGCTGACGCGCGCACCGCCACGGGGGAAGTGTGCTTGGCGACAAATTTCGCGGCCGGCATCGAAACGGGGGCCGACGGGTTGGTGAATGCCATGTTGTTGGCGATGACGACGGCAAGCACTGCAAGCGGCCCGCTGATCAGCACGTAAGCTCGGGATCGCGCACGTCCGGGCTTGGACTTGGGCGCAGCCTCGGGCGCGACTGCGCGCGCAGTCGCCGGGACGCTTTCGGCGATGGCCGCCTGCTCCTCGCGGCGAGGCGCTTGTACCAGGCGATCCCAATCCAGGCCCAACAGCGCGGCATAACGGCGACCGCACCATGAACGAACGGATTTGCCTGGGAACGGAGTGCTCGATCCGTTCTCCAGTGCGAGGATCTGCTGTCTCGACAGGCATAGCTTCTGCGCTGCGGCTTCAGGAGACAATCCGCTTTCGGACCGCCGGTCGCGCACCGCCACGCCTACGCAGGCCCAGTCAATTTCGTCGAAGATGGCTGCCATTGGGTCTTTCCATTTGCATCGGTTTACCTTCTCGGTCCCAGTCCAAAATTACGCACAGCTATTTTGGTCAAATCGAACGCAGGATGATGTGTATTATCAGACCAGTACCCTCTGGCTTGTAAGCGAGAATAAGCGTACTTTTCGCCCCCACTTCTGCCAATGAGAGTCGTTTCCCTCGCATCGCCCTGTAGCCAGGTACCAGCGGGCGGGAGCCTATCCGATCAAATTCCTGAAGGACGCCAATTTTCCAGTGGAGGCGAATCCTCGCCCGGCAGGCGCCCTGCGGTAACAGCAGGTCGGCAATACAATGAACCGAAATTGTGTATATTCTGCGCTGACCGGCGGGGCGCGGGCGGATGGGCCCGAACCGCCGGAAGCCGAGGTTTGGCGCTGCCGGCGAAAATCAATCATAGGGAGAACCAGATGACTGCACGCAGAGCTTTCTTGTTGGGAACGGTTGCGCTGGCGACGACCGCGCTGTTCAGTGGACCCGCGGCCGCGCAGGGCACGATCAAGATCGGCGAGATGAACAGCTACAAGAATTTCCCCGCGTTTCTGGAGCCGTACAAGAAGGGCTGGGAACTGGCGCTGGACGAGATCAACAAGTCCGGCGGTCTTCTCGGCAAGAAAGTCGAAGTGATCTCGCGCGACGACAACGGCAACCCGGGCGACGCGGTGCGCGTGGCCGAAGAGCTGGTGTCGCGCGAGAACGTGTCCCTGCTCATGGGCTCCTTCGCCTCGCATGTGGGCCTCGCGGTCAGCGATTTCGCCAAGCAGCGCAAAATGCTGTACATCGCGGCGGAGCCCCTGACCGACCAGATCGTGTGGAACAAGGGCAATCACTACACTTTCCGCCTGCGCCCCTCGACCTATATGCAGGTCGCGATGCTGGTGCCGGAAGCGGCGAAACTGAACAAGAAGCGCTGGGCCATCGTCTATCCGAACTACGAATATGGCCAGTCGGCCACGGCCGGATTCAAGAAGCTGCTTGCGGCCAAACAGCCCGGCGTCGAGTTCATCGCCGAGCAGGCGCCGGCACTGGGCAAGATCGAGGCCGGCGCGGTGGTGCAGGCCCTGATCGACGCCAAGCCCGACGCGATCTTCTCCTCGCTCTTTGGCGGCGACCTGCAGAAATTCGTGCGCGAAGGCAACCAGCGCGGCCTGTTCAAGGGCCGTCCGGTGTTCAACCTGCTCGCGGGCGAACCCGAATATCTCGATCCGCTCAAGGACGAGACGCCCGCCGGCTGGTACGTGACCGGCTATCCCTGGGATCAGATCAATACGCCCGAGCACAAGCAGTTCCTCGCCGCCTACCGCGCCAAGTGGAACGACTATCCGCGCCTGGGCTCGGTAGTGGGCTATACGACGATGATGAGTGCGGCGGCAGCGATCAAGAAGGCCGGCTCCACCGACACCGAAAAGATGATCGTCGCGCTGAAGGGTCTGCAAATGGATTCGCCGCTGGGCAAGATCACCTATCGCGCGATCGATCACCAGTCCACCATGGGCGCCTACGTCGGTCGCCTGGCGCTGAAGGACGGCAAAGGCGTGATGGTCGACTGGCATTACGCCGACGGCGCCAACTTCCTGCCCAGCGACGCCGAAGTCAAAGCCATGCGGCCGGCGGAGTAAGCGGTCCTGTCTGCACTTCTCGCCTCTCCCCCCTTTGAAAAAGGGGGGCCAGGGGGGATTTTCATTAGAGGCAGGAGCGATCGACTGTGCTCCCATACGATCCTCGGCTGAAAAGACCTGCCCGTCGTTTGCGGCGCGACATGACCGACGCCGAGCGGTATCTGTGGTCAAAGCTTCGAGGAAAGCAAATCCTGGGCGTCCAGTTCTACCGCCAGAAACCGATCGGTTCCTACGTCGCCGATTTCTTTGGTCCTGCGGCCAAGTTAGTTATCGAGGTGGATGGATCGCAGCACTTCGAGCCCGTGCCAGCGCATTACGACAAGTTGAGAACAGACTTTCTAAACAGTTCAGGACTGGAAGTGTTGCGGTTCGACAACAGGCAGGTGTTGCTAGAAACAGAAGCGGTTATGAACCGAATATTCGACATTGTGCAACAGCGACTGGATACTGGAAATCCCCCCTGACCCCCCTTTTTCAAAGGGGGGAACACCAATAACGATGGCATTTACAATCTGACGATGTCGCTTTCGGCGATCTTCATTCAACTGCTCAACGGACTCGCTTCAGCCTCGTCGCTGTTTCTGGTCGCGGCCGGGCTGTCACTGATTTTCGGCGTCACGCGCATCGTCAACTTCGCGCACGGTTCGCTGTACATGCTGGGCATCTACACCGCCTACAGCCTGGTGCAGGTGTTCGACGGCAGCGTTCTCGGATTCTGGGGCGGAGTGCTCCTCGCGGGCCTGATCGTGGCCGTGTTCGGCGCACTGGTGGAACGCTTGCTGCTGCGCCGCCTGTATCACGCGCCGGAACTGCTGCAACTGCTCGCCACGTTCGCGCTGGTGCTGATCATCCGCGACTTCGTGCTCTGGGCCTGGGGTCCGGAAGACCTGCTCGGTCCGCGCGCGCCGGGTCTGCGCGGCGCGGTGGCCATCGCCGGGCGCCAGTTTCCCGAATACGACCTGTTCCTGATCGTGCTCGGGCCCGTCGTCCTGGGACTGCTGTGGCTGCTGCTCACGCGCACGCGCTGGGGCACGCTGGTGCGCGCGGCGACGGAAGACCGCGAGATGGCCGGCGCCCTGGGCGTGAACCAGGCGTGGCTTTTCACCAGCGTGTTCGCGCTCGGTTCCTTTCTCGCCGGCCTGGGCGGCGCGATCCAGATTCCGCGCGAGCCGGCGGTACTGACCATGGATCTCACGATTCTGTCGGACGTGTTCGTGGTCGTGGTGGTAGGCGGCATGGGCAGCATACCCGGCGCCTTTCTCGCCGCAGTGATCATCGGCGTGCTCAAAGCCATGTGCATAGGCATCGGCAACGTCAGCGCCTTCGGCATCGATTTCTCCTTTTCCAAGCTGACGCTGGTGGTGGAGTTCATCGTCATGGCGGTGGTGCTGGTGATTCGGCCCTGGGGCCTGTTCGGGCGCCAGCAGGGCATACCGCGCGGCGCCGCCGCGGTGGAGCCACCGCTGTACCTGCCCTCGCCCGCCCTGCTCAAAGCGCTGGCCTTCGGGCTGCTCGTGCTTTTGCTGCTGCCGCTCGTCTCCGACCGCTACACCCTGGTACTGCTGACCGACATCCTGGTGTTCGCGCTGTTCGCGGTCAGCCTGCATTTCATCATGGGCCCGGCGGGGATGCATTCCTTCGGCCACGCCGCTTATTTCGGCCTAGGCGCCTACGCCGCAGCGCTCCTGTTCAAGCAAGCGCTGCCCATGGAACTCGCACTCGCGCTTGCGCCGTTTGCTGCCGGACTGGGCGCACTCGCCTTCGGCTGGTTCTGCGTGCGCCTGTCCGGCGTGTACCTGGCGATGCTGACCCTCGCCTTCGCGCAGATCGCATGGTCGGTGGTGTATCAGTGGGATGCGTTCACCGGCGGCTCCAACGGACTGGTGGGCGTTTGGCCGGCGCAGTGGCTCGCATCGAAGACCACGTTCTACTATCTCGCGCTGGCGCTGTGCGCCGGCGGCACCCTGATCCTCTGGCGCATCGTCTATTCGCCCTTCGGTTATGCGCTGCGCGCGGGACGCGACTCGCCGCTGCGCGCCGACGCCATCGGTATAGACGTGCGCCGGCAGCAATGGCTGGGCTTCGCGCTGGCTGGCGTTTTCGCCGGCCTGGCCGGCGCGGTGTACGCATTTTCCAAAGGCAGCATCTCGCCCGACACCCTGTCGATTACGCGCTCGGTCGATGGCCTGGTGATGGTGCTGATGGGCGGCATACAGACGCTCACGGGCGCAGTCGCCGGCGCGGCAGCGTTCACCTGGCTGCAGGACACCATCTCGCGCCAGACCGAATTCTGGCGCGCCCTGCTCGGCGGCATCATCCTGTTCCTGGTGCTCGCATTCCCGCAGGGCATCGCCGGCTTCATCCGCGAGCGCTGGGAAGCGCGCTCGGGACGGAGCGACCTATGAGCACCGTGCTGCGCGTCGCCCACCTGTCCAAGTCCTACGGCGGGGTGCAGGCCGTATGCGACGTGAGCTTCAGCCTGGCTGCGGGCGAGCTGCTGGCGCTGATCGGCCCCAATGGCGCGGGCAAGACCACCTGCTTTAACCTGCTCAACGGCCAGATCGCCACAGGCAGCGGCAGCGCCGAATTCGAAGGCCGCAGCCTGATCGGCCTGAAGCCGCGCCAGATATGGCGCTTGGGCGTGGGGCGCACGTTCCAGATCACTGCTACCTTTTCCTCCATGAGCGTGCGCGAAAACCTGCAGACCGCCTTGCTCAATTACCATGGCAAGCTTAACTCGCTCCTCACCTTGGCCGAGCGCCAGTGCCGCGACGAGGCGATGGAGCTGCTCGCGCGCGTGGGCATCGCCGAGCAGGCCGAGCGCCCCTGCGCCGTGCTCGCCTACGGCGACTTGAAACGGGTGGAACTCGCCATCGCGCTCGCCAACCGACCGCGCCTGCTGCTCATGGACGAGCCGACTGCGGGCATGGCGCCATCCGAGCGCGTCGCGTTGATGCAGCTCACCGCCGAACTCGCGCGCGC
>JACZJU010000093.1 GCA_014860395.1 Burkholderiales bacterium | reverse complement strand
GGGTATGGAGACCACACATCCGGACTCGTGATAGCGGGCATCACGATCGCGTACCGACCGCATAAGCACTCTAGCGCACATTGCATCTGTGCGCAAGGCCGACCGGTCTGCGCCAACTGCGTTTGCGGCAGGTCGCGAAAGACGCCTAGGAAGCCATAAATCAGGCGCCGGCGGCCGCCGTCTCCGCAAACAGGTGTCTGCTCACTTCCACGCCGATGCCGCGATAACCGATGAAGCGGGCGGAGCGGTCGAATATCGGTTCGCCGCTGGCGCGGAAATACTGATGGGAGCCATCGGGATTGACCCGGCTGAAGGGAAAATCGATGAACGGGCGCCGGGCCTTGATGTTCGCTTCGAGTTCGGCGCGCTCCGACTCGTTCCAGCCCGAGCCCTGCAGCACCCGGGTTTCGTCCATCGACGCGCCCATCTGTATCCCCAGCATGTCGAGGATCGGGCCGGACACCTTGGTGACGCGCTGGTGTTCATCCGATTCCCAGTACCAGTCCGAAGCCAGCTCGGTCAGGGCGCGAAATCGCGCCTCGCTTGCGCGCAGCTCGGCGGTGCGTTCCTGCACCGTCTGTTCCAGCACTTTGTTGTAATTGTCCAGCCTGCGGTTCAGCAGGCGCACTTCGAGCATATTGTGGATGCGCGTCTTGACTTCGATCACATCGAAGGGCTTGCTGATGAAATCCTTGGCGCCGCCTTGCAGGGCGCGCAGTTTGTGGCCCGGCTCGGCGGTGATCACGAGGACCGGAATGTAGCCCTCGGTTTCGATCGCCTTCAGGTTTTCCATGACCTGGAATCCGTCCATGCCGGGCATTTTCAGATCGAGCAGGATCAGGTCGTAACGGTTTTCGCGATGCAATCCGGCTACCGAATGCGGGTCCATCGTCGAGCTGACCCGGGTGTAGCCTGCCTCCTGCAGGATTTGCCGAAGCAACTGCACGTTGGATTCCTGGTCGTCGACGATCAGCACGCTTGCGTTGAAAATGTCGGCCGCGGTAATCATAGAATCGGTTCCTTTTGGATCATGTTTTCGGCATGTGTTGCCGAGAATTGCAATGCAACGCCCAGGGTGTCCATGAAGTCCCTGACCACGATGGGCTTGGTGAGATAGCGGAAGAATCCTGCTTCCAGGGCGCTCTTGATATCGGCGGGCATCGCGTTTGCGCTGAGCGCAACTATCGGGATATGCGCCGTCGCCGGATCCGCGCGCAGTATCCTCATCGCTTCGGTGCCGTTGATGCCGGGCAGGTTGATGTCCATCAGGATGACCTCGGGCAGGAATTCACGCGCGAGCTCGATGCCCAGATTGCCGTCGGCCGCGCATAGCAGGCGAATGTCGGGACGGCGGGTGATCAGTTCCTCGACCAGTTTCAGGTTGGCCGGGTTGTCTTCGACATATAGCAGTGTGCGCGGCGCCGCCCCGGCCCCGGCCGGACCTCGGGTGAGCACCGCCAGTTCGGCGTCCGGGCCGGCGAGCTGCACCGGGGTGCACAGGCTCATGTCGATCCAGAACACGGTACCTGTGCCCACGGTGCTGTCCACGCCGATGGCGCCTCCCATCAGCTCGACCAGGCGCTTGGTCACCACCAGGCCGATGCCCGTACCCTCTTCGGCGCCGGTTTCCTTGCCGATGCGGTTGAACGGCTGGAACAGTTGCGCCAGCTTCTCCGGCGCCAGCCCCTCGCCCGAGTCCCTGACGCTGATGCGTATCGAGTCCGGAGCATGCAGCGCGCAATCCACGCAGACCGTTCCGCCGACCCTGTTGTATTTCACCGCGTTGAAAAGCAGGTTGATCAGAACCTGCTTGATCCGGGTCATGTCGGCGAGGATGAACAATGCCTCGTCGAGACGCGGAAACGACATGCTGACGCCGCGCCGCCGCGCCTGCGGCTCTATCATCGCCTGGCACTCGAGCATCACCTGGTTCAACGCGACGGGCTCCCGCGACAGCGACATCTTGCCCGACTCGATCCGGGCGAGATCGAGAATTTCGTTGATCAACTCCAGCAGGTACCACCCGGCCTTGAGTATCTGGTCCAGGCTGCGCTTCTGTGACGGCGTGGGCGGCGGCGTGCCCGACTCCATCACCTGCGCAAAGCCGAGAACGGCGTTGAGCGGGGTGCGCAGCTCATGGCTCATGCTGGACAGAAATTCGGATTTGGCGAGGTTGGCCTTTTCCGCCGCGGACCTTGCGCACTCCAGCTCGGTATTCCGTTCCTGCAGCATCTGATACAGGTGTTCGCGTTCGGTAATGTCGCGCGCGGCGGCGAATACGCCCTGCAGATTCCGGTCGCGGTCGTAGAAGGTCATCGCATTGTAGGACACCATGGTTTCGGTGCCGTCCCGGGCGCGCGCGGTGAGCTCGTAGTTGATGACCTTCTTTTCCGCGAGCACCAGCTTGATCGCCGCCCCGGCCCGGTCCGGATCGGTGAAGTAATCCCTGAACGGTGCGCCGATCAGCTCGTCGCGCGTGCAGCCGGTGAGCGCCTCCATCTGCTTGTTGACGTCGGTGATGATGCCCGAGGGATCGGTGGTCATGATCGCGTCGATGTTGGATTCGATGAGCGAGCGCGTGTAGAACTGCTGGTCGCGCAGGCGCTGGTCGAGCCGCTTCTGCTCGGCTTCCGTCTGCCTGCGCGCCGTGATGTCGCGCAGGACGCCGGTGAAGTAGCGTTGCCCGCCCAGCGACATTTCGCTGACCGCGATTTCCAGCGGAAATTCGCCGCCATCCTTGCGCCGGCCCACGACCTCGCGCCCGAGGCCGGCGGCGCGCGCCTCCTCGCTTGCGCTGTAATACTCGAGGGAACCGTTGCGCTGGTCGCGATCGAGCTCGGGTATCAGCAGGCTGAAACGCTGTCCGACCAGCTCTTCGGCGCTGTATCCGAATATGCGCTCGGCGGCCGGGTTTGACCTCTCGATGATGCCGCCGCGGGCATGGATGGTGATGACGCCATCGGCCACGGTCTGCAGTATGGTCTTGATCAGCGCGGCGCTGTCGTTCAGGGCCTGCTGCACCGCATACTCCCTGGTGACGTCGCGGAAAATCAGCACCGCGCCGACCACCTGGCCGGCGTGGTCGCGAATCGGTGCGCAACTGTCGGCGATGGCGCACTCGCTGCCGTCGCGTCCGATCAGCATGGTATGGTTGGCCAGGCCGTGTACCGTGCCATGCGCCAGGGTCTCCTTCACCGGGATGGTGGAGGGCTCGCGGGTCTCCTGGTTGATGATGTGAAAGATCTCGTCCACCGGGCGCAGCGCGGCTTCGGCCAGCGTCCAGCCGGTGAGCTTTTCGGCCAGGGGATTGAGGAAGGTCACGTGTCCTTCGGCATCGGTGGCGATGACCGCATCGCCGATCGAATTGAGCGTAACGGCGAGCTTGGCCTCGCTTACCTGCAGGGTGGCATTGGCCCGCTGCAGCTGTTCATTGGTCTTTTCCTGAATCTCGAGCAACCGCCTGGTCTCGGCGTGGACCAGGTTCTTCGCCCGCTGTTGTGCCTGCCGATAGGACAGGAAGGCAAAGGACAGCGCAAACAGCAGCGCCAGCACGCTGATCGAAATGATTCCGGCGAACATGCGGCGCATGTTCGACTGAAACGCTGCTTCGTGGTGCGCGAGCTCGGCTTGCTCGGTGCGCGCGAGGCCGCGCATCTCGGCGCGTATCGAATCCATCAGGCGCTTGCCGTCGCCGCTGGTCGCGGCCCCCTTGCCTACGACCTCCAGGACGGCGGCCGCGCCGTGCTCGCGGCGCAGTTTTATGATTTGCGCCATATGCGCCAGTTTCGCGTCCACCAACGGAACCAGCGCTTCGAGGTACTGATGCGAGGCGCCGATCGGGGCAAGCCCGAGCAGCGCCTGCAACTCGCCGCCGACGCTGTCACGCACGGCGATATACGGTTCCAGAAAAACTTCGTCGCCGGTCAGCAAGTAGCCGCGCTGGGCGGACTCGGCGTCGGTCAAACCCGAGAGCATGGCCTCCGCGCGTATTGTCATATCGTAGGATTGCTGTCTGGCGTTGGCGGCCGAGGCGAGGTGTCCGAACGCCCACAGCGATGCCGCCACCAACAGCGCAATCAGCAGGGTCGCGCCGGCAAGCGAAACGGCGATTTGACTGGAGACTTTCACCGCAGATCCGCCCATCGCCGAAGCATATGCCGCCTGGCATCGATTGTCGGCGACAAGGCCGGCCGCGCCGGCGCGACGGCTGCAAGCCGGCTGCGGTGCGTGCCTGATCCGGCCGTGTTCATTTCGTGCTCGCATTGCGGTCGGTCAGGCGCACGACCGCCGCCCGCCGCGTATCGGGGGACTGCGCGCGCGATTCCCGCCGCTGCAGCGTGTCCGGCAGCAGGCGGGCAAATTCCTTCTTTACCACCGCGTAGCACTCGCACACCTGGGATTCGAGCCCGGCGCGGTCGACTACAGTGATGTGCCCGCGGCGGTAGCGGATGACGCCCGCCTGCTGCAATTTGCCGGCAGCCTCGGTCACGCCTTCGCGGCGCACCCCGAGCATGCTCGCAACCAGTTCCTGCGTCATGATCAGCTCGTTCGTCGGCATGCGATCCAGAGTCAGCAACAGCCAGCGGCACAGTTGCTGCACCAGGGAATGGTGCCGGTTGCACGCCGCAGTCTGGGACATCTGCGTGATCAGCGCCTGGGTGTAGCGCAGCAGCAGCAGTTGCATCGGTCCGGCGCGCTTGAATTCCTGCGCCAACATCTGCGCCTTCAAGCGGTATCCCTGTCCCCCCGTCTGTACCACGGCCCGGCTGGGCGTCGTATTGCCGCCCATGAACAGCGATATGCCGAGCATGCCTTCGTTGCCCACGCCGGCAATCTCGGAGGACGACCCGTTCTCCATGACGTAGTGCAGCGACAGGATCGCGCTCGTCGGGAAATAGACATGCTGCAGCAGGCCGCCGGATTCGTACAGCACTTCGCCGAGGCGCATTTCGACCGGCTCAAGGTGCGGGCGCAGGCGTTCGAACTCCTCCGCGGGCAGGGCGGCGAGAAGGTGATTCTGATTGGGACTTTGAGGGGCAGGCATAGGCGGGTTAGCGCGTTGCATCCAGGATCGAAACTGCCAGCGGGTCAGCCGGGGTGAAAGGCAAGAGCGCTGCCCCATGCGCGCGAGATTAGCACAAGGGCGTACCCACGTATGTGCGCCAGACAACATAAGCCATAAGCCGGATTTCGCCGAACCAGGGCAGTCCCCGGCCGCCCGCCGGGCGGTGCATGCGGGTATGTACGACAGGAGTATGTACGACAGGCGTATGTACGACAGCGTACAGACCCGGGGCAGGGCGGCCGGGAAAATGCGCTTTTGGTATGCGCGAAACCCGCTCCTGTGCCGGACGCGACATGCCTGATCAAGCAACGTCGGGAGATGAACATGAATTGGGACCGATTCGCAGGCAGCTGGAAGCAGTTCAGCGGCAAGGTGCAGGAACAATGGAGCCGGCTGCGCGGCGACGAATCCGGGATCGACGCGGCGAGGCACGCACAGCTTGCCGGCAGCATCCAGCTGCGCCACGGGATGGCGAACGAGGAAACCGAGCGCCAGCTGCGGGATTTTTTGGACCGCAATCGCGACTGGGATCTTTCCGGACGCTGATTGCCATCGCAAAACACAGAGGAAGAAAATGAACATTCCAAAGAGAATGCTGTTTGGCTTGATCGCGCTGTTGGTGTCTTTACCGCTCGCGTTCTCTTCGACGATGGCGTGGGCGCAGCAGTCCGTGTACGCGGATGCGACCCCCAGCATCGACGGTTTCGATGTCGAGCCGGCCGCCAAATTGACCGCCGGCAGTGATCTGGTGTTTACCCTTTATGGCAGCGCCGGCGGAACGGCGACCGTGCGCATCGACAGGGTCGTGGACAAGTTCCCGCTCGCGGAAGTGGAAGCCGGCGTGTATGAAGGCACCTACACCATCAGCTTCAGGGACCAGATCACGGCCACCTCCATGGTCACCGCGAACTTGCGCGTGGGCAATCGAATTGCCACCGAAATCCTGGATGAATCCCTGCTCGCCGGCGCCGCCTCGCGTTCCGAAGTCAAACGCGCAGCCGATGCCGCCGCTTTGGCCGCGATGGTCAAGATCGAACGCTTCGAGGCCGACCCGGTGGCGCGCCTGGACGCGGGGGAGGCGCTGTTCTTTTCCCTGTCCGGGACTCCGGGCGCGAAGGCCAGCGTCAGGATCAAGGGGGTGAAGGGGAAGCTGTCGCTGACGGAAGTCGCGGCCGGCGTCTATGAAGGCACTTACACCATCAAAAACCGCGACCGCATTTCGGCCAAGTCGGCAGCCACGGCCACCTTGCGCCTGGGCAACCGGGAGGCGAGCTTCATTCTCGGCCAGTCGCTGCTGGCGGCGCCCGGTCAACTGCCGTCGGCGCGCCGGGCGGTCAGGCATTGCGCCAATTGCGGCGTGGTCGAATCGATCAACGTAGTCGAAGTCAGGGGCGAAGGCAGCTATCTCGGCAAAATCGCCGGCGGCGTGGTCGGCGCGATGATCGGCAGCCAGATCGGCAAAGGACGAGGTACCACCGCTGCCGAGATTGCCGGCGCCGTAGGCGGCGCCGTTGCCGGCAACGAAATCGAAAAGCGCGTGAAGAAGACCACACACTACGAAGTGACCGTACGCCTGCAGGGCGGCGGCACCCAGACGATTTCCTACGCGGCCGCGCCGGCGTTCAGGGTAGGCGACAAGGTCAGGGTGGAGAACGGCACGCTGGTCCCGAACTCGTGAATCGCCGTGCAGCGCGTTGTAGAAAATAGTCTGCAGCCTATGTACGCCAGCGCACGGAACGCGGCGTGGCAAAAGCAGATGATTGCCTCCGTGACCTGCGTGTCGTGATCTCACGATGTGCAGCGGTTATGGTCCCGGGTCTTATTGCGGTACTCAATGGAGCGACTTATTATGAAACTGAACAAAAGTATTTCCGCCATTTTTCTTGGCGTCGTGCTGGCAACTGCGTTGGGCTGCGCTTCTACCTCCACCAAGGAAGGTACGGGCGAGTATGTCGATGACACCGTCATCACCACCAAGGTGAAGGCGGCGATATTCAACGAGCCCTCGCTGAAATCCTCCGAAATCAATGTCGAAACCTTCAAGGGCGCGGTTCAGCTGAGCGGCTTCGTCAAATACCAGGCCGACATCAACAAGGCGGTCAATATCGCGCGCAGCGTAAGCGGCGTGACTTCGGTCAAGAACGACATGCGGCTGAAGTAAGGCAAGCTTGGGACGGCGGGCTGGTTGCCGTCTCCCTAGGTCGGGGCTTGGCAGTTGAACAAACGGGGCTAAGGCCCCGTTTGTTTTGCAGATTGCAGTCGATTTCCCTTGGAACTTGCGTTTCCGCCCTGCGGCCCTCTGGCTCCTGGAAGACGGCACTGCTTATTTGCCGCCATGCAGGAATTGCTTCACGCGTCGGGTGTTGGCTTCCAGACTGGCGGCGAACTGCTTTGCCCGTCCCCCGGCCCGCAAGCTGAACCAGCGCTGTTCGTCTCGATTTGGCGTGGGCGTCGTGGGTGCGGTCGGACCCGGAACTGCATCCGCTGCTGCGCTCGGATCGGCTGGCTGGAAATCTCTAGGCATGAATAGGCTCCTGGTATGTGCAGACAGGCTAATCGTCCGTCACGGCGCTGTCTGTTCGGCAGCGAACCCTCTGCCGCGCAAGCGCCGGCGTCCGCGCAGCGCAGGCGCTGGTGTTCACGCAGCGCAGGCGCTGGTGTTCATTGCGTCCGAGCGCTATGCGCGCTGGCGTACTGAATTGGCCGGGCAATTCGCGTAGAGTTAAAATCAATCGCAATTTGCCTACGGCCTTCGCGCGTGCGGAGTGCGGCGGGCCGGCCCCGCGTGGCGTCGTAGCAGAGTTGTTCCGAGAACCGCGTCGGTCAGTTCACTGAACGGAGGAAATCATGCAGCTCTTGTTGATCCTGGGTATCGTCTTTGCCATCGGCGCCGTTACCTTTGCCTTGCAGAACGATATTGCGGTGACGGTGGTTCTTGGTTTCTGGCGCTACGACAGCTCGCTGGCGGTGGTGCTGTTAGCGGCGGTCTGCGTGGGGGTGCTGATCGCCGGTCTGGTATCGACACCAAGCGTGATCAAGGGACAATGGGACCGTGTGCGCCTGCGGCGCCAGGTCGCCAGCCTGGAGAACGACAGGGCAAACCTCGAAGGCCGCGTGCGCGAACTCGAATCGGCGGCGGCGCAGGGGACTGCGGCTCCGGTGCCGGCAGCGGAGGGTGCCGCGCCCTATGTCGGCTTGAAGTCGCTGATGATGGGGAACGAAGAAGAAAACCCAAAGTGACCGTCGATGGGCGTTAGAAGGGTGTTGAAAAAGGGGGCATGCCCCCTTTTATATCCCCTATTTCAGAGGCTGCCGAAACTCGCTTCCCGCTGAAGCAATCGTGCCGCGCGTATCTTTTTTTGGATTCGGAAGCGAATTTCAACAGCCTGTTAGAAGGCTAGGCCCGGCTTCGGATTCAACGGGCTCTGGTTTTCCATCAGGCCGCTCCCGCCCGTTGCGGCGCTTCGCGCTGGCGTCGGTGAATTTCGCCGCGATGTGCCGCGCAAGCCGGCATTGCCGATAGTGTGTTCGGACCGAGCAAACGGTCATACTCGCGTTTGACGACCGCATAGCACTCGCATACCTTTGCTTCCAGTCCCGGGCGATCGAGTACGGCAATATGGCCGCGGCTGTAATGGATCAGACCCGCCTTTTGCAGCTTTCCGGCGATATCCGTGACGCTTTCGCGGCGCGCGCCCAGCATGTCGGCGATCAGATCATGCGTCATCGTGAGCTCGCTCGAGGGCAAGCGGTCCAGGCTCGACAGGATCAAGCGGCACAGTTGCTGTTCCAGTGAATGGTGCCGGTTGCACACCGCGATCTGCCCGGTTTGCGCGATCAGGGCGTGGACGTAGCGCAGCAGCAGTTGCGGCAGCACGCCGTCGTGCGCGAACTCGGCTTTCAGCAGATGCGCCCCCAGCCGATACGCGTGGCCGGCGCTCAGCACCACGGCCTGGCTCGGCGTGCTCTCGCCGCTCAGGAACGATGCGACGCCGACCACGCCTTCGCTGCCGGTTAGGGAGAAGTGCGCCGACGCCCCGTCCTCCATCACGCAGAACCGGGAAACGATGCCGGCGTCGAGGAAATACAGGTACTTCTCGCGGTCGCCGGCGTTGTGAACGGTGCAGCCCAGCGGCAAGGACACGGGCTGCAGACCGGGCAGCAGGCGCTCATAGTCCTGCGGCGGCAGCGCTGCAAGTAGCTGGTTTTGCCTGGGCGTATGCCGGGCGAAGCGCGCCCCCGGATACGGCTGAAACAGATCCCGTCCCGACATTGGAGCCTCCCTGAGACAAGCAAGCGTGTACTGGACTGATCAACGCTTCCAATGTACCCAGCTCATTCATCGCGGCCGTTGATTTTTGTCAACCAGCGTGTTCGCGAAAATGTATCCAAAATCTGCAAGGGCCGATACAGGCGGCGCCCGGCAGCCCGTCTGCAATCCATTGCGCAAATATCGAAAAAAATCGGGGGTTATGTGCGCCGCCGCACATCGGCGCGTTGCGCACAGATTTAGTATTCCAGACGAAGAAGGGTTTTCGGAGCGGCTGGTTTCCATCGCGCTGGGTGCAGCGCTTACAACAGGAGCAATCGAACATGAACAAGGATCAAGTGAAGGGCGCGGCGAAGGACGTGGTCGGCAAAGTACAGGAAGAGGCGGGAAAAGTGGTTGGAAGCAAGGAACAACAGATCAAGGGGCTTTCAAAACAGATTTCCGGGAAGGTGCAAAAAGGCGTCGGCGACCTCAAGGAGGCTGTCGAAGAGATCAAGAAGGGCTAGTCTGGTTTTCCATCCTGAGCTGCCTCAAACAGAGCCTGCCCATGCGCTACCTCTGGCTATTCGTCCTCCTTTCAGGCTGCGCAACGATGGAAGAACGCGCGGCCGACGTGCTGGCCACATTTGGTCCCTATTGCGAGAAACTGGGGTATACGAAGGATACGGACCCGTGGCGACAGTGCGTTCAGATGGAGGACGCCGCCGCCGGGGCGCGGGCTTACGAGATGATGCGGCGGCACCGCTAGTGTCCCGAGTCGTTAGTTCGTTGAACAATTGCTTGGCGAGGAAACAATGGCTGAAACAGAAAAGCGGCGAAATCGGCGCCAGACAAGGCGCAAAGCGCAGTAAGGTTGGACACCTTGCGAGCATTTGCAATGCCGTATGGCGCCGATTCTCGGCGTCTTTTCTTCAGCGAATTAGCGACTCGGGACGCTAGATGACACCGGCAGCGTCTTGCGCAATGGCGACATCTATTGTTTCTGCGCGACCACCCGGCCTTCCGCGTTCACGAATACGCGGTAGCGCATTCCGTTCTGGCATGACGCGATGTGGTCGTTGTCTGCCTGTCGTTTGGCGCTGACGACCTGACCGCAGGGCAAGCCCAGCAGCATGATGACGGATGTCAGGTCCTTGAGCAGCGCAGCGTCTTGCGCCGCCGGCGACGGTCCTGCGAAGAGCATGACGAGCGGGAATATCAGGGCCGAAGCCCGGGCGGATGTGATCACGATGCTGCTCCTTGTGTCAATAGTTCAACTTACTGAATTGAATTTTTCCGGATCGGCGAGAATGCCCCAGATCGCTTCGCGCGACCCGGCGATCGAGCGGGCCAGGGATGGATCGCTGTCCTGGATCAGGGCGAGCACCTTGAGGACCAGCATGTCGTACGGCTGCCGCAGCGCGGCGACGCTGGTCTTCTGTCCGCTGCGGTAATGCGCGCGGAACCGTTGCAGCAGGTCATCCACCTGGTTCTTGAGCGCGAGCTTGGTGAACAGGCCGATGGCATTGGTGTCGCGCAGCCGCGCCTTCAGGGCCTCCAGGTCCAGCGGCGGCTCCGGCTTCTTGGCGACGGGAAGCGGCTCCTTGTTCTTCGGCGGCTGCTCGATGGCAACCGAAGCGGCGGGAACCTTGTTCTTCGGCGGCTGCTCGACGACCGTCGAAGCGGCGGGGACTTTTGCGGGCGCTATGGTCGGTGGCGCGGCGGACCCGGCGGCGCCTTGGCTCTCGGCGGGCGGCGCCGGTATTGCGGTCAACGCTTCGTTTGCTGCGAGCTCGTCCCGAGTCACCACGGGCTGCTGCGGCGCCGCAATGGGCTGCGCCAGCGCGACGGGCGCTTGCTCCTTCGCTTCTGACCGGCGCGATCCGCCGGCGACGCTCATGTCCTGGTTTCGGCCGATCAGGGACGGATCGACTGACAGGAGGCCACTTTGTGCCCTCGCGTCCGGCGCCTGCCTGAGCCCGGCGCAACCTGCCGCCAAAATTAAGCAAAGCATTCCGATCAGGCGCACCGCGGGCATCGTGTTTCTTCGGCTCTCAATTGCGGGCATGGACATGCTCCGGTTCATTGCCAACAATTTGCCCGCCCGCCGCGCCGGCGTCTGTTCGCTGGCTAACTGACTCTGAATTCGCCCCGGGCAATCCAAGCGGCTTCAAAAAATTCGCCGCGATATGTGCGCTAGCACACAGACGGAACCGCCCTATTGTGGTTCTCGGGCCAAAATTGGATACTCGCCTTGCGTCGGCACCTACCCGGAATGCCTGCGGAAACGCGCTAGCTTGCCGATACATGGGAGGAGGAGTAAGCCATGAAGACGTGCATCGCGGTGGTGCTTCTGCTTTTCGCCGGCGCTTGCCTTGCCCAAGGGTCGCCGGAGGGCATGCACAACCGGGCCGCATATCCGGAGTCGGAGGCGGCGGCGGCATGGCGGGGACTTGCGGCGGGCTATGTGCGCCAGGCGATCAAGGATCGCACGCTGGAGGAGGACCGAAGCTTGAACGCCCGCGTCGATGCCGTCATGGCGACGGTTGGCGCGGCGGTGGCAGCCATCGATTCGCGCTTTGCCCATTCCTCTTGGAGAGCCATATTAATCAACGACTTCGGCTACGGGGCGGCGGCATTCCCCGGGGAAACCATACTCGTGGACGCGACCTTCGTACGCACGCTGCAGCTCAACGACGACGAGCTCGCCATGATCCTCGCGCACGAGGCGGCGCATGTCCTTGCCGGGCATGCGTCGGAGAAGCTCTCGTTCATGGCGGAATTTCTCGGAAAAGAAAAAGTCCCCACCGCGCGCAAGGCCCTGCTCGCGTTTCTTGCCGACGATGCCTACGCCGCCGCCTATCGACCCACCGCGCTGTTGCAGGAGCGCGAGGCGGACGCGGTCGGAGCGGCCATTTTCTTCGCGGCTGGCTACGATTCGCGCCGGGCTCTGGGGATATTCGACAAGCTCGCCGAGCTGGAAACGCGCGAGGACCGGCGGGACCAGGACTCGCACGATGCCGCGGCAGTGCGCAAACAGGCTGTTTCCGAAGCGTTCGCAGAATTGCGGCGATTTCACGCCGGCCGCCATCCCACGCCGCAATAGCGCTTGACGGGGAGTCCTGGCGCTTCCCTCGCTGATTCGCCACGGGTATCGCCGGCGGCACGCGTCATCTGGGCGCGCAAGCGCCAAAGCCGCCGCGGCCGCCGAGCGCTGTGTGCGCCAACGCACATACGCCGCAAACTTCCTGCAATAGGCTTTGTCTCTGCCCAGTCTTCGCGCCATGCCCGGTCCGCCGTTTCAGGCGCTGCGCAAAATACGCAAGCGTGAGCAGCAAAAACTGCGGAGGATCCGGCGATGCCGCCGATTACGGGATGCACGCTCTACGTCGACGAAAAATCCACGACGACGGCCTATTCGCTGGAACAGGCCCGCCGCCTCGCGGTTCCCTACATCAACAAGCGGCAGGCGATCAAACTCGAGATCAGCGTTACGGCGCATCCAACCCAGGTATGGATTTATGACCACGAAACCAGACAGTGGGTCCTGCAGAGATAGCCTGACGAAAATGGCGGCTATCGCTGCCGCCATGCTCGCTAACCACACATGAGTGACGCAGGCGACGGCAAGATGGGCTTGTGGGCGGTGGTGGCCATCGGCGTCGGCGGGATGGTCGGGGGCGGGATTTTTGCGGTGCTGGGCCTGGCAGTGCAGCTTGCGCACGGCGGCACCCCGGTGGCTTTTGCACTGGCGGGCCTGGTGGCGCTGCTGACGGCGTATTCGTATGCGAAGCTTTCCGTCGCCTATCCGAGCCGCGGCGGCACGGTCAGTTTTCTCGACCGCGCGTTCGGCGCCGGGATGTTCACCGGCAGCCTGAACGTGCTGCTGTGGCTGAGTTACGTGGTGATGCTGTCACTGTATGCGTTCGCATTCGGCAGTTACGGCGCGACGTTTCTGCCGCAGGCCTGGCAGGCGATAGGCAAACATGCGCTGATCAGTCTTGCCGTTATCGCGATTGCCGGGATAAACCTGCTCAACGCGGAGCTGATCGGTAAGGCAGAAATTTGGATTGTCGGTTTGAAGTTGGCGATCCTGCTGCTGTTCGTCGGCGTGGGTGTTTTCGGCATCAACGCCGCCCAAATCGCGCCGGCCTCGTGGTCGCCGCCGTTACAGCTGGCTGCGGGCGGGATGATCATCTTCCTCGCGTACGAAGGCTTCGAGTTGATCGCCAATACGGCCAAGGATGTGCGTGACGCGGCGAAGACGCTGCCGCGCGCCTACTACACGGCGGTCGGTTTCGTAATTGCGTTATACGTGCTGGTTGCGCTGGTCACGGTGGGCAATCTTCCGGTGGACAAGATCGTGGCGGCCAAGGATTTTGCGCTGGCGGAGGCGGCCCGGCCGTTTCTCGGGCAAACCGGCTTCACGCTGATCGCGGTTGCGGCGATGTTATCCACCGCCTCCGCGATCAACGCCACGCTCTACGGCGCGGCGCGCCTGAGCTATTGCATCGCGCGCGACGGCGAATTGCCGACGGAACTGGAGCGCAAAGTGTGGGGTCAACCGATGGAAGGGCTGCTTATTACCGCCGGGCTGACGCTCGTCGTGGCCAACGCCTTCGACCTGACGAGCATCGCGACGCTGGGCAGCGCCGGGTTTCTGCTGATCTTCGCCGCAGTGAATGCCGCAAACGCAAGCCATGCACGGCACACGCACAGCCGCGGCTGGATATCTGCTGCAGGGGCCATTGCATGTTTGCTGGCCCTGGCCGCCTTGATCTGGCAAACGGCACGGACCGCGCCGGGCAAGTTATGGGTGCTGGTGGCGATGTTCGCGCTGGCGGTGCTGATCGAGGGCGCTTACCGGCTGACAAAACGGGAGATCCGCTTGCATGAATAAGCGGTCAACGCAAGGGCGCCGGGGTCCGCCACTGGTTCTGACCATCAACGGCGGCTCCTCGAGCATCAAGTTCGCGCTGTTCGAAGCTGCGGACGCGCCCAGGCGAATTCTGGCGGGCGCGATCGAGCGGATCGGGCTGCCGGATTGCAGCATGCGGGTAAAAGGCGCAGACCAGGCGGACAACTTTTCGCGACCGGTGACGGCGCCGGATCACGCGGTGGCGGTGGGCGCGCTGATGGATTGGATCGAGGCGCGCAGCACCCGTGACGCGCTGTCGGCGGTCGGACACCGCGTGGTGCACGGCGGGCCGAAGTACAGCCAGCCGCAGCGTATCACCGCGGACATGGTCGAGGAGCTGCGCCGGCTCAGTGCATTCGATCCCGAGCATCTGCCGGAGGAGATCCTGTTGACCGAGGCGTTCCATCGCCGCTTTCCCGACCTGCCCCAGGTGGCGTGTTTCGACACGGCCTTCCACCATGACCTGCCGCGCGTGGCCCAGTTGTTGCCGATCCCGCGGCGCTACGAGGCGCTGGGGGTGCGGCGCTACGGCTTTCACGGCTTGTCGTATGCGTTTCTGATGGAAGAGCTGGCCCGTCAGGCCGGAGCCGAAGCGGCGCAAGGCCGGGTCATCCTCGCCCACCTCGGCAATGGCGCGAGCCTGGCCGCGGTGCGTGAGGGCAAGCCCGTGGACACGAGCATGGGTTTCACCCCGGCAGCCGGGGTGCCGATGAGCACGCGCTCGGGCGACCTCGATCCCGGACTGGTCTTGTACCTGGCGCGCACTGAAAAAATGGACGCGAAGCAATTCAACGAAATGGTCAATTCCCGGTCCGGGCTGCTGGGCGTGTCAGAGACCAGTTCCGACATGCGCGACTTGCTGGAACGCGAGGCGCAGGACGTGCGCGCGGCGGAGGCGGTGGCGCTGTTTTGCTACCAGGTAAGGAAATGGGTAGGTGCATTCGCGGCGGCGCTGGGCGGCCTGGACACACTGGTGTTCGCCGGCGGCATCGGCGAGAACGCGCCGGTCGTTCGCGCCCGCATTTGCGCCGGGCTCGATTTCCTCGGAATCGAACTCGATGAAAAGCGCAACGCCGCGAACGAGGGCGTGATTTCCGCCGCCGCCGGCCGGGTTGTGGTCCGCGTCATTCGTACCGACGAAGAGCTGACGATTGCGCGCTCCGTGTGCCGGGT